>JAWLFL010000011.1:0-42535 GCA_041685605.1 Cyclobacterium sp. | reverse complement strand
TGGACTACATTCCATGTCCGCAACGGCTCGTGCTTTTCATTCAAAATGCTGATGGTCAGATCTTTAGGTGTAAATTCAAAACCCTCCATGGCATCTCTGCACCATTGGATCAGCTCTGACTCTACCGCCATTCCTCTCTTCAAAACAAGGTTCGGATACTTGGTTTTCACCGGAAATTTATGCTTGAACCTGTTTTCACCGCCTTCCGCAAACTCCTCTGTCTCCATATCAACCGTTAATCCGGAAACGGACTGAAATTGAGTATCAACATCTTCTTCCAGTCCGGTAAAACTAACCGAAAAATGAAAACCAACCGGCGGGTAATCATAAGCCATACCTATTCGTTTTGAATGCTCAGACCCTCATGAACCAGCTCCATGCTTTCAATCGCGACCTCATTGCCATCTGCTTTTAAATCTGTGGATTGCACTTTGGTAGGCCAGGCATTTTTCACTTTCCATACCACCACAGGCTCGTGTTCCTCATTCAATAGCGATATGGTAATGTCTCTTCTTTCTATTTGATTGAGCTGTACCGAATTCCACCAGGCATAAAACTCATTATCACTGGCAAAAGTCCCTCTTTTGAGGGTAATGTTGCTAAATTTCTGCATTCCTGGCATTTTGGTTTTGCTGTATTCGGGACTTGCCCCGTGCCGGTATTCGATGACCTCCGTTTCTACGTCCAGGCCGGAAACTTCTGTAAATCCGATATTCGTTCCAGCCCATTCTACCTGGAAGTGGAACTTAGATAATGGATAACTCATGGTTTGTTACATTTTAGGGTGTGAAATTACGTAATCAGGACTCCTGCATCTTGTGAGAAAACTTCAGGATAATAAATTCGGCGGGCCTTACTACTGCCATACCGATTTCCACAATCATTTTTCCTTCCAATATATCCATGGCAGTCATGGTCTGCCCCAAACCAATCCGAACATAAAACGCATGCTCTGGTTTTGCACCTGCTAATGCTCCGGCGCGCCATTGTTGGATCAGAAAGTTTTCGATCATAGCGCGCACTTTCACCCAGGTATTGGCATCGTTTGGTTCGAATACAAATTGTTCGGTGGCTTTTTTGGTCGATTCTTCTACCATATTGAAAAACCTTCTGACCGATACATAGCGCCATTCGTTATCGTTACCTGCCAGTGTACGGGCTCCCCAGACAAGGGTGCCTTTTCCAGTAAAGGAGCGGATGGCATTGATGGATTTTCCGGCGATGGTGTCCACATTGAGCCTGTCCTGCATGTCATTGGTGATTTTAACGCTTGGCTTTACCACGTAATTTAACGACACGTTTGCCGGTGCTTTCCAAACACCGGTATTGGAATCGACGCGCGCATACACGCCTGCTATTAGTGAAGATGGGGGTAACAGGACTTTTAGTTTGTTAATTTCTGCCTTGATATTATTGTAGGTAGCACTGTCTATGTCCTCCACTTCACTTAGAGAAAGACCTTCAAGCTCTCCTTCCGAAACCATATCTAATTCCTCAATATCCAGTAGGGCATCTAAAATAGTCGGATCGATCAAATCCAGAATGCCCTGCAAAAGCGTGTTAATGTCCGTACCGGTAAGGGTGGTTTGAGCATCGGTAGAAGCTTGCTTAACGGCTGCCCCATTGACATCATCATTGAGAATATCCAAATGCCCCTGGAGACCCTGTATCAAAGAAGGTAAATTTGCAGCATCTTCTAACTCATCATTCAATGCATTAGAAGCCTCGGTAGCAACCGTAGCTAAGGTTGCGTCTACTTCCTGCGCGAGTGCTGCCACGTTATTGGTATCCTCGACTACTTCAGTCATCAGCCCGGCAAAGGCATTCAATCCATCCACTATTCCCTGCAATGGATCAATCACCGTTGACTTGGTGGTAACTGCATTTTCATCCGTTTCTGCCTGAAGGGCGGTATTGGCATCCGAAAATGCGGTGACTTCCGAAGGCAAATCCGTCATGATTACTTCCGCTTCCAGCAAAATATCATCGACCTCCTCCAGTATATCTGAAACCGGGGAAGCATCCGAAATGACATGCGTAATTTCGATTTGCTCGGGATCGTATTGGTAATTCAAAATGGTTTCCAGGTACGGAAAATAGACTGCTCCGTATTTTTTAAGTTGCAAATCCGAAGTAATCAATTCCCTTACGCCCGTTTCCAGCGAAATTTCCGTTTCCATGTTGTTGGTATAGGTATCCAAAATGGTAAACCTGTCTCTCATTTTTCTGCACAAAGCCAGGGCATTATTATACAATGAGTAAAATTCGCTGGGCTCCGGCAAGGAGGTGGCATCCGGAAAAAGAATCAAGGTTGGTTCATCCTCCTTTTCCAGCTCCTGCAAACCTACGTTTAAAGCAGCCAAGGCTACCGGCGTAATAGGATCGGCATCCGCATATACGCCCACCGAAATAATATAACAGGGGCCGCCACCATTGGCAAAATAAGCCTGCAAGGCATAGTACATCAAAAAAGGAGACTTGTCTTCCGGGTCGGGATGCTCTACCAAAATATTTTTCTCTCCTAGTTCTTCGGTAACCTGAACCTTAATCTCCGTTTCGGGTTCCGGTCCGCCAAAAAAATTCTCGTATTCCAATAAGGATACGATTCTTTTAGGTTGGTTCGAAAGGGTTTCGGTAGTATCTGCTTCTTTTTCACGGGCTTTTTCGGTGTATCCGATAAATACCGGAATGGCGGTTTCTACCTGCGCTACGGATGGAGGAAATTTTGAAATTTCCTCAATGTAGACACCCGGGGTTCTGTAATTTGCTGCCATGATTCATCCTGTTAAATGGTGATTTCTGAATAATAATTGTTTCCATCTGAATTAATACGTTTTATCCCCGGATTGGGGAACCTGAATTGGCTGATTGATCCCGCATCCACATCAAAATCGGCCTCAGGATCTAGTTCCACAAAACCATTTTTTGTAAGCGGTTTGGGTTGGTTGGTCTCTATTTCCGTTCCGCTGGAGGCTTGCAAAAATCTCCAATAGGTACTTCGGTTATTGAAATGAATTTTAAAGACCGTCGGCGTTATTTTAATGGACTGATTGATATTGATTACGTTTCGAGCACCTGATTCTCCCTGCATCCGAATTAGAAGTAAACCCACAGGTGAGATTCCAGCATCCAGACCCGCATACCTTTCCATTAACACCTGAAAATTTTCATCGGATACCAGCCAATTGTCGGAAAAATATTCGGCTTCATTGTCCAATGATATGGGATGGAAATCCAGCCCCTCCGGCTCTTCCGGTTGAAAATTTGCAAAAAGCATTTTGTTACCAACCAGAAAAGGCATGTCGGTGTAATTTTCAAAATGCGGATCCCTGTAATCAACCGTAAAAGCAAGCGTCAACTCCTGCTCAATCGGAATAAAACTTTCCTGAGGCGCATCCTCGCCAACTCTGACCAGTACCCGGAACTTGCTGGAACTATTTTTTACAAGGAATTGAAAGCGTTCCAAATTTCTCCGGGTTGCTTTCGTAGGATTAATTTTCAAAAAGGATTCCCACCGATAGTACCTTAATGCTTTTACCCTATCATCATCCGGCATGTCTTCAAACCGCTCTTCCCCATTATTTAAATGGAAATTGTGCAGAATATCAATTGAAAACAGGGTTCTATATGCGGCGACTTGCATAACTAAGATCGGTTTTTTACATCGGAACGAATGCGCTGAATCAATGGCCCCTTTGATTGGCTCATATCCCTTTCTAGTGGAAGCAGGTTTAGCTGGTAAAGCGCGGATGGAAATTGCTTCCCCCCCAAGGTGCCCCAGATAAAATTTAATTCCTCAAAAGTAGGCGTGTATAACTCCATGGTAAACCGGAAATTCCCCACCTGTTGCATGGAGTCTAGTTCCCGGTCAAAAACAGTATTGCCCTGCGTAAACAGTTTTTTTCCCTGAAAAAAAGAAATAACGGCCGATAAATCTTTTAGGGATTTGCTGTACATATTGCGATTGGCAGAAAACAATAAAAACAAATGCAGATTAATCACCCGATTCCGGTACTGTACCTGATCCTCCCTCAACTGGTGATTGGGAAAATTCTTCATCGTTCCTTCCTCGTGGAGGTTTACCAGCGTTAAAACCGTTTTATCCCGCATGGCATCAGCTGCGTCGGAAGATCCTTCTGCCAGAGCGATGTTTTCTATAATTAATTGAGAATCTTCCAGCCCCATTTCCTGAAAGTATTGGTTTACCTGCTCGCTGAGAATCTGGAAAACTTCAAAAATCATTGGTAATTATGCTAAATTATACGCGTCTAAAAGATCAATATTCCTGAGCCCTGATGACTCCCTGTGATTTATCCGGAGTAAACCGTTTGAAAACGTTCGAATTCCTCCGATAAGCCAGACACCGAAGTAGTGAAACAACTACCGTTTAGCCATAGATAGCTACTAAATTTTGCTGCTTGTAACACAGTCAAAATTTAACACTACCTTCTCAAATTTGAAAGAAATTTACATCAAATCCAAGTGTTTCAATAAAAATTTAAAGGGTAAAAAATGAGGATTTGCATATAGAAAAATAACGTTTTCATCGCTTTTCTCTTAAATGGTATTTAAAGATTAAAAAAGAATACTTATCTGTTTCATTTTTCTCCCTACCTGTTGGAACCTTTCCGCAAAAGCCGTTTCTTCATCATCGGATCGATATTCCCTTTTCGATCCGATTTAGAGCGAAATAGCTCCGCAGCATGAGAAATATTCTAGTCCTAATGGCCCACCCTACATTTGAGCATTCCAGGATAATGAAAGGCATGGTAACGGAAGTCCAGGACATGCCACATGTGACAATCCGTGAATTGTATAAGTTGGATTCAGATTTTTATGGGAAGGCTTCCATGCAGGAAAAATTGCTAAATTCCGAATTAAACCGTCGATTTAGCCTGAATGACCATGCCTGGGATGCCTCCATATTCAAGGAAGGATTAAAAGAAAATAAAGAAAAGGGCGATTCCGGATGAAGGGTTACCAGGCTTTCCCTATCTTTTCCAATATCTTGTAGGTGATCAGGTAGGTAGGCCGGACTCCGTCTTTTCCCAACGCTCCTGATGCCAACGTGCTTCCGGTTTCCAGGGGATTGTCCGAGGCATAATAGGCATACATTACCTTCACACTTTTGCGAATGCTGTTTCGAATTTTGCTCGCCGATTGAATGGCCTTTTGGTAGTGGGCCCCTTCCATTTCCAAGCCGATAGCCTGCCAGGAGGAGTCCATAAAGTAACCTAACACATCCCTGTTTTGTAATGAGGTGCCCAGGACGGTAATCATAGGCCCCTCATATACACCCAAGCCGTACCCTTCAAAATCTTCCGGATCCAATTCATTTTTAAACGGATAATTATCCGC
This sequence comes from Cyclobacterium sp., assembly GCA_041685605.1. Classification (GTDB taxonomy): domain Bacteria; phylum Bacteroidota; class Bacteroidia; order Cytophagales; family Cyclobacteriaceae; genus Cyclobacterium. The sequence continues at coordinate 37,177 of JAWLFL010000011.1, read as the reverse complement.
AGTCCCTTCAAAAACATGGGAATTGGGAATCATTATATCCCCTTTTTTACCCTCTAATATACCCGCCTTGCCCATGATCGAGCTTGAAATGATATTCAGCGGTATTTTTTGCTGACCAATTTCATACGGCTTTAGCAACTCGTCAAAGCATTCATAGGCTTGTTCGCCAAAGGCGTAATCCATAACCACCAAAACCGGCCGTTTTTTGCTTTCCTCAGGTAAAGGCAAACCCGGTAAAAGCGTACCGGACTCCATTTTTCCGGTATCGATTATCTGTACTCCGATATTGGTACCCGAAGTATCCGGAACAGAAATCAAGCCATGACTCCGGGCATACTCCAGCATTTCCTTTTCCCTATTGCCTTTCGATTGAATGCTTATTTTTAAGGCCATTTCCTCAATCGCTTCGTAATTTTCCAGCCCAAGGGCCTGGTGCCCATAAATGGTATTGACCACGCTGTGAAGGTTAGCACTGATTACATGCATTGGGCGCTCCAACAGGTTTTCCTCATCCAGCACCACCTTGATCGTATTGGCCCAGCTTTCTCCATATACATGATGCCCCACCCGTTCCCGAAGGGTTGCGGAAAAGGAAACTTCCCGGTCATTCCCCTCCAACGCCTCCTCCATGGACAACCGTCCCATATGGTAAATAATAGCAAACAGGCTGTTACTATTCTGAGAAGTCTTGAATTTCTGTACGGCGGATTTGGTCTCTTCAAAGGTTCTTCCCGTAAGGTGGCTTAGGTAAGAACAAGCAGCCTCTTCATTGAACTCCTCGCCATTTTCTTCCTGGCTTACTACCTGCTGAAGCTTTTTCCAGTTTAGGTTGATCCGGCCTTTAGGATCACTGCTATTCTTTCGGATTTTTTCAGATTCAATGAATAAAAAAGTAAGGTGGGTCAGGATGTCGTAAATGTCACTTTTTCCCCGGGTCATTTCCACATACATCTGTTCCTCATCCACCCGGTAACAATTTCGCTTTCTTTTGGCCGGAACCAAGGCGGGAAATCCGGAGTCCTCGTACCCTTCCCTACTGATCAGGCGAATGTACCGACACTCTTCGATTCCACTGGGTAATCGCTCCATAACGTACAATAAGCCGTCCAATTCCAGTTTTTCCGGGTCATTGACCAAACCATAAATTTCCGGACTTAATGTGAGCAGTGCCTGTACCAGCGACTCCCCCGAAACACCCGTAGGCTTGTAATTTCCCCGCATGAAAAGGTGACGCATGGTAATGTACAATCGCTCGATTGCAGATCTGGATTCCTGAGCTTTGGTTCGTTTCATAAAAGTATTGGCAGTAAAATTTGTAAAAACTTACTACTTTTTACCGGGCTGATGCCCTGCTCAAAGGGGTAAAAAGTAAAGAATCAGCTGACTTACTTTAACTTTCCGGCAAATACTTTTTTAAATTTTTCAACCTTAGGCCGAATCACAAACTGGCAATAAGGTTGATTTCCATTTAATTCGAAATAGTTGTTATGGTATTCCTCTGCGGGGTAAAAATTGGAAAAAGGTGTAATTTCAGTTACAATGGGATTATCAAATGCCCCAGATTCGTCCAGCGACTGCCTGAGTTTAAGTGCCTCTTGTTGCTGGTTTTTTGAATGGTAGAAAATTGCCGATCGGTACTGCGGTCCCACATCTGCCCCCTGTCGATTCAAGGTCGTTGGATCATGGCTAGACCAAAAAACCTCCAACAATTCGGGAAAGGCAATGACCTCCGGATCAAACACCACATGGACCACTTCGGCATGTCCTGTGGTTCCGCTAACCACGTCCTGATAAGAAGGGTTTTCTACGTGCCCTCCTGAAAACCCGGATTGCACGCTCTCTACACCTTTCAACTTCTGAAAAACGGCCTCCGTACACCAGAAGCAGCCTGTTCCAAAGGTGGCAGCTGATTTTGAATCCGGTATTTGTACGGTTGTTTTAGGTAGGTCGCTCATAATTATTCACATTTAAGTCTAATGGTAACAGGTTCCGATAATGAAAAGTTTGACTTCACCGGCTTACCATTTACCAAGACTTCCAATAGCCCCTCTCCCTGAAGCCAGGTCAGGGCGCATTTTTCTTCGTCCAGAAAGGAACGCCAGTCAATTGGATAGATCCAGCGTAACACATCGGTGGGGCTAAAGTAGCTTCCCTTGTTTCTTTGGGCCATTTCCATGGTAGCCAGTACCAATATGCCCTCGTTCAGGTAATTCATGTTAGAAAAGATTCAGTTGTCCATTTCCTTTAAATATGTCCAAATCAAACTCAGGCATTTTTTCGCCCTTTAGGTGATTTCTTACCGAAACCCGAAAAAGTCCTGCTATGCTATCCGCCAAAACCCCATCTCCTTTGATCTTTCTTCCCCATTCCGTGTCATTACTGCGACCGGCGTGCAACGATTCTATCTGATGCATAACTTTACGCTTTCGATCAGGAAAATGTACATCCAGCCATTCTTGAAACAACTCTTTAAGCTGCCCGTTTAGCCGAACCACCGTATATCCCGCTTTCCTGGCACCTGCAGCGGCGGCTTGCCGAATGATTTCCGGCATGGCTTCCGTGTTGATTCCTGGAATTAACGGTGCAACCATAATGCCACAAGGAATTCCCTGATCAGAAAATGTTCGTATGAGTTGAATTTTTTTTCGGGCGGTAGCCGTTCGGGGTTCCAAAATCCGTTTTAATCCGGGGTCAAGATGGTTAATGGAAAAATAAACATGAACCAACCTTTTTTCAGCCAATAATTTAAGTGTCGGTAGGTCCCTCTCTATCAAGCCATTTTTAGTAATGATACTGACCGGATGGCAAAATTCCAGGCAAAGTTCGAGTATCTTAGCGGTCAGTTTAAATTTCCGCTCCGCAGGCTGGTAACAATCGGTGTTTCCGGATAACATGATGGGGTTGGGCTTGTACCGCTTCTTTTCGAATTCCCTTCTTAGGGAGGAAACAATATCCTTTTTTACCAAGATCTTACTCTCAAATCCCAAGCCGGCATCGTAGCCCCAATACGTATGGCTATTTCGTGCGTAACAATAGATGCAGCCATGCTCGCATCCCTGATACGGGTTTACGGATGAACTTAAAGGTATGTCCGGACTATCATTGGTGCTGATTGCCGTTTTGCTGCTCACCATTAAATACTCGGTGGTCAGACGCTGCTCGGTTTCATCCAGATCTATACCCTCTGCATGTTCCCTGACAAATCTGTTTTTTTCAAACAAATTATCAGGCCTGTTGCCCGTACCCCTGCCTTTTGGAAAATTTGATTTCATCAAAGGCAATATAAAAAATTAACGGAACTTATCCGGCTGTCAAGTATTGCAGATGATGATAAATGCCGGAGGAAAATTTTTAAGCGTAAAGGCTGTTTTGATATTGCTGAAATAGGAAGCAAATTGAAAACGCAAAAGGTAAGAATAACAAATTTGAATGAAAAACCCGCTTGGTTTCAGAATCAACCGGCTTTTTTCATAAATGGCAGTTCTGGATTCCTTAGGTATAAGGCTAAAGGGCAAGGAGGACAAAATCAAATCCACCGCTTTTCCGTCTAAATGCTTGTCGAGATTCTCTGCCGAATCACAAATTATTTTTACATTCTCCGAGGCAAATTGCCGGCTCAAATTTCTGCAAAAATGCTCGCTGATTTCAAAAACATACAAAACTGAATCCGAATCCATGCGTTCCACGATTCCACGGGTAATGCTTCCATCTCCCCCTCCTAACTCAATAATGACTTTTGCTCCGTTAAAATCAGCAAATGACAACATTTTATTTACCAGTGATTTTGAGCTAAATGTAACGGCACCTGTTGTTTTTATATTGACAAACAATTCTTTAAAAAGCGAACTTTTCTTCATTTGGAAATGGAATTAGCCTGGGATAGAATTAATTATTATTTTAAATAGGTCCTTCTTATTATTCTGTTCTATTAACAAACTTCAAAGTTACTAAAAACAACCTCATTTAAGTCATTTTTTTGTAAAAAAGGGCAAATCATTTCTTCCCACTACATTTTTCAGCATTTATAAACCATTCCTGTATAGAAATGAAAGGCTGGTAAAAAAAAATTACAATTTTGCTTATTACTGATTTATTTTGTTGTTTGCCAGGATTGTTATGAACACAAAATGAATTTTAAAGACCTATTAATTCCAATTTCAGTTTCCTGTTTATTCCTTTTTATTCTCCTAACCCAACCGCTTTTCGGGCAAAGTGACCGGAATGGTGAGAGAAGGTTGGGAAGCAGTTACGTAATTACCAACACCACCCTGATTCCATCACCGGGAGAAATCCTCCAAAACCAGCACATACTGTTTGAAGAGGGTATCATCACGGCTGTTGGTAAGGACATTCCCTTACCGGCAGCAGCTCAGGAAATCAACGGAGATTCCTTATTTGTATATGCCGGGTTTATAGACATGGCCAATAAAACAGGAGTGGTGGAACCCACCCTACCTGAAAAACCGGAGGGGTTCGATCCTTCCAAGCCCATGCCGGAAATTGCGGGCATTCATCCGCATTTTAACGTAACGGAGTATTATCAACAATCAAATCCCCATGATAAGGCCTGGCGTAAGTTAGGATTTACCCTGGCGCAAAAATTACCCCTGGGTAAAGGAATGCTTCCAGGCACCTCTGCCTTGGTAATCTATGGGCAAGAGGGTAAAAACAACCTGATCGCCGAACACCAATCGATCTACTTCAAATTTAGTACGGTTGGTGGGGTATACCCCAATACCAACCTGGGTGTCATGGCTACCTGGAGAGACCTTATCCAAAATGCCCGTCTGTACAAAAAACATCAGGAAATGTATGCAGCGAATCGGAACATCAGCCGGCTGGAGAAAAAACCCGTTTTAGAGGCATTAATTCCCGTTATTAACGGTGACCTGCCTGTACTTTTAGAAATTTCCGATGAATTGGATATCCGGAGAGCATTGAAAATGAAAGATGAAAATCAATTTCGACTAATTCTTACGGGAATCAATGAAGGAGATAAACTCATTCCACTTCTGAAGGAAAAGCAAGTTGGTGCGGTCCTCACGTTGAAACTACCGGAGGATCCTTCTTCAGAAATTCCCTCCGGTGATAAAAGCGAGGACTTTGAAACCCGAATGGATAGAACCAAGGAAGCGTACAAGCAATCCTTGGCACTGGCGGGGAAATATGAAGCGGCAGGCATTCCTTTTGCGCTTACGACCAAACATTTACCGAGAGGGGATTTTTTTAAAAATTTACAACTTATGGTTGAAAATGGCCTCAGTAAAGATGGAGCACTAGCAGCATTAACCGTAAACCCGGCAAAATTACTCGGAATAGACGATAGAACCGGTACTATTTCTGAAGGGAAAATGGCCAACCTCCTGATTATGACCGACACGCTATTTACAGAAGGGGCTGCCATTCAGATGGTGGTCAGTGATGGCTACGTGTTTGATTATTCTGAAAAGCCCGAAAAAGGATCAAAGGAAGAGACTACCTGGGAGTATGAGGCTGAAACGCAAGGAGGGAAATCAACGGGTACCTGGAAAATCAATCTAAGTGACGGAAAATGGACCGGAACCATTACCTACGAAGATCCGCAAGGGCAAGGGATGAAAACCTCCTCGATCGAAGATGCCGTTATTACCGAGGAAAAAATGCAATTTTCTTTTACCGTATCGGTGGGAAGCGATAAGCTCGACGTAGAGGTCAGTGGAAACCTATCGGAAAAAAAATTCACGGGTGATATGAAGATAATTGGATATGGCACTTTCCCCGTGAAGGCTGTCAAGAAGGATAAACCGGAAAAGAGCAATGGTTAGAAAAATACTAGTTTCAATAATCATCCTGACCCTTTTTATAGGTGCCAGTCAGGCTCAGGAGATCGAAAAGGGTGACGTTTTCATTCAAAACGCACATGTCATCACCATAACGGACGGAGTTAAAGAAATTACCGATGTATGGGTCAAAAATGGGATCATTCACCAGATTGGAAAGCAACTTCAGGTTCCCGGGGATGTTCCTGTCATCGATGCCAGCGGAAAATTCCTCATGCCGGGAATTATTGATGCGCATTCCCATGTGGCCCTGGGAGCTATTAACGAGGCCAGCAGCCCGATCACAGCAGAAGTAAAAATGGAGGATGTGATCGATCCTTTTGATATAGGGATTTACCGGGCACTGGCAGGCGGAACGACCATCTCTCACGCCATGCACGGTTCCGCCAATGCCATTGGGGGACAAAACATCACACTGAAGCATCGGTACGGCACCTTTAATCCGGATGAATTGGTCATGGAGGAGGCTCCCCGAACCATAAAATTTGCCTTAGGAGAAAATCCAACGCGGGTGCACGGAAGGGGCAAAAACCTACAACCCCGGTCCCGAATGGGGGTTGAGGCCGTGATCCGAAATGGTTTCGAAGAAGCCCTTCAATACAAAGAAAGCTGGGAAGCATGGAATAAGGTAAAGGACCAGAAAAATAACCGGCAGGTACCCCCTACTTTTAATTCCAGGCTAGAGACGCTGCTGGATATTCTGGATGGGGAAATCATCATTCATTGTCATTCCTACCGGGCAGATGAAATCTACATGCTAATCCAGGTCTGCCAGGACTATGGTATTGATAAAATTGTGTTTTCCCATGTAAACGAGGGGTTCAAAGTAGCCCCCGAACTAGCCAAATACACGATGGGAGCCTCGGTTTTCTCCGATTGGTGGGCTTACAAATTCGAAGTGTATTATTCCACCGCCTACAATGCCGCTATATTAACCAAAAATGGTGTGATTACTTCCATCAATTCGGATTCTGCTGAATTGATCCGGCATTTGTACCATGAAGCCGCCAAAACCCAACGGTACGGAGGACTATCCGATGAGGAGGCCCTGGCATTGATTACAATCAATCCTGCCCGGCAACTGGGCATTGATCAATGGGTAGGTTCCATTGAAGAGGGTAAGCAGGCCGACCTGGTGCTGTTTGATAAGCATCCCCTATCCATTTATGCCATTCCACAGATGACCTGGGTAGATGGAATCAAGTATTTTGACCGAGAAGAAGATAAAACAGACCAGCGATTGAAAGTAGATCCGGAAGAGACGCTGGAACCTATGTTTCTCCATGCAGATCATATCAATTGCATGAGCGATGTAGATTTCTATTTTACCGGATTTGGCCGTAACCTTTTCGAACACAATCATTAGTCTCCCCTGCTAGTTTAACCATGAAAAATAAGATATCCATACTATTCCTTTCGCTGCTATTACTCCATCTACAGCTCTATGCACAGATTGACGGTGAAGTAATCAAACCTTTTAAGGGAGATTTTCTTTTGAAGAATGCTCGTATATACACCGTCTCCTCAGAAATACTGGAAGGAACTGATCTATTGATTCAAGACGGTAAAATTGCTGCCATAGGCAAAGGATTGCCGGAGGAAAATCACCTGGTTATCGATTGTACTGGCAAACGCCTTTATCCGGGATTTATTGACAGTGGTACCAGTCTTGGACTGGTGGAAGTCAACTCCCTTCCGGAGACGCAGGATTATATGGAACTGGGCAAAGTAACTCCGCAGATGCAAGCGCTGACAGCTGTCAATCCCAATGCTGTGGCCATACCCGTCACTCGGGTAAGTGGCGTTACCACGGTGCTTACCCAACCTCGGGGTGGTTATTTCCCGGGAACCGCTGCACTGATCCAGTTGAATGGCTACACGCCCGATCAGATGGATGCCGGTTTCCGTGCCGTATTAATGAATTTTCCCTCGGCGGCAAAAGCAGGTGGCTATGATAGCCGGTCTGCTGAAACCATTCAAAAAGAAGCAGAAAAAGCATTGGAAGAAATCGATGCTATTTGGGAAAAGGCGAGTACCTACCACCAAATTCAGGAAAAAGGAGGTGAAGTTGACTATTACCCGGAAATGGCTCACCTTGCAAAGGTGGTGAGCGGAGAACTACCGCTATTTATTGAAGTAAATGCTGCCAAGGACATCTTAAGTGCCCTTGAATGGGTGAAAGACAAGGAAATCGATCTCGTCCTTACAGGAGTCGCCGAAGGCTGGAAAGTGGCCGAAAAACTGGCCGAAGCAGGTATCCCGGTGATAACAGGACCGGTTTTGGCGTTGCCTTCGAGGAAATCAAATGCCTATGACTCGCCTTATGCCAATGCTTCTGTCCTGCAAAAAGCCGGCGTGAAAGTGACGATCCGAACCCAGGATACCGAAAATGTACGAAACCTTCCTTTTCATGCAGGTTTTGCTGCTGCGTATGGAATGGGAACAGAAGAAGCTCTTAAAGCGATCACGCTACACCCTGCAGAGCTATTTAATGTAGCGGACAAATTGGGATCCCTTGAAGTGGGCAAAAACGCTACCTTATTCCTTGCCGACGGCGACCCCTTCGAGCCTAAAACGCAAATACTTCAGGTATTCATCGATGGGTATAAAATCCCCATGACCAACCGGCATATTCGGTTATACCAGGAATTTTTAGATCGGGAAATGAAGCCGGAAAATTGATACCTATTCTTCACTAGTTGTCCCTTTTTAGTTACATTTGATTAAATTATTAAGGTGATTTTATGAAAAATTCGTTTTTGTTTTCTATTGCCCTTGTTTTGATACTCTTCTCCTGCCAGGCACCCATGCAGGAAGAAAGGGTTCAATCCATCATTGATTCCACCAGGGCGGATTTTGCGCCGGATAAGCGAATTGCACTGTTTGATATTTACTGGGAAAAGGGAACGCTCGCAGGAGAAACCAATTTACCGGAGGCCCACCAGGCACTGGTACAAAAACTCACCGCTGATAAGCTACCTTTTAAAGATAGCGTTACCCTACTTCCCGAGTCCGGATTGGGTGAAGCCACCTTTGCTTTGGTCACCAATTCCGTGGCGAATATTCGTAGTGAACCCAAGCATTCGGCGGAACTGGCCACGCAAGCCTTGATGGGCACTCCATTGAATGTACTAAAAGAATCAGGTTCCTGGTACCTGGTTCAAACTCCGGATGATTACATTTCATGGGTAGATGCAGCAGCCATTGTACCCATCGACCAAAAATCCCTGGATGACTGGATGGGTAAGGAAAAGGTGGTGGTTACCGAGATGATTGGTAATATCTATACGGATAAAAATCAAGAAGGTATTGTGAGCGATATCACGGCTGGCAATGTATTGGAAATAGAAGATCGTTCCCCGCAGGGCTATCAGGTTGTATTACCGGATGGTAGAAGGGGATTTATTGCTGCCGGTATGGCCGTTCCCTACGAAGAATGGATAAACAGTCGGAGTACAGATGACACCTCTTTGGTCCAAACGGCTAAACGGATGATGGGTTCCCCTTACCTCTGGGGAGGTACCTCGCCCAAGGGAATGGATTGCAGCGGTTTTACTAAAACCATCTACTTCCTAAATGGGATGGTAATTCCCAGAGACGCTTCCCAGCAAATTCTGGAAGGCGAATTGATCGACAGCGATAAAAATTGGGGGAATTTAGAGATTGGAGATTTATTGTTCTTTGGCGTTCCCGCCACTGAAAACAGTCGGGAACGAGTGGTTCATGTGGGCATGTGGATTGGAGATAATCAATTTATCCATTCCAGAGGCAGGGTACGGATCAGTAGCTTTGATCCAAATGACGAAAATTACGATGCCTATGAGTTGGGCCGTTACCTCCGGACCAAGCGAATTCGCCAGAACCCAACGGAGCGAATTGTATCTGTCAACCAAATTCTTAATTAACCATGAAGAAATTAGCGTTAATTTTTGCCATTTTTTTTAATACGGCATGGGGATATTCACAAGTGGAACGCCTCGATGGATTTTCTTCCATCGACAGCAAGGCTCAGAACGAACTGGAGGAGCATTTTATGGAATCCGTCAATTTTGCGAGCTTCAAAACCCATTTGGCCACCATTACCCGACACCCCCATATCGCTGGAACCAAGGCAAACGAAGACGTGAGAGACTATATGGTCGAAGTCATGGATGCCGCAGGTTGGCAAACCAAATTATATCCTTACGATGTTTACCTGCCCAATGACCCCGGCCAGTCCCTGGTAGAAATAGTTACTCCAAAACGCAACCCTTTGAATCAACAGGAATACATCCTGGAAGCAGATACCTTTTCCGGGCATCCGGAACTCAAGAAAGGTTGGAATGCCTTTTCCGGATCCGGTGACGTAACCGCTGAGGTGGTTTATGCCAATTACGGAACCAAAGCTGATTTTGAGAAACTGACCTCCATGGGGATTGATTTGAAAGGTAAACTCGTCATCGCCCGCTATGGTCAGAACTTCAGGGGCTATAAAGCGAAATTTGCCGAACAATATGGCGCAGCCGGATTGATCATTTATACCGATCCCGAAGACAGAGGCTTTACCAAAGGGCTGGTGTATCCGGATGGCCCCTTCTACAACGAGAGTGCCATACAAAGGGGCTCTCTGCTGACAGAAAGCTTTACCGGCGATCCGCTGACCCCATTTGAGCCTGCACTTCCCGTAGAAGGAAAAACAAAAATAAATAGGCTAGACCCTGAGGATACGCAATTACATACCATTCCCGTGACCCCCATCCCCTATGGAGAGGCAGCGAAAATATTGAGCCAAATGAATGGAAAACCTGTTCCTGCAGGCTGGCAGGGAGGATTGCCCTTCACCTATCGGGTGGAAGGTGGGCCCCAACTCACCGTAAGGCTGATGGTGGACCAACCCATTGGTTTAGTACCGATCTACAATGTAGTAGGTACCCTGAGAGGAAGTACCTACCCCGATGAATGGATCATTTTAGGATGTCATTACGATGCTTGGGCATTTGGAGCTACCGACCCAAACAGCGGTACTTCCATGTTGCTGACCCTTAGCGAAGCCCTGGGCAAGCTCGCCCGGGAAGGAAAACGCCCCAAACGCTCCATCCTGATCGCCCACTGGGACGGGGAGGAACATGGAGTAATCGGATCGACCGAATGGGTAGAGCAAATGAAAGAAGAATTGGGGGCGAAAGCAGTTGCCTACCTAAATTTTGATGCCGGTGTATCCGGAAGAAACATCGGGGGATCCGCCGCACCAAGTCTAAAAAAAGTCATGGTAGACGCTGCTCAGGAGGTAAGCTACCCGGATTCATCCAAATCCGTTTACGAAGTGTGGAAAGGAAACCAGGAGGAGCCAAGGATTGGAAATCTGGGAGGAGGGTCGGATCATATCGCCTTCTACATGCATACGGGCATTCCTTCCCTTAGCGGCGGCGCAGGTGGTCCCACGCTATACCATACCAACTACGATGATCTTTATTTTTACGAGCATTTTTCGGATCCCAGCTTTCAAATGGGGGGAACCATTGCCCAATGGGCCGGTATCATGGCACTGAGATTGGCTAATGCCACCCTTATTCCCTATGATGTAAGCCGATACGCCAAAGATCTCACTTTGCATATGGCAGATGCAAAATCCCGTATTGCAGAGTATGCTCAGGATTTTGAGGGCTTTACAGCTACAAAACAAGCCCTGGAAAAACTGAGTGCTGTCGGTAAAGAAACGGAGGCAAAGATTAGGGATGGGCTGGAAAGAGAGTCGTTGAGTTCCGGGGTGATCTCACGGGTTAATAGGGAACTGTTACGCCTGGAAAAAAGCTTTCTGCTAAAGGAAGGCATGCCCTTCGGTAATTGGTACAAGTCCCTTTATGCTTCCACAGACCCATATAGTGGCTACGCTTCCTGGATGTTACCTGCCATTCAGTACGAAATTTCGAATGAATCCACTACAAATTTTGAGAAATTGGACCAGCAATACGAAGCGGCTATTCAACAATTAGTAAAGAGTCTACAGCGTATCGGGGCAGAATTGGAAAATGACTAGGAAGGGGGGTAAACGACCTCTTTTGTAGAATCCCCTTAAAACGTTGGAATATCGCGAAAAATTAATCTTTTCCTGGCACCCTGCTTCCCCGATACAATTCAAAAACCAGCAAGCGGCAGTCAATCGTGCCATTGTAAAAGGGTATCCTTCTTTTGGGCTTTAAACCGATTTTTTTACCCAAATCCAAATTACCGGTAAAAACCAGGCCGGTATAGCCCGGGCAACGCTGTTTCATAAAGTCGCCGATTTCCCGATAGGTTTCTTCCAGGATTTCCGTGTCGCCCAGCCGCTCCCCGTATTCGGGGTTCAAGAAAAGAATGCCCTTTTCGGTGTCGGGAAGGGTTGTTTCCCGAAAATCACATACCTCAAACTGAATCAAATCTTCCACCCCGGCAAACCGCGCATTTTCCCTACTGGCACTAATGGCCCGCTCACTAATATCAGATGCCAGCAAGATAAGGTCTTCAGCCGGTTTGATCTTCGCCTGCAATTTTTCCTTCCATGCGTAATAGACCCCCGCATCGTACCCTTTGATGTACATCAGGGCATAGTCATCTCTGTATAAGCCTGGATAGCGATCAGTAGCCATCAATGCCGCCTCGATGGCGACGGTCCCAGAACCGCACATGGGGTTGACAAACGGGCTTTTTCTGTCCCAATTCGAAGCCAATAGGCATGCCGACACCAGCGACTCCATCATAGGAGCTGCTCCAGGTATTTTCCGGTACCCATGTTTGATCAGCGTATCGCCGCTGGTATTGATGTACAAACTAGCCTCCTCCCCTTTCCAGAAAAATTGAAACACTGCTTCGTTTAAACTGGAACCGGAATCAGGTCTTACGCCAAATTTTTCCCGAAAACGGTCCGCAATGGCATCCTTAATTTTTACATTTACAAAAAGGGGATTGTCTACAGAATCGTGTTTAACATTGCTGATGACCGAAAAATAACCATCCGTATCAATGAAATCCTCCCAGGGAAGGTCTTTTACCACTTTATACAGATGCTGAACATGATCCAAAGTAAAGGAATGTATTTCATATAGCACGTGGCTGGCCGTTCGCAAATGCATGTTGAGAAAAATGCAATCGTTCAGACTTCCGGTCAGTTCCACATGGGTCCGAAACACCTCCGAAGGTGCAAAACCCAATTCGATCAATTCCGCTTCTAAAAATGGAGCATTTCGATCGTAGCAGGTCACCACTAGCCTGCCAGCCTTCTCAAAATCTATCATATAGCAAATATACCGCAAATAGTATTCATAAACCCGGTACCGCGGTTTAGTTTTTGGTTGTTCCCAGCGCATCCAGGGCAGCACGGTGCTCTTCCGGATGATTGACGTTTCTGAATTCTCCGGTATCGGGAGCCTGCAGCAATTCAATGGCTGAATTGATCAGGACTTTTCGGGGACAACTGTATCCCTGACTTAAAAAACGCAGCAAGACCGGATATGCCCGAGGTTCCCACAGGGTTATCAGGGGTTCAGGAAATTCGCCTTTGGGGTCCAGAAAAGCGGTGGCCAGTTTGGAAGGATTTCGGTGTGTAAACAAATGAGACAAGGTGTTTTCGGTAAGAAAAGGCAAATCACAAGCTACCGTCATCCAGGCCGATTCCGGCTTTTCCATAAATGCCGACACCAGGCCCCCAAAGGGCCCCAGGTCCAGTATTTTATCTGCAATCACCGGGTAATTATTCGCCAGGTCGTTGGCCTGAGCCGGATTACAGGAAAGATAAGTTTCCTGACAAAAAGGCTTGATCAATTCCAACATGTGGTCCTTCTGGCTTTGTCCGTGATAAGCCAAATCGGATTTGTCGCGACCCATCCGGGTACTTTTCCCTCCGATCAGCACCAGTCCATTTACGCTGGGAATTTGGGATTTTAAAAAACCTACCACAAAATCGGTTATTTTGGCTACATCCTCGAAGGGCAAAACAGGTATGGATTGCCAATCTCCAAGGTGCTCCTTGACTGCATTGGGTATTTCGGTAACACCTTCCTTTAGCAGGATCAGGCTTACAGTGGTTAGCTTATGCAGCTTCTTATCCATGGGTTTCCCCGGATCTATGACCAGTATCTGATTGAGTGCCTTAAAATGGTTGGCATTGATCAGGATCAGGTCCTGCCGGTTAAACCATTCCCTTTGTTCAAATACAGAGGTATCCTCGAGCCGCCTGTCCAAGCGCTGGAAGACGATTTTATCCCGGTATTCGATTACGCCCGGCGTTTGCATCAAACTATCCGGTTCGCCCTTGCCCTCCTTCAACTGGTCTCCTTCTTTATGATCGGCATCCACATAGACCAGCCCCAAGCCGGGACAGAGGTTTCGGATAAGTTTACCGGCAAGTTCCTGAATCTGACCACAGGAAGTGCCCAATATACCTAATTCGACTCTTCCGTAATCTCCGTAGCCAGGTCGGGCCAGTGAGGCATGCTTTTGGTGTTTACCGTTTGAAGTCACGCTTTCCTCCTTTTTTTTCTTCCAATTTTATATCTTTAATCACGATATCATGAGACATTGCTTTGCACATGTCATAGATGGTCAGGGCCGCCACCGAAACACCGGTCAGGGCTTCCATTTCCACGCCGGTTTTACCCGTAACCTTGGCACTGCAACGGACAATTACCTCCGAATCATTGAGTACATCTACGGTCACTTTGCAATCATCCATTCCCAACGGATGACACAAGGGTATTAATTCCGCTGTTTTCTTGGCTCCCATGGTGCCTGCAATAATGGCTGTTTGAAATACTGGGCCCTTTTTGGTCATCAACTCTGTCCCTTCGGTTAATTGTTGCAGGATTTGCTTTCCCAAAAATACCCGGCAGGAGGCAATTGCCAATCGCTGCGTCTGAGCCTTTTCTCCCACATCGACCATTGCCGGAAGGCCGGTTTTTTTATCCAGATGAGAAAATTCGTTATCACTCATGGTTTGTATCTTTCAGGTTCCCGAAAGGGTCCCTTTTTTCATTGTTTGGTGGGTTTCCTTTATAAAATCAATCGCAAAGTCCACATCCTTTTCCGTCGTTGATTTCCCCAACGAAAGTCTCAAGGTAGCAACAGCTGTTTCGGAATCCAAACCCATAGCCCGAAGCACATGGGAGGGTTTGTCGGTAATGCTACTGCAGGCAGAGCCCGAGCTGACCGCCAGGTGCTTATTGATGCGAATTAAAAACGGTTTACCGGGAACACCACGAAACGAAATGTTGCAGACATGGGGCAGTCGGGAATCACCGGTACCATTCAGGTGAGCTCCTTCGATGCTGAGCAGCTCCTTTTCCAATTTGTCCCTGAGTTCAGCTAACGTTAAAGCGTCAGAAGGAAATTCCTGCCGGGCTATTTCAGCCCCTTTTCCCAATCCCACGATTCCCGGAACATTCAGCGTTCCACTACGCCTTCCGGTTTCCTGTCCACCTCCAGTAATTTGGGAATCCAGTGCTATTCCCGGCTTGGATTTCCTTAGGTAAAGGGCTCCTACTCCCTTTGGTCCATACATTTTATGTCCGGAAAGTGCCAGCATGTCGATTCCCAACGCTTTCACATCTACCGGTATTTTTCCAACTGCCTGGACGGCATCGGTAAAAAAAAGGACTCCCCTCTCCCCGGCAATCGCTGCCATTTCTTTGATAGGATGCAGGTAACCGGTTTCATTATTCGCCAGCATAGCAGCCACCAATACCGTTTCGGCTTTAATGGTCTTTTTTAGCAAGTCCAGCGATACGGCTCCATCCGTTTGTACGGGAAGATAGGTGACCTCAAAGCCTTGTTTTTCCAGCACCTGCATGGTATCCAGGACCGCTTTGTGTTCGGTTTGCATGGTAATCAGGTGATTACCTTTTGATTTCAGGCCAGCAATCGCTCCCCTTAGGGCTAAATTGATGGCTTCTGTGGCACCGCTGGTAAAGATAATTTCCTTGGGGGCCGCACCAATCAGACCAGCCACCTGCTCCCTGGCCACTTCCACTGCCTCTTCTGCTACCCAGCCAAAGGGATGCTGTCCGCTGGAAGGGTTGCCAAAATGCTCCGAGAAAAAGGGCAGCATTTCCTTCACTACGGCGGGATGACAGGGGGTCGTCGCATTGTAGTCCAGATAGATGGGATAATTCATGCAGCGATGGCTCGTTTTTATTCGTATTTACTTAGGGAAGCGGCCAGTTTCAGCGCTTCATAAGCATTCACAACACCTCCGGTATAACTAAGGGAATCGAATCCAACCATTTCATCCTTCCCGGGCAACTGCACGTTTTCGGTGGTCGGTTTGTACACGGAATTGATCAACACTTGTCTCATCTCCTTTGGTTTCAAATCGGGATAGTAGGCCCAAATCATGGCAGCTACTCCGGCAACCGTAGGGGCAGCCATACTCGTACCGCTGTTGGTATCATACTCCGATCCGGGGACGGTGGAATAGATATCTACGCCGGGAGCAAATAGATCTACTGATTCCTTACTGAAATTAGAAAATTCTGCCGGTATATTTTCCGTGTCTATAGCGGAGGAGGCACCTACTTCCAACCAGGAATCAGATTCTCCCCTCCGATCATAATAGCGGTTGGGGAAGTTGTTATCCGGGTTGACTTCCTTAGAGCTGTTTCCAGCGGCGTGGATAAGCAATACCCCTTTTCTTCTTGCGTATTTCACCGCTTTGTCCACGTACCTTTTTCCGGGAGAGTAGGACTTGCCAAAGCTCATATTGATAATATGAGCTCCATTATCCACGGCATACCGGATCGCATTGGCTACATCCTTATCTCGCTCATCCCCATTGGGCACTGCCCTGACCGGCATGATCAATACGTGCTCAGCAATACCATCTATTCCCAGATCGTTTCCTCTCTTAGCACCTATGATTCCTGCTACGTGCGTACCATGGGTAGGATCCGGACCGGTAGGGTCGTTGTTTCCGTAATATTTCTCTCTATAATCTTTTGGATCGTCTCCCACAATATCCCGGGGATTGAAATCGGTATTATAGGCATAATTGGCCTGTACTTCAAAATGCTCTACCGCTCCCCCTAAGACATCTAAAATCTCGTTCACACCTGGTTCTTGCAAATTAACCATAGAAAACAACTGAGAAAGCATGTCCAGCGCATTTTTTACCTCTTCCTCATCTGATTCCATTTCCTTTAGATCCGTCAAATTAAAATCAGCTACTTCAAATTCTTCTTTCACCAATTCGGCCATATTGGTAAACCCATCCAACATATTGGAATACATGTTGTAATTCATTTGCGCCTCTTTCTTGCTTTCTTCGAAGTTTTCGCTCACACGCTGCCAGTAGGCGTACTCTTCTCTATTTCTTCTCTTTACATCTTCCGCTGCCATATCTTCATAGATGGCTTTCAGACGGGTGTATTCCCGCGTAAGTTCGTGTGAGTCTTCATCCACATGCGAACCATCTGCTCCCCCGATAAAATTCCAGCCATGCACATCATCGATGTAGCCGTTTCCATCGTCATCGATTCCATTCCCCGGAATTTCGCCGGGATTTGTCCAAATTTTGTCCTTCAGGTCCTCATGCACAATGTCTATTCCCGAATCGATTACCGCTACGACGACGGTTCGTTTCGGAGATTTATCTTTCAAAAGTTTTTCATGAGCTTTGGTGGCTCCAGTACCCAAATAGCCATCTTCAACAGGGTCCAGCAGGAACCAATTTTCAGGTGTTTTGAGGCTGTCTTTGTGATAGGTAAGATCCGTTTCCCCGGATGAGGTGAAAATAATACCAAAACAGATCCCTGCAAGAAGGGTCCAAAAAGAATTCCTTAAAATGATGCTCATAAATTAGTGTATGATATAGAAATGAAATGTTAAAATTGACGGTAAATCCCTGTAGCTACCCTATCAATAACGAGTGAAAGTTATTAAAGATACCTTTTGAATCAAATTTCAAAAATGTTTACGGCAAGAAAACCTTTTGTTTGGTTTTAAAAACACTTAAAAAACCCATCCCAGCCGCAATCCGATGTTTTCAGCTACATGCCCATGCGCTTTCAAGTCTCCTCCCAGCAGGAGGCCTCCCGGAAACCGGTAGGTCAAGCCATATCGCTGAAAAAACCGGCGTTTTTGGCCTATTTTTTCAGGTTTAACCAAGTAATGTCCCATGCGTTGATTAAAATCAAACCTACCAAAAATCAGGTGGTGAGACAGAAAAACTGCCGGGACAAGTCCCTGGCTGCCCGCATCAGTTTTCAGCGATTGATCCCAGAATAATTCTGCCCCTGCCCCCAGGCTATTGAGCCGGGTTAGGCTATGGATGACATCCACAGAGGCACCCATCGCCGGTACCCTACCCTGACCCTGAGGGTTGTCCCTAAAAGTACCCATGGTTTCCAAAATAACCGAAAGATGGTGGCTAAGCGGAGGTTTTTCATAGAACGGAAATCCGGATGTTAACAGCCAATACGATGCCCCGATTCCGATGCCCGGGAAATTCATTCCCCGATTGGGCTGCCTTTGTCCGCCATTGGATATGTGATTATAATGCCCGGACAGAAAAAGCTCCCAGGTATCCGACAGCTTATAAGAGATTTTGGGAGCTACTGACAATAAAAAGCTAATGTTGCTGCTAAAAAACGTATTTTCAGGATTGGAGTCGGGATCGTATACGTTACTGAGGTAGCTAATTCCAAACTTTGTCCGAAGGCCGAGCCTCCAGGGAGGATTTTGCCAAAGTATGGGTTCAATAAAACCGGATAGTAATAAAGCATTTCCCAAAACCCTGGGATTGTTAAAGTCGGTAAAGCCCAATTCTCCCCCCCAGAAGTAAAAACAATTGCAATTCTCCCAGGAGGCTTTTTCCAGGGATAGTTTTTCATAGGAGAGCCGAAATCCCCTGGGGCTGTATTGAGAAATGGGCACCAGCTCCGCCGAATGGGGAATAATCCAGTTATTCTGTCCTTCCAGGCTTACCTTACGTAACGTCTGACCAATGACATTTGGATGTAATGCAATACCCATCAAAATAATCAAAGCAATCCATCTCAGCTGTTTCATTTATTTATCTCACTGAATATCTGGGATATTGTTTCAAATAAAGAAAAAAATACGCTAAATCAATTGGAAAAGATACCATTGTCCGCTTATTTTGTGCCATCCTTTAACTTTTTTAAAGTATAAGGATTTATAGAGAAGAGGTAAGAGACAGGCTCGAAGACCCTCTGGCAACCTGGAAAATCCAAGGTGCCAATTCCTGCCAGATGCGAATGGTTCCGTCTGGGAATATAAATTCTGTAAAGATGAATTCATTTCTGATTCGATCAAAGGGTAAAATTTCCGCTACGTTTCTTCATCATTTTTACTATCCTGTGTGTGACTTCACCAGGAGTTGTTGCATGCGTTTTTAATTTGCGGCTGCTATTCGTTTAAGCATTTCATATCAATCTGTACATTGTAAAAATAAACCTAAAACACAACAATCATGTCAAAAGCGTATCGTTTCGAAACATTGCAAATTCATGCCGGCCAGGAGGCCGATCCTACCACCAATTCGAGGGCAGTGCCCATTTACCAAACCACTTCTTATGTATTCAATTCCGCCGAACACGGAGCCAATTTGTTTGCATTGAAGGAATTTGGCAACATCTACACCCGGATTATGAATCCGACTACCGATGTATTTGAAAAAAGAGTGGCCGCACTTGAAGGCGGGGTAGCCGCGGTAGCCACCGCTTCCGGACAAGCCGCTCAGTTCCTGGCCCTAAATAACTTCCTGACCGTCGGTGACAATTTCGTCACCTCCCCTTTCTTATACGGCGGTACCTACAACCAATTCAAAGTATCCTTCAAGCGGATCGGCATCGAAGCCCGCTTTGCAGATTCGGACAAAGCAGCGGATCTGGAGGCGAAAATTGACGAGAAGACAAAAGCGATCTACGTGGAAACCATCGGTAATCCGGAATTTAATGTTCCTGATTTTGAAGCCGTCGCCAAGGTTGCCAAAAAATACAATATCCCTTTAGTGGTGGACAACACCTTTGGCGCTGGGGGCTACTTATGCCAGCCAATCAAACACGGAGCCAATATTGTGACCTCCTCTGCCACCAAATGGATAGGCGGACACGGAACTTCCATCGGCGGCATCATTGTAGATGGCGGAAATTACAACTGGGGCAATGGTAAATTCCCTCAATTCTCCGAGCCTTCGGAAGGATATCACGGATTAAATTTCTGGGAAACTTTTGGAGATAACAACCCGCTCGGCATGCCCAACGTCGCTTTCGCCATCCGGGCCAGAGTGGAAGGCCTTCGGGATTTTGGACCTGCCATAAGTCCGTTTAACTCCTTCTTACTGCTTCAAGGTCTGGAAACCTTGTCGCTGCGCGTACAGCGAACCGTAGATAATGCCCTGGAATTGGCAAAATGGCTGGAAAAACACCCCAAAGTAAAAAAAGTTAATTACCCCGGATTACCTTCCAGTCCCTATTATGAGCAGGCTAAGAAATACCTTCCACATGGCTACGGTGGAGTCTTGAGCTTTGAGTTGACGGGAGATAAAGAGTCTGCTTCCAAATTTATCAGCAGCTTGGAATTAATTTCCCACCTGGCAAACGTCGGGGATGCCAAAACGCTGATTATCCAACCGGCCGCTACTACGCACCAGCAGCTTTCCGAAGAAGCTCAGCTTGCGGCGGGTGTTACGCCGACCATGCTGAGAATTTCCTGCGGCATAGAACATGTGGATGACCTGAAAGCAGACCTCAGCACTGCTTTTGACAACCTTTAATTGCATCAAATGAACCTTCAATCGCCGCATTTGTCTATTGAAATGACCCGAGACATTTTCTATTGCAAGGAAGCCCTCCCATTGGAATCCGGAGAAGTATTGCCTGAATTTCAGTTGAGTTTCACTACACAGGGACAGCTCAATGCGAAAAAAGACAATGTAATCTGGATCCTGCACGCACTTACCGGTGATGCCAACCCCCAGGAATGGTGGGCTGGCCTGGTGGGAGAGGATAAATTTTACGACCCTGCAAATTATTTCATCATTTGCGCAAACTACCTGGGGTCCTGTTACGGATCCACCCAACCGCTAAGCGATCGTCCGGAAACAGGGAAACCCTATTATTATGATTTCCCGAACCTTACGACCAGGGACATCGCAGCATCGCTGGATCGGTTGCGCATCCACTTGGGTCTGGAGAAAATTAATACGGTGATTGGAGGTTCTTTAGGTGGCCAGGTTGCCTTGGAGTGGGCTTTTACGTTGGAAAACCGGCTCGATAATGCCATCATCATCGCATCGAATGCCAAGGCATCCCCTTGGATTATTGGCTTTAATGAGACCCAACGCATGGCGATCGAATCCGATGAAACCTGGGGGCGGGAACATCATGCTGCCGGAAAAAAAGGGCTGGAAACCGCGCGGGCCATTGGCATGCTCAGTTATCGCCACCCGGAGACCTTCATTCAAAGCCAAAGTGAAACCGAAGAGAAAAGAGATCATTTCAAAATCAGTAGTTACCTGCGCTATCAGGGACAAAAACTAGCCAATCGCTTTAATGCCCTCTCCTACTGGATATTATCCAAGGCCATGGATAGCCATGATTTGGGGCGGGCACGAGGAGGAACCGCCAATGCCCTGGCACGCATCCAATGCCGGGTATTATCCATTGGGGTAGATACGGACGTTTTGTTTACCTGTGAAGAATCCAGGTATATTTCCCGCCATGTAGCCAAAGGCAGCTACCGGGAAATCAAATCGGTCTATGGGCACGATGCCTTCTTGATTGAGTACGAGCAGTTGCAATACATCTTGCAGTCGTTTTATTTGGAAAACAACTCCTGACTGGCAAAAAATACCACCATGATCCCCTATACCCGAATCAAAGAAACCTGCCTGTATATCGATGACCTGGATAAGGCCCTAACATTTTACCAGGGGCTGCTTGAGATGCCGGTCATTTCGAAAGTCGATGGCAGACATGTCTTTTTTCGGTGTGGGGATACCGTTTTGTTGTGTTTTCTACCGGAAATCACCCAAAATGAAACCACCCTACCTCCGCACTATGCCCATGGGAAACAACACATTGCCTTTGAAGTAAAGCAGGACGATTACCAGCCTACCCTTAAACGGGTAACCGGAAAAGGAATTCCCATCACCCATGAGCAGGACTGGGGTTCAGGCAGGCAAAGCTTCTACTTTGAAGACCCATTCGGTCATGTGCTTGAGATTGTTCCGGAGGGTATTTGGGAATAAAAACGCCAAGCCAGGAGTTTTTAAAGGTAAGATTACGTTATATATCATTATTTTTTAATGCTTTCTTCACAAAGAAACATTGCTCATTCCCTTTTCTTTTAGAATATTGCATAAAACTTTTAATACATCCATGGTACAAAAAATACTCCTTACCTTTCTATTGACGGCGGTAAGTTTACTGCATAGCCAAGCCCAGAACATGAAATTTCATACCAATAAAGTCATTGCGCACCGGGGAGCGTGGAAAGCGGCCCCCCACCCACAAAATTCATTAGCCTCCCTTCAGCAAGCAATAGATATGGGTTGTGAAGGTTCGGAATTTGACGTGTGGATGACCGCAGATGGGGTATTGGTAGCTAACCATGATGCCGACCATGAGGGAATGATGATTGAAGAAGCTACCTATGCCGAACTCCTGCAAAAGCCACTTCCCAACGGAGAGAAACTACCAACGGCGGAAGCATACATCAAAAAAGGGATGACTCAACACGGCACCAAATTGATTTTCGAAATCAAACCTTCCCAAATTTCCAAAGAAAGAGGGCAGGAATTAGCTACCAAATCCGTGGAGCTGGTAAAAAAACTGAAAGCAGAAAGATGGATAGATTACATCACCTTTGACTATGATATTGGCCTGAAGGTACTGGAATTGGATCCCGAGGCAAATGTCGCTTACCTCACCGGAGATAAAACCCCTCAAGAATTAAAGGATGATGGTTATTTTGGATTTGATTACAATATAAGGACCGTCAAAGAAAACCCACAATGGATAGAAGAGGCCCATAAATTAGGGCTCACAGTAAATACGTGGACGGTCAACCAAGAGGAAGACATGCGTTGGCTGCTGGAAAAAAAGGTTGATTTCATCACTACGGACGAGCCGGAAAAATTATTTTCGTTGTTAAAGTAAAAATATGGATGCCAGCGATCTAAACCGGCTACCGTTTCAGGTTGGAGCTTTGTTAATTCTTCTTTGCTGCCTGAGTTGCCACCCTCAAGATCCGGAAAGAAGCACTAAACATGTGGTATTAATCGGGCTCGATGCCTTTGGGTCCCGAGGTTTTCAGAAAGCCGAGACGCCGAATATTAATCAAATGGTGGCAGAGGGAGCCATTGCCCCATTTTCTCGTGCCGTTTTGCCCACTAACAGCTCTCCTAACTGGACTTCCATGCTTACCGGAGCCGACCCGCTTCAGCACGGTGTTTATGACAACGATTGGGAATTGGATAATCAGCGTTGGCCGCCGGTAATTGCTACGGAAAAAGGTGTCTATCCCAGTATCTTTAATTGGATAGACGAGCAGCTTCCCGATTCCAAAATGCATTTTTTCTATGAATGGGGTGGGCTTGCGCGCTTGTATGATTTGGAAGGAGTGGATAAGGTTTTTCATGCAAATAGCGGGGACGAAGTCTTTTCAGAGGCGGTACAGGCTTTTTTCGAAGAAACGCCTGACTTTCTTTTTATCGATATTGACGAAATCGATCACTATGGACATCAGGACGGGCACGACTCCAAGGCTTATTTCCAATCCATATCCCATTATGATAGCTTAATAGGCGATTTTGTCGGAAAATTGAAAGAAGCGGGCTTGATGGAGGAGAGCCTTATTTTGATCACCGGGGACCATGGTGGAATTGGAAAAGGCCATGGTGGAAGCAGTTTGGATGAACTCGAAATCCCCATTATCCTCTACGGAAAGGGGGTTCAAAAAGGCCTGGTTGTGGAGAAACCCTGTTACCAGTACGACGTAGCCCCAACCTTGGCCTATGCCCTGGGAATCAGCCCTCCTGATGCTGGAGTGGGCCGGCCGATTTTGGAGGCATTCGATCCGAAGGCAAAATCTGGTACTTTCGTGCCCATGCCACTTATCTCTCCATCAAGCGGGTTGTATAAGCAAAAAGAACTAACCCTGGAAATCAATGCGGATTTCCCAGGAGCCGATATTTGGTACACGCTGGATGGCTCGCCACCCTCCCCCGACAATGGAATTAAATACCAAGGCCCTTTTCAGATTTTCGAAAACAGCCTGGTAACAGCGGTAACCAGGAAAGGAAGTCAGGTCAGCAGACCGGAAATTCACGAATATAGGATTTCGAACGAAGAGGGAAAGGTGAAATGGAGATATACAGAAGGAATCTTTTCCCAAGTTCCCGATTTTAACAGCGTGGATATCAGCTCCTCCGGCAAAAGTTCGGAGATTAGCCTGGATGAAATTCCCCATAGAGCAGATCATTTTGCCTTGCACTATACCACCAACCTTGTCATCCCTAAATCCGGCACCTACACGTTCTTTTTACAATCAGATGATGGAAGTTTGCTTTTTCTGGATGGAGACATGATCATTGATAACGATGGTTCACACTCCACCCAGGAAAAACGTGGTAGGCTGGAACTGGAAGCAGGCAGTTTTCTCATGGAAGTATATTATTTTGAGGACTTTGCCGGAGAGGCATTGACTGTATCACTTGCCGGACCGGATATTCCCAAACAAATTATTACCGCTGACTTCTTTGAATAGCTTTCAAAATGGGCCTGAATAAGTTACCGGACCACGGTCCGGGGTATGGCTGCAGGCAGACGGCTTAACATCTCATTGTTCAGCAATTGGGTGACGTTGGTAAAACTGGAAACGTTGATCACGTTATTATTCTGCCTTCCTATCAGCACCACTTCCTCGCCCACCTGCACTCCGGGGATATGACTGATGTCAACCATAAACAAATTCATATTTATCAAGCCGACAATCGGTGCCTTTTTTCCTCTGATAAGTACCTGTCCCCTATTGGAAAGAGCTCGTGGGTAGCCATTGGAATACCCTAACGGTAACACCGCTATTGACATTTTCTGCGTTGCCTGAAAGGCGGTACCGTATCCGATAAACTCCCCCTTATCTACTTCCCGAATATCCATCACATCTGTCTTCCAGCTAAAAATCCGCTTCAGTGAGGTGTCGGATTTTTTATTGGTTTCGTGCAGATGTGAAAAATAGATATCAGGGCTTGGCCAGAAGCCATACTGCGCCACGCCTACCCGAACCAGGTCATAAACCGTTTCTTTCATGGCCAGAGCAGCAGCAGAACAGGCGATATGGCGGAGTTTAGGCATGAATTTTTTCTCCTTGCATTTCCGGAGAAATTCCTTGTATCGTTTGTGTTGCCGGTCGATTTTAAATTGGTTGCTGACACTTTCGGCCCCGCCAAAATGAGTACATAACCCTTCAAACACCAGCCATTCCTCATTTTTTTTCAGGAAAGCAATAGATTTGGGAAATTCCTTAGCGTTCATGCCGGTTCTATTCGCACCCGTTTCCACCTCCAGGTGTATTTTGGCTTTTTTTCCCACTTTTTTGGCCGCCTCCAGAGCCTTTGGCAAGCGATCAAAATAGTAAACAAAGAAGGCTATGTCGTGGGCTACCGCCCATTCCAAATCCTCTTCATAAATAATCCCCATTATCAAAATTTGACTTTCGGGTTTGCATGCGCTCAACACCTGCTCGGCTTCAAAAGAAGAAGCCACACAAAAGTGATTGATTCCACACTTTTCTGCCATGGGCACAAAAGACTCTATTCCGTGGCCATAGGCATTGGCCTTGACCACGGAAGAGAGAATCGGTTTTTCACCTATCTTTTTTCTAATAAAATTAACATTGCTTTTATACGCACTCTGTTTTAATTCAATTCTAGAAGAATGTTTTACCATTGTTTTTTAATTTCCAGCCAAGTATATGATTTCCCCCAGCTATCTTTGGCTATCTTTTTAACTTTTTCTACTTCAGCTTGAGGAATTTTATCCATGTTGGAGGAAGCCTCCAAGTTATTGTAGTGAAAGGCATAAACCCTCGCTGCAAACTGATAAAGCGGCAAGGAGGATTCACCGTGAATCTCACCGTTTCCGTAGACAGAGGGTTTTATCTCCTGTCCCCAGTCCTGGCGTCCCTCATTATTGGGATTTAGAAAATAAGCCCGAA
The DNA here is from genome assembly GCA_041685605.1 of Cyclobacterium sp. Taxonomy (GTDB): domain Bacteria; phylum Bacteroidota; class Bacteroidia; order Cytophagales; family Cyclobacteriaceae; genus Cyclobacterium. Next base: position 11,171 of record JAWLFL010000011.1, on the reverse strand, counting down.
CGATTCCGGATGGATCTTCGTCTACCCGGAGTAGCGACACGGCATGAAACCCAAGCATTTCTCCCTTGGCGGAAGTAATGAAAATGCCTACCGGATTAGGATATACCAGTCGGTGCCCCCCATTAAACTGCGGATGACACATGGCATAGAATACCCGTATAAAACCATCAAAGTCTACGATGGCATTGGAAAGGTAATCGTAAGCAGAGGCGAAGCCTATCTGAATCCATTGCCCGTACAATCCCGGGTTGGCCCATTTGTGGGGGTCTTCTCCTCTTCCAGATGCCCTTCGCATCATTTCATTGTACACCCTATCCAACATCGGAACCAGTGTGACCGAAACGGCATCCAGGTGATGATCCAGATTTTGAACCAGTCCGGCCGGAGTGGTCGAGTAGCTTATCTCCTGTCCCTCAAATCGAAAGCTCAGGTCATTATGTACCGCTGCTGTTTGCACCATGTGAATCAGCTTTGCCGGAGCATGCTGGCTCCACATGCTGATGCCACGGGCACTCTGGCAGGTAGGGTTATTTCCCTGACCAACGCCTAGCGGCTGACCCAATATCCTTAGCAAGGCACCAATGAGGTATTGCTTGGGGCTTACTTTTTCGTGAGGGGTCCGAGTCGACTTCAAAATGCGGTTAGTAACTTCCGGATGGATACTAATCTTACACAGATTATAGAGTCCCGACCTTACGGCTTCCCTGGAAATGATTCCGTTTTCAAGCATTTTTGACAGTCCAAAGATGCATTGTGCATTAAAAGGATGGATTACCTGAAGAATCAAATAACAGACGAAATCTTTGAATTCATTAAACCGGGCAACACCTGTCGGATTCAAACCAAGGCAAACCGGGATCAACTCATGGTACTCCTTGTTTACCAGGTGTATTAGTAATGTTGCCTGATACGTACTGACGAGTCCGAACTGAAGCATGCTGTCTCCCATCTCTTTGGCCTCTTTTTCCAGGGATGCGATTGACATCGTCTGGAGAAGCGTGCCATAGGACACATGATCTTTGCCATCTGTGGCGGGTGATGGTTTGTAAATAGCCCTCTGAAAAGCTAACAGCTCCATGTCCGCAGGATGCTCGGGATTCAATTCAATTTTTTCCTTTACCAGCGCAATGATTCTACGTTGCTTTTCAGTAACGACCGGTCGTTGTTCACAAATAAGCGTTAACTCTTCCACCAATTTGGATTTGACCTTTGATAACTCAATCTTCTCCAAAATGAACTGGAAAAGCGCATGAACTTTATTAAGTTCATGCTCGCTCATCACCAGCCGGGTTTCTTCCTGGGGTTCGTTAAAAACGAATTCCAAATTGTAAACCAGAACTTCCTGCAAGTAATTATCCGCTTCTTCCTTCTGAATCTCTGATGGGTCAATTTTTCCTTCCAAAATAGCCAGCATTCTCAACTCACTAAGAAGTTCAATGGTGGAATTTGGATGGCCACTTTTGTAGGTTCCGTTTACCAGTTGAGGTACTAATTTATCGGGGTGTTCCCATGGGCTGTCTTTAAAGATTCCCGCCTTGTTCAGGTCGGGAACCTTATCATACACCTCTCGTATGCCGTCCAGCTTGCCGCACCAGGTATCCAACTGGCCCATGATTTTTTGGGCCTTCTCTCTCTTTGTCAGCGGGGTCGCTGACACATAATTCTCAAACAACTCGTCAAAAGATGCCAGGTTACTTTCTGAGATCACTCCTTCTTGCATATATTCTGATTTATAATACTTGTTTCTAATGATAAAAATCTACATTTTCATAATGTAGCAATAACTCCGTCATTCGGTCGGGATCGTTTCCCTTGAAATTAACGGTTCCAAAATGATTTCCAAAGCCTTCGCGATCACTAATTTTTTGACTGCTGAGCGGGGGGACCAGATTATGATCCAAAAAGTAAGATTCTTCTTTCAACTCCTCTGGAATAATCAATTTTGAAATTTGACTTTTGTGCGGATAAATCATCACATTTCCATAGAATGTTTCGGGTCGGGCATCCAACGGAGGTAAAATTTGTTGGAGCTCCTCCTCGCTGAGATCCGGATCATGACATAAGACAAATGCACCCAGTGCATCAAAACCATACGCTTGCCCGCATAGTTCCAAAATATGTCCCCCTGGAATTCTACAGGCAACCTCTCCAAAGCTCAATTCATCGTTTTCTGTCAAAAACCACTCCGGGTGAATCATGCCGTACTGGATTCCAAAAAGATCGACTAGTTTTTGCATTTCCTTCAATATTTTCTCCCTTTTGGAGTGAAGGTAATTTCCTTCAGGAATAAAGTTGGAATAACCCAGTTTAACGTATTCGGTAATGTTCATAAAACGAATCTTTCCGCCATGAATAAATGCCTCGCATGAAAACTCTTTTCCGGGAAGGTGACTTTCAGCCAAACAAGGAAAATCTTCATCCTGACATTTGGAATCCACATCCGCCTGAGATCGAAGCAAGCGGTGTCCCACCGTTCCGGCAGAGGCGAAAGGCTTGACATGAACCCAACTGTCTTCTTCTCCATCAACCTGAAGATTGGCCTGATTAAGCCGGTTCATAAAGTTTTTTACACCTTCTTTATTATATACCTCCTCGAAAAGTCCGACCCGAAGGCCACCAATCAAGGCTTTTCTTTTCATCATGGCCTTGTTTCGAAACAAAAACGCCCTGTTCAACACGCGGGGATCATCCCTATATAGGGAATTCAAAGCACCAGCCCATTCCACCGTTTCTTCAAAAAGCGGCACCGCTACGTCTGCACCAAAGGCATCCAACTTTTCTTTCAAATCGAGAGAATTCGAAGAATCACTCCATTCGTTAAACTGGTAGGAAACAAAAGGAATGTTGTTTTCCTTGGCATATCCCTCAAAATCAGGATAGGAAACAACTACATACGGTTTGTTGAGTTTTTGCATACTTTCTATTACGGGTAAACTCCAACCCATTAGTGCAAAACATTTTGCCATTTTATTTTTTTTTGTTTGGTTCGATTAAACCATGCAACAAAAAACAGGCTAAAGTCAATTTTTAATCAGAAATAAAAAAAACTTCCTATTATAGTTACCTACTTTCTTTATTTAGTGAAAAATGGATACGTTAAGTAATATTTCCGCCTTCGACTAACACTGATTTTCCCGTATTCAAATCAAAAAACGAAGGGCATTATTATTGCAAAATCTCCACCATGTATAATCTGCTTCTAAAATTTGTATTTTTGATCAAATAAATAAATATTTGTAGGGTTTTCCGATGATAAAAAAGACGCACATATCCTCCCTGATTTACCTGGCCCATAATAATCTTTTTGGGTATCCGATATTGTCTTTCCTCAAAACTTTCAGGAATGTTTTCAGGGCATAGTCCCTGTATACTTTATTTGGTATCCTATGTGGATACTTCCTCTTCGAAAGCGTTCATCATTCATTTCAACAACCTTCTTAGGGCTGACTGTCAAATAGCAATCAGATGGGAATAGCCGGTAAGCCCAAAACAATGACAACATGTCTAACCAGAAATTCATCATAAAACCAGCGGCAGAAGAACATTGCCACTACGCAGAGACCATTACCGAAGAAATGGAACGCTCCGCACAGGCCCGGGGCACAGGAATAGCCAAAAGGTCACCGGAATACATTCAAACCAAAATGAGGGAAGGGAAGGCGGTAATTGCACTTTCTAAATCCGGGCAATGGGCAGGTTTTTGTTATATTGAGGCTTGGGGCCACGGAAAATTCGTTGCCAACTCAGGCCTTATCGTTTCTCCTGAGTTCCGAAAACACGGCTTGGCAAGGGAGATCAAAAGAGAAGTTTTCAAACTCAGCCGCAAAAAATACCCGGAGGCGAAAATTTTCGGACTTACCACGGGTGCTGCCGTTATGAAAATTAACTCCGAATTGGGCTATTATCCGGTCAGCTACTCCGACCTCACCACCGATGATGATTTCTGGAAAGGATGTCAAAGCTGTGTGAATTATCCCATTCTGATGAGCAAAAACCGCTCAAACTGCTTGTGTACTGCCATGCTCTACGAACCAAAAAAGGTGAAAAAAGCAGAGCAAAAGAAACTTTCTGCAGAATTTAAGAAGAATATCAGCCTTTTTGAACGCTTAATCAAAATCAAACGGGCCATGTTTCTTAATATTGCCAAAGGAAAAAGAAATGCCCTGGCCAAAGTAAAAGAAAAAGTTAATCAATCATCTTAAATAAAGTTTGCTTCCGGCAAGGCTTTATAACGTTAACCTTAAATATGAAAAAAGTAGTTTTAGCATACAGTGGCGGGTTGGACACGACTTTTTGTGCCATCCATCTGAGTAAAGAAAAGGGCTTTGAAGTTCACGCTGTATTAGTCAATACTGGGGGATTTGAGCAGGAGGAATTAATAACCATTGAAAGCAGAGCCAAAACGCTGGGGGTGGCCTCTTTTAAAGTCCTTGACGTTACCAACACCTATTATGAAGAAGTGCTAAAATACTTGATTTTTGGCAATGTCCTTAAAAACCAAACCTACCCCCTGTCAGTAAGTGCAGAAAGGATCTTACAGGCCAAGGCACTGGCGGAATATGCTAAAAGCATCGGAGCGACGGCTGTGGCACACGGAAGTACCGGCGCAGGTAATGACCAGGTTCGATTTGATATGATTTTTCAAACCATCCTTCCGCAGGCAGAAATCATCACTCCTATCCGGGACCTCAAACTGAGCAGGGAGGAAGAGATCACCTATCTCAAAAAGCACGATGTGCATATGAATTTTGAAAAGGCTGCCTATTCGATCAACAAAGGCATCTGGGGAACCTCTGTAGGGGGAAAGGAAACCCTCACCTCGGATCAGGCCCTGCCCGAGGATGCTTACCCTACCCAGGTAAGTAAAACCGAAGCGGAGACCCTTACCATTGGATTTGAAAAAGGTGAAATCAATCAGGTAAACGGCGAATCCTTTGATCATCCGGTAGCTGCCATCTTAAAAATCCAGGAAATAGCCGGGCCTTTCGGTATCGGAAGGGACATCCACGTCGGGGATACCATTATCGGTATCAAAGGAAGGGTAGGATTTGAGGCTGCCGCTCCGCTCCTGATTATTAAAGCCCATCAGCTGCTGGAAAAGCACACCCTGACCAAGTGGCAAACTTACTGGAAAAACCAACTGGCGGAATTCTACGGCAACCATCTGCACGAAGGGCACTACCTGGATCCGGTGATGCGAAACCTGGAGTCCTTTATGGCCGACACCCAAACGTATGTAAGTGGCGAAGTGAAAATACAATTAATGCCTTATCGCTTTAGTATGATCGGTATCCGCTCCGAACACGACCTCATGTCTTCCAAGTATGGAAGTTATGGAGAGATGAACAAAGGGTACACCGCAGAAGATGTCAAGGGTTTTACCCGAATATTAGGCAATCAAACCGCCATTTTTCATAACGTAAACCAGCCGAAAAATCATGACAAGGATTAACACGGGAATCGTCGGTGCTGCCGGATATACCGGAGGCGAATTGATCCGGCTGCTGATACACCATCCAAACGTCGCCATTCAATGGATCCACAGCAACAGCCAGAAAGGGAAACCGTTGGAAGTGGTCCATCCGGATCTAATTGGAGATTCAGACCTGATATTTACAGATCAGATTGCTACCGATGGCTTGGACCTGGTCTTTCTTTGTCTTCCCCATGGAGAAGCAAGACCCTTTCTGGAAACCCACTCCTTCGGTTCCAAAACGGTCATCATCGATTTAAGCACCGATTTCAGAGACGAGTCCGATGGCTTCACTTACGGATTGCCGGAAGTGAATGCTGCCCGCATAAAAAAAGCCCGGAAAATCGCCAATCCGGGTTGTTTTGCTACCGGCATTCAATTAGCCCTTGCCCCTTCTGTAAAGGAAGGATGGTGCAACCAGACCCTGCACGTCAACGGTATCACGGGAAGCACTGGGGCGGGCAAAAAATTATCCCCAACCACTCACTTTAGTCAGCGAAATCAAAACGCCTCCGTTTACAAGTTGTTTTCCCATCAACACCTGAAGGAAATCAATCAGACCTTCGGACAGCTGGACCCTGCTTTCAAGGGGCAGGTTTTATTTGTTCCGAATCGCGGTAACTTTACCCGGGGAATCTGGGTGACGGCCTATTTCCCTTTTTCAGGAAGCCTGGAAGAAGCCCAGGCTGTCTACAGGGATTTTTATAAGGAGGCCGCCTTTACCCATGTCAGCCAGGAGGATATTGATCTAAAACAAGTGGTCAATACCAATAAATGCATTGTTCACCTAAAAAAAGAAGCGGGCCAATTGGTGATTTACGCTATTACAGACAATTTATTAAAAGGAGCTTCCGGACAAGCAGTACAGAACATGAACCTGGTATTTGGCATGGACGAAAAAACCGGATTGCGATTGAAAAGCAGTGCTTTCTAAAAAAAATATTCCCTACGTTTAGAAAACGAAACCTTCGACGAATGAAGCTATTTGATGTATATCCTTTGATGCCAGTGACACCTGTAAAAGCCAAGGGAGTCTATATTTGGGATCAAGAGGGAAATAAGTACCTGGACCTATATGGAGGTCATGCCGTAATATCAGTAGGTCATAGTCATCCCCATTTCGTAGCCTGCCTGCAGCAGCAACTGGAAAAAATTGCTTTCTATTCCAATTCGGTTAAAATTCCGTTACAAACAGCGTTTGCTGAAAAATTGGGTAAGCTGTCCGGATACCCCGATTACCACCTCTTTTTGTGCAATTCCGGTGCAGAGGCCAATGAAAATGCCCTGAAACTAGCTTCCTTTCATACGGGCAAAGCAGGAGTCATTGCTTTTAAAGGTGCTTTTCATGGAAGAACGTCCGGCGCGGTTGCGGTAACGGACAATCCAAAAATAGTGGCCCCTTTTAACGCCGGCCATCAGGTGTTTTTTGAAGAAATGGACGACCTGGATGCAGTGGAGAATAGACTAAAAACTAATGAGATTGCTGCCATTATCATTGAGAGCATACAGGGAGTAAACGGTATCCGGATCGCCGATCCCGATTTTCTGCGGGGCCTATCCGAATTGGCCCGAAAATACGAGGCCATTCTAATAGTGGATGAAGTGCAAGCTGGCTACGGGAGAACCGGCAAATTCTTTGCTCATCAGTGGACGAGTGGTCTGGAGGCGGATTTAATCACCGTTGCCAAAGGGATGGGAAACGGGTACCCGATCGGTGGGGTCTTGATCCATCCTAAGTTTAAAGCAAGTTTTGGCCTGCTTGGAACCACTTTCGGAGGGAACCATTTGGCTTGTGCGGCAGGATTAGCAGTACTGGAAATTCTCGAAAAAGAAAAGTTGATGGAAAATGCGGTAACGCAGGGGGAATTCCTAATGAAAGCCCTGGCCAGTGAATTTTCAGCCGTGACGGCTCTGAGAGGTAAAGGCTTGATGATTGGTTTCGACCTAAATGAAGCCGCCGCTCCGTACCGGACCGAACTGGTCCAGACTCACCGGATTTTTACCGGAAGTGCGGCCACAAAAGAAACCATTCGCCTCCTTCCTCCCTTAGGAATTCAACAGGCGGAATTGAGGCATTTCCTGGACAGTTTGAAGAAAGTAATCGAACCAAATGCACCTTTAAAATAACACATGAAAAACTTCACACAATTTGATAGCAGTTCCCTGGCAGCATCCCTTATCGATAAAGCCCTGACCTATAAATCGGCTCCACTGCAGGCGCAGGAAAAGGGGAAAGGCAAGCGACTTGGCCTTATTTTTTTAAATCCCAGTTTAAGGACCCGGGTGAGCACCCAGCTAGCTGCTTCCAATTTGGGAGTGGAAAGTTTCGTACTCAATATGGATAAAGATACCTGGGCGCTGGAAATGCAGGACGGGGTGTTGATGAATAAAAACAAGGTGGAGCACATCAAGGATGCGGCTGCTGTCCTGGGAAGTTACTTTGATTTTCTGGCTATCCGGGCATTCCCTTCTCTTACCAACAAGGAAGAAGACAGCCAGGATTTTATCCTCAACCAGTTTATAAGGTATTCGGGTATACCAGTCATCAGTCTGGAGAGCGCGGTACGGCACCCCTTGCAAAGTCTGGCGGATATGGTAACGATAAAAGAAAATTTTAAAGAAAACCGAAAACCAAAGGTGGTGCTTACCTGGGCCCCACACATCAAATCCATTCCTCATGCGGTGGCTAATTCTTTTTCAGAATGGGCTGTCGGCTGTGGCCATGACCTGACCATTACCCATCCGGTTGGATACGAGTTGGACGAACAATTCACTAAGGGAGCCACCATAGAGTACAATCAAAAAAAGGCACTGGAGGAGGCAGATTTTGTTTACGTTAAAAACTGGAGTGCTTTCAATCCTTACGGAAAGATTCTCAAAGTAGATGAAAATTGGTTGTTGAACGAAAATAAGTTGGGATCCAATTCCAAGGCAAAAGTCATGCATTGCCTGCCGGTAAGAAGAAACCTGGAATTGAGCGATGGAATTTTGGATGGAAACCGTAGTCTGGTTCAAAATCAAGCTAAAAACCGAATTTTTGCCGCGCAAGCAGTTATTGACAGCTTGCTTTAAAACCTCCTTGCCATGGACATCAGTGTTATCAAAATTGGTGGAAACGTGATCGATCACCCTGAAAAATCCACCCAATTTCTTAAGCTATTTTCAAAGTTCCCCGGTCAAAAAGTCCTTGTCCACGGGGGAGGTGTCATGGCAAGCCGCATTGGTCTATCCCTAGGAATCGAACCTAAAATGCATCAGGGCAGAAGAATTACGGACAAAGAAACCCTGGATCTGGTGACCATGGTCTATGCGGGACTGATTAATAAAAACCTCGTGGCCGAACTCTACACCTACGGGCAACAGGCAATCGGCCTGACCGGTGCGGATGGCAATGCGATTCTATCTCACAAAAGACCTGTAAAGGGGGGCGTAGATTATGGGTACGTGGGGGACGTGGAGCAAGTGCATACTGAACTGTTGGAATCTTTGCTACAACAAAGTATTGCCCCGGTTTTCAGTGCCATCAGCCATGACGGCAAGGGGCAACTTTTAAATACAAATGCCGATACCATTGCCTCCGAAGTTGCCACGGCCCTGGCAAAAAAACACAAGGTAAACCTGTATTTTTGCTTTGATAAAACCGGTGTGCTAATGGATGCTACTAATGAAGCTTCGCTGATACCGCTGATCAATGATGATATCTATAAAGAACTTATTCGGGATCAGGTCATCCACTCCGGCATGATACCCAAATTGGAAAATGCTTTCAAAGCACTTAACAAGGGTGTCAACTATGTATGGCTTGGTTTGCCGGAAAACCTGCTTTTAGCCTCTAAAGGAAAAAATGCCGGTACCATCATCGAATCCCAAAAGTACGGTTTATACTAACCTAACCCCTTTCCCACATTGGAGTCTCTCAACCAACTACATACAGAAGCCCTGGAATTACTTAAGGACCTGATCCGTACTCCTTCCTTTAGTAAATCCGAAAGCCAGACTGCAGCGATAATCCGCGCTTTCTTTGAAAAAAAGGGTGCCTCCGTTCATCAAAAGGGAAATAATATCTGGGCGTATGCAGGTGGATATGATCCTGCCCGACCTACGGTCATGCTTAATTCGCACCACGATACGGTAAAGCCCAATCAGGGATATACGCTGGACCCCTTCGATGCGATAGAAAAAGACGGAAAACTATTTGGTCTGGGATCCAATGATGCCGGGGGTCCGCTTGTGGCCTTAATAGCGGCCTTCATGCATTTCCGAAACCAACCCTTGCCCGTAAATTTGCTGATGGTGGCATCAGCAGAGGAAGAGATCAGCGGAAAGGATGGCATTGAATCCCTGATTCCGGAATTTCCAGAATTGAGCGTCGCCCTTGTAGGCGAGCCTACCCAATTAAAAATGGCGGTGGCGGAAAAAGGGCTAATGGTAATCGATGCCCAGATAAAAGGTAAAGCCGGACATGCGGCCAGAGAGGAAGGGCTGAATGCTATTTACGAAGCATTGGACGATTTAATCGCCATTCGAAACTTTCAATTCCAGCATGTTTCCACCTTTTTGGGTTCCTGTAAGGTTTCGGCTACCCTGATCCAGGCAGGTTCCCAGCATAATGTGGTTCCCGATCTTTGTACCTACACCCTGGATGTACGTGTGACCGATGCCTATACCTTGGAGGAAGCCCTGAATGAGCTCCGCCAATCATTGAAAGCCGAACTTCGTCCACGCTCCATGCGCTTAAATTCCTCTCGTATTGATGCTGCTCACCCGATGCTTTCGGTGGCCAGGTCCATGGAATTGGAAACCTTCGGTAGCCCTACCCTCTCCGATCAGGCACTGATTCCCTACCCTTCCGTCAAAATTGGCCCGGGAGATTCGGCCCGATCGCATACCCCCGATGAATTCATTTATATAAACGAAATAAAGGAAGGTATTTCACTGTACATTGCATTACTGGAAAACTATTTTTCCAAACTAACTGAAAACGAAAAATGAAGCTTTGGCAAAAAGACAAAACGAGCAAAAAAGAAGTAGAAAATTTCACTATTGGTCGGGATCCGGAATTTGATCTGATCCTTGCCCCCTTCGATGTCACCGGCTCCATGGCACATGCCATCATGCTGGAGTCCATCGATTTGCTGACGGCCGAAGAGCTTCGAATGCTTAAAAAAGGATTGAAAGAAATTCGGGAAGAGATACGACAGGGTACATTTTCCATCGCTCCGGGAGTGGAAGACGTTCACAGCCAGGTAGAATTTTTACTCACCGAGCGATTCGGAGATGTTGGCAAAAAACTTCACAGCGGCCGGTCCAGAAACGATCAGGTTTTGGTAGACCTGAAGTTATATTACCGGCAGGCCATCCGTCAAACCCTGGAAGAGGTCTATTCCTTGTTTGAGCTCTTGCTTCAACTTGCCGAAAAGCATAAAAATGACCTGATGCCCGGCTATACCCACACTCAACTGGCCATGCCTTCTTCTTTTGGGCTTTGGTTTGGTTCGCTGGCTGAAAGTTTGGCCGAGGACATGCACCTCTGGCAAGCCGCCTATGCCCTGGTAAATCGCAATCCACTGGGTTCCGCAGCGGGTTATGGCTCCTCATTCCCGCTAAACAGGTCTCTGACAACCGAATTACTCGGTTTTGCAGACATGCATTACAACGTAATCAATGCCCAAAATAGCCGGGGAAAGACGGAAAAATC
>JAWLFL010000376.1:0-2854 GCA_041685605.1 Cyclobacterium sp. | reverse complement strand
CGATTGACAAAACGGTTAAATCCTTCTGCTATGGCCCCCTGCCAGGTTTCCAGTTTAATAATCCAGGGATGCTTTTTCGCTTTGGGGGTCTTCGTAACATGAGACGGTAAAATGTAAAGGGCCTCAAAAAGTGAAACAAAAAGCACTACGATCACCACCACTGGAAGGGGCCACCAGTATTTACCGGTTTCACCCGGGATAAATAACAGGGGAACAAACGCAATTACGGTTGTCAGAATACTGATAACCACCGGTTTTGACACATCTTTGGCACCCAGGATCGCTGCATCCATATAGGAATAGCCCTTTTGGCGGTATTCATATATATTTTCTCCCACCACAATGGCATCATCCACTACGATTCCCAAAACGATCAAAAAGCCAAACATGGAGATCATATTGATGCTGATTCCCACGGCGGGAAAAAAGATCATGGCACCCACAAACGAAATGGTCATACCCATCATGACCCAAAAAGCCAATCGGTATTCCAAGAATAATCCCAAGATGACGAGTACGATTACGATGGCCATCAAGCCGTTTTCGGTGAGCAAGGAGAGTCTCTCGCGGAAATCTTCTGCCCGGTTACTCTCAACCCGTACCTGCACACCCGGAGGTAAACTAGGTTTAAACTCCTCTAAAATCGTTTTCACCGCAGCTTCTATTTCCAGAGGAGATTGATTACCAATTCGGAATACCTCCAGGTCCACCGTATTTTGTTGTTCAAATTGCCCGTGAAATCCTACTTCTTCAAAGCCGTCTCGAATAGTGGCGATATCTCCCAGGGTGACCGTAGAGCCGGATTCGGAAGATACGATGTCAATTTTCGCAAATTCATCGGCTACGAGTTTGCGCTCTTCCATCCGAAGCAGAATTTCTCCGGATAGGGTTTCAATCGATCCGGCTGGGATGTCGCGACTGGAGTTCCCGATTAGATCCGCTACCTGTCCTAAGGTTAGATTGTACTTCAGTAAGGTATTTCGGGGAATTTCCACATGCGTCACGAAATCAGGCACATTGCCAATTTCTACCTGGGTGATTTGATCGTCACTTAAAAAGCGAGTTCGAAGCCTTTCTGCCAGAATACGCAACGTCCAGACATCTACATCCCCATAGATTCCCACCTGCATCACATCCATCTGTTGATTTTGAAGCACAATCTGGGGCCTTTCGATGTCGTCCGGAAAAGTCTGTATCCGGCTTACCGCCTGATTGATATCCTGAAGGGCCTTCATGCGGTCAGTACCTGGAATCAACCAAATTTCCACGGTGCCCGAACCTTCATTCGCTGAAGATATGATCTCTCTAATCCCTTGAACCTCCCGTACGATTTCTTCCACTGGAAGAACGATGCCCTGCTCCACTTCCTCTGGTGCCGCTCCGGGATAGACCACGGATATTTCCACAATGTCCAGTTGAAACTGCGGAAAAACCTCCTTTTGAATGGTATACATGGTATACACACCACCTGCAAGCAAGATAACCATCAGCAGGTTCGTGATGATGGGTCTTCGGGCCATAAAGGCAATGGCTCCTTTTTCAGTATCGGGCTTTGTTCCTTCTTTCATGACGATGATAGGTTAATCTTCATCCAGGCGAAGCGGCGAACCGTCTACCACGGTAGCCAGATCGGTGGCTACTACCTGTGCGTTGTCTTCTAATCCTTCATTGATATAAGCATAATCCTGATCTTCAAATAGAATAGTTACTTCCCTGATAGCCAACTCCCCATCTTCCATGACCCAGACGGTATTTCCAGGTCGAATGTATTGGCGTTCCAGACGGGTAACATCTTCCAGTTTCCGAGCTTCAATTTGAACTTCTACAAAGGTTCCAATAATTAGCGGCGGTTTATCCGGGTCGGGTTCCCGTCGCATCAGTGGATCTTGTACCTGTATGATAACCCTTGCGAGCCGGGTTTGGTTATCCAATGAACCCACCAGCCGCGAAACCGTACCCTCCCGGAATTGGCCAGGCTCCCAGGCAGCAGGGTGAACGATTTTTACCGGAGCTCCTGATCCATCTGTATTTTCTCCAATCTCCAGCCAATTTACCTTGGAAAGGGGGACGTTGGCCATTACCCAATATTCGTCAATGCCTACCAGGCGGCCAATATCTGAGCCGGGTGCGATTTGAGAACCGAGGTTGACATTCCGCGATAAAATATGTGCATCAAAAGGTGCCCGAATGCTCGCCCGTTCCAAATCCAGCGAGGCTTGGTTGACGGCCGCTTCGGCAGCAGCTACATTGGCCTTTGCCGCCTCCAATTGTGGTTTGCGAAGAACAAGGTTCCGGTTTTCAGTGGATAATTCATCTCCAATAAGTTCGTAATCTTTTAGGGCCACGTCCTGCCTGCCCAGCTCCACCTCATAATCGGATTGAGCAAGGGCCAAATCACTTTTCCTAAGCATGAGGGTGTTTTCGAAATCGGCAGGATTAATTTGAAGCAGCAGCTCGCCCTTATTCACATAGGCTCCCGGAAGAAACTTGGAGGCGATACGGGTGACCTCCCCTCCTACCTGATTGCTGAGAGAAATATCCGTAGCTGGCTGGACAATGCCGGTAGCTACCACGGTAGGCGAAAAATCTCCCCGTTCGGCCTGTACCACATCTACTAGCATGGCAGTGGTCTTGGAAGCTCCTTCCATCTCCGCTTCGGGGGCTGTCCAAAAAAAGATCAGGACTACGAGAATACTGCCTGCCAATAATCCCAGGCTAATCCATATGGTTTTCTTTTGCGTCATTCTGTCGGAATTGTGTTTTCATTAAAGCTAAATTCTCCTCCGGTTTCGTTGGGCGTTTCAAAGCCTCCTGCAAGCGCGCGAAATAGAGCCACCCGAAATAGCAACTGATC
>JAWLFL010000122.1:0-11978 GCA_041685605.1 Cyclobacterium sp. | reverse complement strand
CCTGCAGAGAAAAGAAGGCAGGATGGTCTTTTCAAGGTGTTCTCTGAAAATTTTCCCATCAGTGATTCCCGGGAAAATTTCACCCTTGAATTTATCGACTATACCGTAGATCCTCCCAAATACAATGTTTCCGAAAGTATCGACCGGGGTCTGACTTATTCAGTTCCCTTAAAAGCAAAATTGCGATTGCTCTGCTCCGATGAAGACAACGAGGATTTCGAAACCATCGAGCAGGAGGTATTTCTGGGAAACCTCCCCTACATGACCGAAAAGGGATCTTTTGTAATCAATGGAGCAGAACGAGTTATCGTATCTCAGCTACACCGGTCACCTGGTGTTTTCTTTGCTCAAAGTAAACACACCAACGGTACCAAGCTATATTCTGCCCGGATCATTCCTTTTAAAGGTTCCTGGATAGAATTTGCTACCGATATCAATAATGTCATGTATGCCTACATTGACCGGAAAAAGAAATTCCCGGTTACCACTCTTTTACGAGCCATCGGATATGGATCTGATAAGCAGATTCTGGATTTGTTTGGTCTTTCCGAAGAAGTGGAATCCAATAAGTCGAACCTAAAGAAAATCATTGGCAGAAAGCTAGCGGCGCGTGTTTTACGGACTTGGGTAGAGGACTTTGTAGATGAAGATACCGGTGAGGTGGTTTCTATTGATAGGAATGAAGTCTTATTGGAAAGAGATAGCATCCTTACGGATGAAGATATCGAGTTGATTTTGGAATCCGGTACTAAAAGCGTCATTCTCCACAGAGAGGACGTTAATATTGCCGATTATTCCATCATTTATAATACCCTACAGAAAGATAACTCCAATTCTGAGAAAGAGGCAGTAGAGGTAATTTACCGGCAACTGCGGAATACAGAAGCTCCGGATGAAGCGACCGCAAGGGAGGTAATCCACGGGTTGTTTTTCTCTGATAAGCGTTACGACCTGGGAGAAGTAGGCAGGTACAGGATAAACAAGAAACTCGGACTGGACATCGATTCTGAGAAAATCGTATTGACTACCGAGGATATTATTTCCATTGTAAAATACCTGATCGGGCTTATCAACTCCAAAGCTGTGGTGGATGATATTGACCACTTGAGCAATCGTAGGGTAAGAACCGTAGGCGAGCAGCTTTACAGTCAGTTTGGTGTCGGGTTGGCACGAATGGCCCGAACGATCCGTGAGCGGATGAATGTTCGGGACAACGAAGATTTTAAACCGGTTGATCTGATTAATGCCAGAACGCTTTCTTCCGTGATTAACTCCTTCTTTGGTACCAACCAGTTGAGTCAGTTTATGGACCAGACCAATCCCTTGGCCGAGCTAACCCACAAAAGAAGGTTATCTGCCCTGGGCCCTGGTGGACTTTCCCGGGAACGTGCCGGGTTTGAGGTACGAGACGTGCACTATACGCACTATGGTCGTTTGTGTACCATCGAAACGCCGGAAGGACCCAATATTGGTTTGATTTCTTCTCTTTGTGTACACGCAAAGGTAAATAGCATGGGCTTTCTGGAAACCCCCTACCGAAAGGTAAGTGAGGGTAAAGTAAGTAT
This sequence comes from Cyclobacterium sp., assembly GCA_041685605.1. Classification (GTDB taxonomy): domain Bacteria; phylum Bacteroidota; class Bacteroidia; order Cytophagales; family Cyclobacteriaceae; genus Cyclobacterium. Next base: position 10,413 of record JAWLFL010000122.1, on the reverse strand, counting down.
GAATGCTGAAGACATCGTATTCCTTACGGCCGAAGAAGAAGACGACAATAATATTGCCCAGGCCAATGCGCCCTTGGATGGAAAAGGAAACTTTGTAAATGATAAGGTGAAGGCCAGGTTTGAAGGGGATTTCCCGGTTTTGGAACCGAAAGAAATTTCCTATATGGACGTGGCACCTAACCAGATTGTTTCGGTGGCGGCTTCCCTGATTCCGTTCCTGGAGCATGATGATGCTAACCGGGCTCTGATGGGATCCAACATGCAGCGGCAAGCCGTTCCCTTGTTGAAAGCAGAGGCACCGATTGTCGGTACCGGACTGGAAGGAAAGTCAGCTATCGATTCACGGTCGCTGATTCTTGCAGAAGCAGACGGGGTCGTAGACTACGTGGATGCCGAAAAGATCGTCACCAAGTACGAGCTTTCCAGCGATGAATTGCTGGTAAATTTCAGTGATGAGTATAAAACCTATGACCTGATTAAGTTCAGAAGAACCAATCAGGACACGACGATTAACCTTACCCCAATTGTCTTAAAAGGACAAAAGGTCAAAAAAGGACAGGTGCTCGTGGAAGGGTATTCTACCAATAAAGGAGAGCTTGCATTAGGCAAAAACCTGTTGGTAGCCTACATGCCCTGGCAGGGTTACAACTTTGAGGATGCCATTGTAATATCCGAGCGGGTGGTGCGTGAAGATGTCTTTACTTCCATCCATATTGAGGAATTTCAGTTGGAAGTCCGGGACACGAAGCGCGGAGAAGAAGAACTCACTTCAGAGATCCCCAATGTATCGGAAGATGCTGTTAAAAACCTGGACGAAAACGGCATTATCAGGGTCGGATCGGAAATAAAAGAAGGAGACATCATCATTGGAAAGATTACTCCCAAGGGTGAAACGGATCCTACTCCGGAAGAGAAACTGCTACGGGCCATATTCGGTGACAAGGCGGGTGACGTAAAAGATGCCTCTCTGAAAGCCTCCCCTTCCTTAAACGGAGTGGTAATTGAGACGAAGTTGTTTTCACGGCCGAAAAAGGACAAGGACCTTCGGGCGAAAGCGAAAGCGGAAGTAGAAAGGTTAAAGCAATCTTACAGCAAGGATTTACTCGCTGTTCGGGCGCGAATGATCGATAAACTGGTGCAGATCCTTGAAGGAAAAGTTTCCAATGGCGTTCGTCATAAGTTTGGAGATGAGATCATCAGTAAGGGAATGAAGTTCAATTACCAGAACATTGAAAACAACCTATTCCCGGCGAAAAACCCCTACAGGGACGAGAGTAATTACAATGTGGCTGAGGAGGTAAACCTGATATCCGATATTATCTTGGATGACTGGACCGATGATGCCCATGCGAATGAACTTGTTCAGAAGTTGGTTAAGAACTATACCAATACCCGTAATGAAATTTCAGGAATTTTCAAGCGGGATAAGTTTACCCTTGAAGTCGGAGATGAATTACCGGCTGGGATTGTTCAGTTGGCGAAAGTTTACGTAGCTAAAAAGCGAAAGCTAAAAGTTGGCGATAAAATGGCCGGTAGGCACGGTAACAAAGGGATTGTGGCTCGTATCGTTCGGGATGAGGACATGCCCTTCCTGGAGGACGGTTCTCCTATGGACATTGTACTTAACCCGCTTGGTGTACCGTCGCGGATGAATATTGGTCAGATTTTCGAAACGGTTTTGGCTTGGGCAGGCAAGGAATTAGGAAAGACCTATGCCACTCCAATATTTGACGGAGCGACTACCGATGAGGTAGCTGCCGAGTTGGATAAAGCTGGGCTTCCTTCTTTTGGTCGGACCTACCTGTTCGACGGACTGACTGGCAAGAAATTTGATCAACCCGTCACCGTGGGCGTTTCCTACATGCTGAAACTCGGTCACCTGGTGGACGATAAAATGCACGCCCGATCCATCGGACCTTATTCGTTGATTACCCAGCAGCCTTTGGGTGGAAAAGCCCAATTTGGTGGTCAGCGTTTTGGAGAGATGGAAGTGTGGGCACTGGAGGCTTTTGGCGCATCGCACGTGTTGAGAGAAATCTTAACGGTAAAATCCGATGATGTCATTGGTAGGGCCAAGGCCTATGAATCCATTGTTAAGGGGGAAAATTTACCAAAAGCAAACATACCGGAGTCTTTCAATGTATTGGTACATGAACTCAGGGGACTTGCATTGGAAATTACGCTTGACTAACTTAGAAACCAATAGGCCTTTCGGGGCCATCAAATACACAAAAAAACTATGGCGTTCAGAAAAAATAAGAAACTAAACAACGACTTTTCCAGAGTCACCATTAGTTTGGCTTCACCTGAGTCCATCCTGGACAGTTCGCATGGGGAAGTTACACAGCCAGAAACCATCAATTACAGGACCTACAAACCCGAAATGGGCGGATTGTTCTGTGAGCGGATATTTGGGCCGGTTAAGGATTGGGAGTGTCATTGTGGAAAATACAAGCGCATACGATATAAAGGCATTATTTGTGACCGCTGCGGTGTGGAGGTCACCGAGAAAAAGGTAAGAAGAGAGCGAATGGGACACATCGAATTGGTGGTTCCTGTGGCGCATATCTGGTATTTTAAATCCTTACCCAATAAGATTGGTTACCTGTTGGGTTTGCCTACTAAAAAGCTCGATCAGATCGTTTACTACGAACGGTATGTAGTCATTCAGGCCGGTATTAAAGCGGATGATGGCTTACAATACCTGGATTTCCTTACGGAAGATGAATACCTGGACATCATGGATAAGCTTCCCAAGGAAAACCAAATGATGGACGATGATGACCCCAATAAATTTATTGCCAAGATGGGGGCTGAGGCGTTGGAGATGCTTTTGGCAAGATTGGATTTGGATGATTTGTCCTACAGTTTGCGACATCAGGCAGCGACCGATACTTCTCAGCAGCGAAAGGCAGAGGCGTTGAAGCGATTGAAGGTAGTGGAAGCATTTCGCGATGCCAGGACCAGAATCGAAAACCGTCCGGAATGGATGGTCGTACGAATGGTTCCGGTGATTCCGCCGGAACTTCGTCCGTTGGTTCCCTTGGACGGAGGAAGGTTTGCCACTTCGGATTTGAATGATTTGTACCGAAGGGTAATTATTCGAAACAACCGACTGAAGCGACTGATAGACATCAAAGCTCCGGAAGTAATCCTTAGAAATGAAAAAAGGATGCTTCAGGAAGCGGTAGATTCTTTATTCGATAATTCCCGAAAAGTAAATGCCGTAAGATCCGATGGAAACAGGGCCTTAAAATCCCTTTCTGATATGTTGAAAGGAAAGCAAGGCAGGTTCCGTCAGAACCTTTTGGGAAAACGGGTGGATTACTCCGGTCGGTCAGTAATTGTGGTAGGCCCTGAACTGAAGTTGCACGAATGTGGGTTGCCCAAAAATATGGCAGCGGAATTGTTTAAGCCTTTTATCATCCGAAAACTCATTGAAAGAGGGATCGTAAAAACGGTAAAGTCTGCCAAGAAAATAGTTGATAGGAAGGATCCGGTGGTTTGGGATATCCTGGAAAATGTATTGAAAGGTCACCCCGTTTTGCTTAACCGGGCACCAACGCTGCACCGTTTGGGAATACAGGCATTCCAGCCCAAGTTGATTGAGGGCAAAGCCATACAGTTGCACCCATTGGTATGTACGGCCTTTAATGCCGATTTTGACGGAGATCAAATGGCGGTACACGTTCCGCTGGGACACGAAGCCATATTGGAGGCATCCACGCTGATGCTCTCTTCCCATAATATTCTTAATCCCGCTAATGGGGCTCCCATCACCGTTCCTTCTCAGGATATGGTGCTTGGATTGTACTATGTGACCAAGGGAATGAAGTCTACCGAGGAGTTTCCGGTAGAAGGAGAAGGCATGACCTTCTACGGTCAGGAAGAGGTATTGATAGCCTTGAATGAGGGAGCCATATCCAAACATGCGCACATAAAGTGTAAAGTAAAGGTGCGTAACGAGGATGGAACGCTTACTGAAAAAATTGAAGATACAGTAGCCGGCAGGTTGATTTTTAATCAATTTGTACCGGAGCAGGTAGGTTATGTGAATGATTTGCTGACTAAAAAGAAATTGCAGCAGATCATTGCAGAGGTCGTAAAGATATGCGGCATTGCCCGTTCCGCTAAGTTTCTGGATGATATCAAACATTTGGGATTCCAGATGGCCTATCAGGGAGGTCTGTCCATGGGATTGGACGATGTGATTATCCCTGAAGACAAAGAGCCACTGATCGAAAAAGCCAAAAGTGAGGTGGACCAGGTATGGAACAACTACCTCATGGGTCTGATTACAGACAACGAGCGGTACAATCAGGTAATTGATATCTGGACCCGGACCAATTCTAACCTGACGAATATACTTATGCGTCAGATGGAGGAAGATCATCAGGGCTTTAATGCCATCTACATGATGATGCATTCGGGAGCCAGGGGTTCGCGAGAGCAGATTCGACAGTTGGGAGGAATGAGAGGACTGATGGCCAAGCCACAGAAAAACCTACAAGGTTCTGTGGGAGAAATCATCGAAAACCCCATTTTGTCTAACTTTAAAGAAGGGTTGGATGTATTGGAGTATTTTATTTCAACACACGGAGCCCGAAAAGGTCTTGCGGATACGGCACTAAAAACTGCCGATGCAGGGTACCTGACCCGAAGATTAGTGGATGTGGCTCAGGACATGATCATTTCGGATGAAGACTGCGGCACCCTCAGGGGTTTGGTCGTTCAGGCATTGAAAGACAATGACGAAATCGTTGAGCCGCTATCTGAGCGTGTAGTAGGAAGGATCGCTGTTCACGATGTGATCGATCCCATTACGGAAGAGGTAATCATCGAATCAGACGAGGAAATCACGGATGTGGTGGCAAAAGCCATTGATGAATCCGCCGTTGAGGAGGTCGAGATCCGTTCGGTACTTACCTGTGAAACGCGCAGAGGAGTATGTTCAAAGTGTTACGGACGTAACCTTGCCACTGGTAAAAAAGTGCAGGTAGGCGAGTCCGTAGGGGTAATTGCTGCGCAATCGATCGGGGAACCTGGGACTCAGCTGACCTTACGAACCTTCCACGTGGGGGGTACCGCTTCGAATATTTCGGTTGAAGCCAGCATCAATTCTAAATTCGATGGGATCATCGAATTTGAAGAAGAATTAAGGTGGATCAAGACAACCAACAAGGATGGAGAAGAGGTTGCCATCGTTATGGGAAGATCTGGTGAGATAAAGGTAAATGATGTGAAATCTGGTAAGACCTTGGTTTCCAATCATGTTCCTTATGGTGCCATCCTGAATGTAACGGATGGGCAGAAAATCGGTAAAGGAGAATCCCTGTGCACCTGGGATCCTTACAATGCGGTAATTCTTTCCGAGTTTGATGGTAAAGTTGATTTTGAGGCGATTATTGAAGGAGTTACTTACAAAGAAGTAGCGGATGATCAAACCGGATACCGGGAAAAAGTTATTATTGACACCAAGGATAAAACGAAGAACCCTGCAGTAGTAGTGGATCATGGTGAGGAATCCAAATCGTATAATATTCCGGTAGGAGCACACCTTTCTGTAGAAAAAGGCGAAGAGGTTAAGGCGGGTCAGATCCTGGTAAAAATACCTCGATCGGTAGGTAAGACCCGGGATATCACGGGAGGTCTTCCCCGGGTAACGGAGTTATTTGAAGCCAGAAATCCTTCCAATCCTGCGGTAGTATCCGAAATAGATGGCGTGGTAATTTACGGCGGGATTAAAAGAGGAAACCGGGAAATCTTCATTGAATCCAAAGACGGCGTTAAAAAGCGGTACATGGTTTCGCTTTCCAAGCATATTTTGGTTCAGGAAAATGACTTTATCCGAGCCGGAGAACCGTTGTCAGATGGTGCCATTACGCCAAACGATATCCTTTCAATCAAAGGGCCTACAGCTGTTCAGGAATACCTGGTAAATGAAATCCAGGAAGTATACCGATTGCAGGGAGTGAAAATCAACGATAAGCACATAGAAGTGATCGTGAGCCAGATGATGCAAAAAGTAGAAATTCTGGATGCGGGGGACACCGGGTTTTTGCAAAACCAGATTGTCGACAAATGGGCGTTCCGTGAGGAAAACGACATGATCCTTGACAAGAAGGTGGTCATGGAAGCAGGGGATTCTGCTACCTTGAAACCGGGTATGATCATCACTGCCAGAAGGCTACGTGATGAAAACTCAAGTCTGAAACGAAAGGATATGAAGCTGGTTCAGGTTCGGGATGCGCAAACGGCAGTTTCGCAGCCCACCCTTCAAGGTATTACGGCCTCTTCATTGGGTACGGAAAGCTTTATTTCCGCCGCTTCCTTCCAGGAAACTACCAAAGTTTTGAGTGAGGCAGCAATCCGAGGCAAGCGAGACGAGCTGTTGGGCTTGAAAGAAAACGTGATCGTTGGTCACTTGATACCAGCAGGTACCGGACAGCGGAAATTCAATAATTTGATCGTGGGATCCAAGGAAGAATACGAAATGCTAGTGGCTGAAAAAGAGAGTAGTAGCAAGAAGGTTCGGGAAACCATCAAGTAAAATAAAAGTACAGCGTAAAAAGGCCTGCACCAGACGGCAGGCCTTTTTTTATTTCTAACCGGGTAACAAACACTTATGGAAGACGATAAGACACCTGACAAGGAGCAACAGCAGATCAACGTGGAGTTGAGTGATGAGGTAGCAGAGGGGATTTATTCTAATCTGGCGATGATTGCTCATTCTAATTCGGAGTTTGTAGTGGATTTTATCCGGCTGATGCCGGGTATTCCAAAGGCCAAGGTTAAATCCAGGATCATTATGACCCCGGATCATGCCAAACGCCTGCTACTGGCCTTGAAGGACAACCTTGAGAAGTATGAAAAAGCCTTTGGTAAAATTCAAGGGGGGAACGAGGCTCCTAAATTCCCACTGAATTTTGGTGGCACAGCGGGAGAAGCTTAGAAGAGGGTTCTATTTTATCCGTTGCTAGTCGCCCGAAAAGGGGCTGGCCGGAGTGGGTTAAAATATAACTGCTTAATTTTGTTTGTTTTATTGATTTGGTTACCTTTGCAATCCAAAATTTATAAGTTTAAAAGCAGAATAATTAATTTATCTATTAATGCCTACTATACAACAGCTAGTTAGAAAAGGTAGAACCACTCTTGAGAGCAAGTCCAAGTCAAGAGCTTTGGATGCCTGCCCTCAACGGAGGGGCGTGTGCACGAGGGTGTACACCACCACGCCAAAGAAGCCTAATTCTGCCATGAGAAAAGTGGCTAGGGTTAGATTGACGAACGGTAAGGAAGTCAATGCCTACATCCCCGGAGAAGGACATAACCTTCAAGAACACTCCATTGTACTGATCAGAGGAGGAAGGGTTAAAGATTTGCCAGGGGTTCGGTATCACATCATTCGTGGTGCGCTGGATACTGCAGGAGTGAAAGACCGTAGACAAGGGCGTTCCAAATACGGAGCGAAGCGACCAAAGGCCGCCAAAAAATAATTAAAAAATGATAGCATAAAATGAGAAAAGCGAAACCAAAAAAGAGGTATATTCTTCCTGACCCCAAATTCAATGACACTTTGGTCACCAGGTTTGTCAATTGTTTGATGGTAGACGGTAAGAAAAGTATTGCTTACAGGATCTTCTACGATGCCATAGAAAAAGTAGAGGAGAAAGTAGGTGAGAATGGTCTTGAGGTTTGGAAAAAGGCGCTTAACAATATTACTCCAGCTGTAGAAGTGAAGAGTCGTAGGGTTGGTGGAGCTACTTTCCAGGTACCTTTGGAGGTAAGACCAGAGCGAAAAGTTTCCCTGGGAATCAAGTGGATGATCACCTTTGCAAGAAGAAGAGGAGAGAAGACGATGATGGATCGATTGGCCGGAGAAATCATTTCAGCATCTAAAGGTGAAGGAGCTGCAGTCAAGAAAAAAGACGATACGCACAGGATGGCAGAGGCCAATAAAGCATTCTCGCATTTTAGATTTTAATAGATAATGGCAAAAAAAGACTTAAAATATTTAAGAAACATTGGTATCATGGCTCACATTGACGCCGGAAAGACGACCACTTCCGAGCGTATTTTGTATTATACCGGGCTGTCTCATAAGATCGGTGAAGTACACGATGGAGCGGCTACCATGGACTGGATGGAGCAAGAACAAGAAAGAGGTATCACCATTACCTCTGCTGCGACAACCACCAAGTGGAAGTATCCTACGATCCAGGGACTGGCCAATGACAATACCAAAGATTATCAGATCAACCTGATTGACACGCCCGGTCACGTGGATTTTACGGTGGAAGTAGAACGTTCGCTAAGAGTATTGGATGGGGCGGTGGCCTTGTTCTGTGCCGTATCGGGTGTCGAACCCCAATCTGAAACTGTTTGGAGACAAGCTGACAAATACCACGTTCCAAGAATTTGCTTTGTCAATAAAATGGACCGGGCAGGTGCGGATTTTTTTAATGCGGTTACTGAAATTAAAGAAAAACTAGGTGCCAATCCGGTACCACTTCAAATTCCTATAGGAGCTGAAGACACGTTTAAAGGTGTAGTCGATCTGATTACGAACCAGGCGGTGGTTTGGAATGAGGAAGATCAGGGCATGACCTATAAAGTCATTGATGTTCCGGAAGATCTAAAGGAAACCGTAGCGGAATACCGGCAAAGTCTGGTAGAGCAAGTGGCTTCTTATGATGAGGCATTAATGGAGAAATTTTTTGAGGATGAAAATTCCATCACCAAAGAAGAAATGATGGCTGCCATTCGAAAAGCGGTGATCAATATGGATTTCTCTCCTGTACTTTGTGGTTCTGCTTTTAAGAATAAAGGAGTACAGGCCTTGTTAGATGCGGTTATTGCTTACTTGCCTTGTCCGTTGGATTTGCCAGCGGTAAAGGGAACGGATCCTGATACGGAAGAAGCCGTACTGAGGCATCCTGACAGTGATGATCATTTTGCTGCCTTGGCATTTAAAATTGCCACAGATCCTTTCGTTGGCCGGTTAGCTTTTATGAGGGTGTATTCGGGTAAACTGGAAGCTGGTTCCTATGTGTTCAATACCAGAACGGATAAAAAAGAAAGGATTTCCAGACTGCTTCAAATGCACTCCAATAAGCAAAACCCGATTGATAGGGTTGAAGCAGGTGATATTTGTGCCGGTGTGGGTTTTAAAGACATTAAAACAGGAGACACCCTATGTGATGAGAAGCACAAGGTGGTGCTAGAAGAGATGACATTCCCTGAGCCGGTAATTGGATACGCCATTGAAGCCAAAACACAGGCCGATGTGGATAAATTGGGTATGGCCATTTCCAAATTGGTAGAAGAAGACCCCACCTTGCATGTAAATACTGACCATGAAACAGGTCAGGTAATTCTTCGGGGAATGGGAGAACTTCACCTGGAGATCATAATTGACCGCTTGAAGCGGGAATTTAAAGTAGAGATCAATCAGGGTGCTCCTCAGGTAGCCTATAAGGAAGCTTTGTTTACCAGCATAGAGCATAAGGAAGTTTATAAAAAGCAGACGGGTGGTAAAGGTAAATTTGCCGATATCGTCTTTGAAATGGGACCAAGAGAACCGGAACCAGAGACCAACGAGATTAAACCAGGTTTGGATTTCGTCAATGGCATTGTTGGTGGGGTGATTCCGAAGGAATTTATTCCTGCTATTCAAAAAGGATTTGCGGATGCGATGAAAAACGGTCCTCTGGCCGGGTATCCGATAGAGGCTATGAAAGTGCGCCTGTTCCATGGTTCTTTCCACGACGTGGATTCGGATGCTATTTCTTTTGAAATGGCGGCCAGAATAGGTTTCAAGGAAGCGGCTAAAAAATGTAAGCCTCAATTATTGGAGCCCATTATGGCAGTGGAAATAGTATCCCCTGATGAATACACCGGGCCTGTTACCGGTGATCTTAACCGTAGAAGAGGCCTTATGAAAGGAATGGATACCAAAGGCGCGGCCACTGTAATCAAGGCTTCTGTTCCATTATCCGAATTATTTGGATATGTTACTGATCTTAGGACCATCTCCTCAGGAAGGGCTTCTGCTTCGCTTACCTTTTCACATTATGATCCCGTTCCAAATAACATTGCTGAGGGCATTATTGCCAAAGTAAAAGGAGAGAAGGCATAAATTTATCTAAAATGAATCAGAAAATCAGAATAAAGTTAAAGTCATACGATCACAGTCTGGTGGATAAGTCATCGGAGAAAATCGTCAAAGCTGTCAAATCTACGGGTGCCGTGGTGGTAGGACCCATTCCCCTACCTACCAAGAAAGAGAAATTCACCGTATTGAAATCTCCGCACGTCAATAAAAAGGCCAGAGAGCAATTTCAGCTTTGTACGTATAAGAGGCTTGTGGATATTTATTCCAACAGCTCTAAAACCGTGGATGCCTTGATGAAAATT
>JAWLFL010000121.1:0-12010 GCA_041685605.1 Cyclobacterium sp. | reverse complement strand
CATAATATACTTTCTGGGAATTTAATGCCCTTCGCGAATATTCTCCAAAGAGCCGGAGGAGCCGAATTTTACAGGTACGGAATTGGTTATTTGCAGGATAGATTGTAATTTAAACGGATCATGAATTTATCCTTGTCATGCAGTTAAAAAAGGGCTCTTACTTTCTTACAGGTGTTTTATTTCCGTTGCTTGCCGGTGTAATGGTCTACGCCTGTGAAGAAGCAGAAATCAGCGAAAAAATTCCGGAACAAGTCAGTTATAATTTCCATATCCGCCCTATCTTATCCGATAATTGCTTTGCCTGCCATGGTCCGGATGCGAACAAGCGGGAGGCAGGATTGCGGCTGGACCAGGAAGAAGGGGCCTATGCCGCCTTGAAAGAAAACCCGGAGAACCATGCCATTGTACCCGGTAGTCTCGGGGAATCAATGGTGATTAGCCGGATTACATCGGAGGAGGCAGATCAGATGATGCCTCCCCCAGAGTCCAACCTGAAACTTTCTGAGCGGGATAAACAACTTATCCGGAAATGGATTCTACAAGGGGCGGAATACGAAACCCATTGGGCATTTATTCCTCCCCAAAAGTATAGCCCACCCGAAAACAATCACCCGGGATGGTCTTCCCATCCCATCGATAAATTTGTGTTTGCCGGTATGAATTCCATGGGGCTTGAACCTAACCCGGAGGCAGCAAAATCCTACCAGTTGAAGCGGCTGAGCCTGGACCTTACCGGCCTTCCTCCAAGTACCAATGAGGTAAAAAGCTTTGTGGGAGGGGACCGGTCCTGGGAGGAAATGGTAGATTATTACCTGGAAAAGCCAGCTTATGGAGAAAAAATGGCACTTCTCTGGCTGGACATTGCCCGTTATGCAGATTCATTTGGTTACCAAAATGACAATATCCGGACCCAATGGCCCTACCGGGATTGGGTCATTCATGCTTTCAACCAAAACCTATCCTACGACACTTTTTTGACCTGGCAATTTGCCGGTGATTTGCTTCCGGACCCAACCAAAGAACAATTGCTGGCCACGGCTTTTAATCGCAACCATAAAATCACAGAGGAAGAAGGGGTGATTGATGAGGAGTATCGGGTAGAGTATGTGCTTGACAAAACCAATACCTTCAGCAAGGTAACGCTTGGGATAACTATGGAATGCGCCCAATGTCACGATCACAAATACGATCCGGTTTCCCAGCAGGACTATTTTAGCCTGTATGCTTTTTTTAACAATACCCCGGAGAAAGGTTTTGAAGGAGGTGCCGGTTCGCCGGTAAGGGCAAAAACGCCTTTGATTTGGGTAGAAGAAGAGGATACCCAGGGGATTTTATCCTTTGTTAATCATCCGGACACTGCCAAAGTAGCGGTTTCCATAATGAAAGACTTGCAGGATTCGATCCGGCCCACGCATGTGCTGAACCGGGGCGTGTACGATGCACCGACGGGTGATCCCCTGCCTGCCGCCACCCCTGCTGTTATCAAACCATTTGATCCCGATTTGCCGCCAAATCGATTGGGCTTGGTTCAATGGGCTCTGGCAGCGGATCACCCACTCACGTCCCGGGTATTTGTTAATTTGATTTGGCAGGAAATTTTCGGTCAAGGTCTGGTTCCGTCGGCGGGAGATTTTGGGATGCAGGGGAAATTACCTACGCACCCGGAGCTTTTGGACTGGCTGGCCGTCGATTTCCGGGAAAACGGTTGGGATATCAAGCGACTTATCAAAGTTTTGGTAACCTCTGCTACTTACCGGCAATCGGCTGTTATTCAACCTGAACATCTGGAAAAAGACCCGGATAACGTCTATTTAGCCCGTTACCCCCGCTTGCGCCTTCATGCTGAATTGATTCGTGATTATCTGCTTTCCAGCAGTGGATTGCTGGTTCCGGAGATTGGCGGGCCCAGCGTGAAGCCTTATCAGCCGGAAGGGTTATGGGAAGCATCCAGTTCGGGTAGGGGAGAGCTGAACATTTACCGTCAAGATAAAGGCGATAAACTTTATCGGAGAGGGATTTATACGTTTATCAAATTAACCCTTCCACCACCCTCCTTATTGATTTTTGATGGCAGCAACCGGGACATTTGCCAGGTGGGTAGAAACAGAACCAATACCCCCCTGCAAGCCCTGGTCATGCTCAATGACCCTTTGGTTTTGGAGGCCTCCAGGGTGATGGCTGAAAACCTGATAACCACCCACAACTCCCCGGAAGAAGCAATAGCGGAAGCTTTTATCCGTGTTTTGTGCCGGTTTCCCAAAGACGAGGAAAAGGAAGCGCTGCTGGCCTTTTTCCAGGAAGAATCGGAACACTATAAGGGGGAACCGCAAGAAGCAAAGAACCTGCTGACAGTGGGAGAATCTCCCCAAAAAGAAGCCAAGGCACCTGAAAGAACAGCTGCACTGATGCAGGTAATAGTCGCCCTTTATAATCTGGAAGAGACGCTTACCAAAACCTGAAGAAATAATTAAAACCTAATATTATGGGTCAATAAAGTGAATGGAAAATGAATCGGTATTTTTAAGTTGACCTATATGTGATTGATTTCATTTTTAAAAATAGCAGGTAAATACGATATGCAGGGCATGCGTATTCGATAATTCAAACCACTCCAAAATAACTCCGGCATGAAAAAAGAAAATTCCGTTTCCAGGCGTAAATTTTTAATCACCACAGCTACGGCAGCACTGGCCCAACCGCTTTTGTTAAGTCCTGCCAGCCTGGGGAAAAGCAAAAAAAAACCACTCAGGCATGTTTGCATCGGTGTAGGGGGTATGGGCTGGCACGATCTGAATCGCTTCAAATCCCATCCGGAAGTGGAAATCGTCGCCATTTGTGACGTGGACGAAAACCATTTAGCCAGGGCATCGGAGGCCTTGCCGCAGGCAAAAACCTATACCGATTGGCGAACCTTATTTGCCAATGAAATGGGGGATTTCGATTCCATAAACGTAAGCGTGCCGGACCACAACCATTTTCCGATCAGTTACCGCGCCATCCAGGCAGGCAAGCACGTGTATTGCCAGAAACCCATGTGCCACGACCTGGCTGAAATCAGAAAACTCACCGAAGCTGCCAAAAAAGCCGGCATTGTCAGCCAGCTGGGAACCCAACATGCTTCGGGCAAAGGGGATCGAACGGCCGTTCAGTGGATTAAGGAAGGGCATATCGGAAAAATAAAGCAGGTGTATCTCTGTTCCAGCCGGCCCGGTGCCACGGAGGCCTACCGTTTTGAAGGACCCCGCCCGGCCAATGGCGAAAATCCCCCTGCCCACGTGCATTGGGAGCAGTTTATTGGCACCGCGCCGATGCGTCCCTATGCACCCACTATTTACCATCCCTCCAAATGGAGGGCCTGGCAAGATTTCGGAACCGGATGGTCCGGGGATATCGGCTGCCACATTTTGGACGCAGTCTGGAAAGGAATGGGATTGACGGCGCCACTTTCGGTGACTGCCCGGGTGCAGGAATCCTGGGAGAAATCCCCCGCCAGAAGGGCGGATACCTGGCCACAGAGCAATCACATTACCTGGGTGTTTCCCGGCAACGACATGACCGCATCCGATAAATTGACGGTAGAATGGTTTGACGGGGAGTTTTATCCCCCCGAAGAAGTCCGGGCCTTGTACTCCCTGGAAGACTATCCGGCAGAATCGGCCATGCTGATTGGTACCGAGGGCGCGCTACTGATTCCCCATACCAAAATGCCCGTATTGTTGCCGGAAAACAAGTTTCAAGCAGTAGGCAGCCCCGATCTGGAAGAACGGGACCATTACCACCATTTTGTAGATGCCTGCCTGGGTAAAGTGAAGACAGAAAGCGATTTCGCCGTTTCCGGTCCCATGTCCGAAACGGTAATTCTGGGTACCGTAGCCATCCGGCAACCGAACCAGGTTCTGAAGTGGGATTCCAGCAACATGAAAATCCTTAACCATGACGCTGCCAACCAGTATCTGTCAAGAGATTACAGAAAAGGCTGGGAAATCTGAGGATTTAAATCAAAATTAATCAATTCCTGAATAAATATTGTCCGTATGTTTTTAAGAGCTATTTTATCCATATTAATTCTATTTTGGTTGCATGATGCCTTATTTGCCCAAGAAAGCCGGGTTCCCAAAAAAATGAATATCCTGTTTATCGCTTCGGATGACCTCAATAATGGTATCAGTAGCTATGGGCATGAGTTGGTAAAAACTCCTAATCTGGAAAGATTGGCAAAAATGGGAATGCAGTTCAATAAGGCCTATTGTCAATATCCCCAATGTAGCCAAAGCAGGGTGTCTATTTTGACAGGTCTTCGACCCGATACCACTCAGGTATTTGACCTTAAGACAGATTTTAGAGACAATATTCTCACCGTTACTACCTTACCTGAACTTTTCAAGGATAATGGATATTTTTCTGCAAGGGTTGGAAAAATCTACCATTACGGAGTACCCGGAGATATAGGTACCGATGGACTGGATGATGCGCAGTCCTGGAACAAGGTCATTAATCCAATTGGCAGGGATAAATGGGAGGAAGAAAAGATCATCAACCTGACCCCAAATAGAGGCTTGGGTAGTTCGTTAAGTTGGTTGGAAGCAGACGGTACCGATGAGGAGCAAACGGACGGAATGGTTGCCGATGAGGCCATCCGGTTAATGAGAGAAAATAAAGACAAGCCTTTCTTTATTGCGGCAGGTTTTTATCGTCCACATTCTCCCTATATCGCCCCAAAGAAATACTTTGATATGTATCCTTTGGAAAGTATTGTCCTTCCCGACGAACCAGAGGATCATTTCGAAGATATTCCGCAGGCAGCTCTCTGGACCAATCCCCTGTATTGGGGGCTGGATGAGCATCAGCGCAAACAAGTGATCAGGGCCTACTATGCTTCCGCTACTTTTATGGATGCGCAGGTAGGTAAATTATTGGATGCCCTGGAAGATTTGGGACTTTCGGAAAATACCATCGTGGTGTTTTGGAGCGATCACGGATATCACCATACCGAGCACGGTCAATGGAAAAAGCAAAGTCTTTTTGAGGAATCTGCCCGGGTTCCACTGTTGATTGGCGCTCCGGATAAGGAGGGCAACGGCAGCGTTTGCGAGCGGGTAGTTGAATTGATAGACCTTTATCCTACTTTAGCGGCACTCTGTGGTTTAGCGCCCCCCGAATATTTACATGGGCGTGATATTTCACCTCTTTTGGAAAACCCAAATCAAGCCTGGGACCATGGGGCATTTACGCAGGTGAGAAGAAATCCCGGGCCTTATATGGGTAGAGCCGTAAGGACCGAACGCTGGCGCTACATTGAGTGGGATGGGGGTAAAAAAGGGGTTCAGCTTTATGACCATGAAAACGATCCCAGTGAGTACATCAACCTGGCCGGGCATCCGGATCATCAGGAAACCCAAAATAAATTGAAACAACGTCTGGATGCCAAATTCAGTAATTAAGCTCCTGCTTTAGGGAAAGCTGTTTTTAAACACTTGCATTAATGGTGGCTAATGGTGAGGTGGTGTTGCAGCATGACATGTTAAGGATTAGAAACGATAAAATCACCTGCACTTTCCTATGGAATCAAGGGAGTCTTATTCATCTGGGATTGGAGTCTTTTAAGAAGGATACAACTAAGGTCTATTTTGTTGGGAATACACTTCATTAGGACTCAAGGATGTCCTTTTTTTACGGCACCTTTGCGTGGCGCTTTCGGCTCGTACGGGATCAAAAAAACATCCAATTCACATAAAATCCGTTCGTACACAGGCAATTTGAAAAATAATTCAGTAATTTACGTATTGTGCTCAAATGACCTTTTCCGGCCCCCGTATGCGTTATAAAATTTTCCTTCTGGTACTGCCGTTCTTTTACTCCATTCACCTGGCAGGGCAATCCATACCCCCCGAAAAACCGAATATTCTTCTTATTTTAACTGACGATCAGGGCTATCACGACGTGTCCTACTACGGAACGAAGGACATCCGAACACCCCATATCGATGCGCTCCGAGCGGACGGCATGCGGCTGGATAATTTCTACACCAATTCCCCTGTCTGCGCTCCTACCAGAGCTTCCCTGCTGTCGGGCCGGTATCCCGATCGGGTGGGAGTGCCGGGACTGATTCGCTCAATTCCGGACAATACCTGGGGTTACCTGGATCCCAAAGCAAAACTGCTCCCCTCCCTGCTAAAGGAAAAAGGCTACCATACCGCCCATGTAGGCAAATGGAACCTGGGCCTGGAAACGCCCAACCTGCCCAATGAGCGTGGTTTTGATCACTTTCACGGCTGGCTGGAAGACATGATGGACGACTATTGGACCCACCGCCGGCACGGAAGAAATTACATGCGGCTCAACGAATCCAGCATTGAGGCGGAAGGCCATGCCACCGACCTGTTTACCCAATGGTCCGTTGATTACATTCAGTCAAGGAAGGATGCCGAGGCGCCTTTTTTTCTTTATTTGGCCTACAATGCCCCCCATTTTCCGGTACAGCCCCCGGAGGAATGGCTGGAAAAGGTAAAACGCCGGGAACCCGGCCTTTCCGGTACCCGGGCCTCCTTGCTGGCCTTTATCGAACATATGGACGATGGTATTGGAAAAGTGGTGCAGGCACTCAAGGAAACCGGACAGTATGACAATACGCTTATTATTTTTACCAGCGATAATGGAGGGCATTTGCCCAGCCAGGCCAATAACGGGCCTTTGCGAGATGGGAAACAAAGCATGTACGAAGGGGGATTAAAGGTTCCAACGGTAATTTCCTGGCCGGGACACATACAAGCCGGATCGGTATCCACGCAGGTCAACCTGACCATGGATGTACTCCCAACCCTGGCGGAACTAGTGGATAGTAGCAGCCCTCCAAAAACGGACGGACGTAGTTTTTTACCAACATTGCTGGGCAGAGAGATGAAAGAAGCCGATCGCCCACTTTACTTTGTGCGAAGAGAAGGAGGAACCCGCTACGGGGGGAAAGCCTACCATGCCCTAAGGCTGGGGGACTGGAAACTGTTGCAAAACAGCCCTTACCAGCCCATGGAATTGTACCAACTGGAAGAGGATCCGTTGGAACAAATAAATCGCGTAGAAGACGAGCCGGAAATATTTCAGGAATTGCATCGATTGCTACGCCGACAGATCCAGGAAAGCGGAAAAGTCCCCTGGCAGCGACCGGATTGAAACGACACCTTATAAAACCCAAAAATAAAATTTCAATGAAATCAGTTTTAGTAAAAGCACTAACCCTTTCGCTAGGTCTTTTTAGCGGCTTATTCACGTTGCAAGCAAACCCGGATCCGATTAAAAACGAACCTCCCAATATCATCGTCATTTTTGCCGATGATTTAGGCTATGGGGATTTGGGGGTTTTTGGACACCCGACCATCCATACCCCCAACCTGGATCGCATGGCTTTTGAAGGGCAAAAGTGGACCAATTTTTACGTGGCGGCCCCGGTCTGTACGCCCAGTAGGGCCGGTTTGCTAACCGGAAGACTGCCCATTCGCTCCGGCATGGCCAGCGATCGGCGGCGGGTATTGTTCCCGGATTCGAAAGGAGGCTTGCCCCAATCGGAAATAACCATTGCACGGGCCTTAAAAGGCAACGGCTACCGTACCGCAGCTATCGGAAAATGGCACTTAGGGCATTCATCTCCTCATTTGCCCACGGATCATGGTTTTGACAGCTATTTTGGCATCCCCTATTCCAACGATATGGACAAGGTAGAGAAAACGGATCACTTTACCCTGGCCGATCAGGAAAGGTACCAGGCCTATAATGTTCCGCTTATGCAAGATAAGGAAATTGTCGAACGGCCCGCGGATCAGCGCACCATTACAAAGAGGTACACGGAAGAAGCCATTGGGAAAATTAAAGAATTTGGGCAGGATCCTTTCTTTATCTACCTGGCGCATAACCTGCCCCATATTCCCCTGTTCCGATCGTCCGAATTCAAGGATGAATCCTTGGCGGGCATTTATGGAGACGTAATCGAAGAGATTGATTGGTCCGTGGGACAAATTCTGGAAGCCCTGAAAGAAGCGGGCGTGGCCGAAAATACGCTGGTGGTTTTTACTTCGGACAACGGTCCCTGGCATACCTTCCGCACCCATGGCGGTACGGCTGGCCTGCTCAGAGGAGCCAAAGGAGGAACCTTTGAAGGAGGGATGCGGGAACCCACGGTTTTCTGGTGGCCTGCTGGCATCAAACCGGGAGTGGTACGCGACATGGCCACTACCATGGATTTGTTGCCTACCTTCTGTACCTTGTCCGGTACTGAACTGCCGGATGATCGGGTGTACGATGGCTATGACCTCAGTCCGTTGCTGCGAGGTACGGGCAAAAGTGGTCGGGAGACGGTGTTTTATTACCGGGGGCAACAAGTTTATGCTGTCCGTAAAGGGGATTACAAGGCCCATTTTATCACCCAACTGGAATACGGAAATCCTACGGCACATCCGGTAACCCGCCCGGAAGTAACTGTGGAAAATACGCCCACGGTATTGGATACACCGCTGCTGTACAATGTCAACGTAGACCCGGGTGAGCGCTTCAATATAGCCGAAGCGCATCCCGAAATCATCGCCGAGATCAGAGCGGTCATGGAAGCACACAAGGCGGGTGTCGTACCGGTAGAAAATCAACTGGAAAAATAGCCCACAATCTTCAGAAAGCGGGAAAATGCTTCGATCATCCATAAAAAAAGGTACGTACATGAAGGGGAAAACGATTTACTTCCGATTGCTGGCGGCGTTGGTATTGGTGCTAGCTGGCGAGAACAAGGGGCTGGCATTTCAAGCGCCCGATCGCCCAAACGTCATATTGATCATCACCGATGACCAGGGGTACGGGGATCTGGGTTTGCATGGCAATCCCCATGTTCAAACACCCGTCTTGGACAAGCTAGGAAGGGAAAGTGTGCGCCTGACCAATTTTTACGTGTCACCGGTTTGCGCGCCTACGCGCTCCAGTCTGATGACAGGCCGGTATTCTCTGCGCACCGGTGTGCGGGATACCTATAACGGCGGCGCCATCATGGCTACCGAAGAACTGACCCTTGCCGAGATGCTGCAGTCTACCGGCTACCGAACGGGTATTTTTGGAAAATGGCATTTGGGTGACAATTACCCCTTTCGACCCGGAGATCAGGGTTTTGAAGAATCCCTGATTCACCTTTCCGGCGGCATGGGGCAACCGGGAGATTTTACTACGTATTTTCAGGGAGACCGTAGTTATTTTGATCCCGTTCTTTGGTACAACGGGGAGCAAAAGGCCTTTCAGGGCTATTGTTCGGATATTTTCACCACAGAGGCGTTGACCTTTATGGAAAAAAAGGCAGCGGAGCCGTTTTTCCTCTACCTTTCATTCAATGCTCCCCACACCCCCTTGCAGGTTCCGGACAAGTATTATGAACGGTACAAGGACCTGGATCCCTCGGCCGGATTTGACGAAGACGGCCGTCCTTTTCCGGAAATGAGCGAACGGGACAAAGAAGCTGCCCGAAAAGTCTATGCCATGGTATCCAATATTGACGATAACGTGGGGAGGGTGCTGAATAAGCTGGAAGAACTGGATATTGCGGAGAATACGGTCGTGATCTTTATGACCGACAACGGTCCCCAGCAGGCCCGCTACGTGGGGGGGATGCGCGGTAGAAAAGGAAGTGTATTCCGGGGAGGGGTACGCGTACCGTTTTTTCTTCGCTTACCGGATAGGCTGGAAGGAAACCGGGACATTTCCACTAGCCTGGCCCATATTGACGTGTTGCCCACGCTTGCGGAACTATGCGGGGCTTCCCTTCCAGCAGACCGGAAAATTGACGGTAAGAGCTTTGTTCCCCTGCTGCAGGGAAGGGATGCGGTCGGCTTTGACGAAAGGTCCTTGTTCTTTTACTGGACCCGCAGGTACCCGGAATTGTACAACAACGTGGCCCTGCAAAAGGGAAAGTATAAGTTGGTCGGGAATACCGATTTTGATGCGGAGCTGGGGGAGTTTGACCTGTTTGATCTGAAGGAAGATCCCTACGAATTGAACTCGATCGTGGAAGCGAATAAACCGGTTGCGCGAGCACTGAAATCCGAAATGGACGCGATGATAGCCGATTTGACGCAATCTCCCCACCTCAACCAGCCCCAGCGGGTAATCATCGGCAGCGAGGAGGAAAACCCGGTTTACCTCAACCGCAATGATGCCGGAGGAGAACGGGGCATCTGGACCCAGGAGGAAGTGTTCGGGATGTGGAAGGTCAAGACCCTGGAGGGCAGGTATAATATCCGCTTCAAATTTATCAAACCCCTGGAAACCAGTGGGAAAATGGTGCTGGAAACCAATTCGGTAATTATTCAGGAGCAATTCGAAGCAGTACCTACCGATGAAATCACCTTGGAGAACGTTTACCTGCCGGAAATGGAAGTGGACCTTATTCCCCACTATGTGACGGAAGGAAGAAGTATTTTTCCACTTTGGATGGAGCTGGAGAAAATTACTGATCCATGAAATCTGGCACCGGAGAGTGGTATTTTTGATTGGGGGAAGTATTCACTCAGTAAAGGCAGGCCTGAAGGGCCTGAACAACACTAACCGTGGGTGCAGCCCACGGAAAATAAATCAAAGAAGTACTTCCAACCCCGGATGGGGTTCAACCTGAAGTAGATGACTTTTTAAGATCAAACCTTGTTCAACCCACTCCGGGGTTGCGGGTAGGATAGACCGGCTCATGATCCCCGGGTTTCGCCCGGGGCTATTGTTATTGAAGCCCTTCAGGCTTCGGAGGCGAACGGAAGCTTGTTTCTGGGGAGTTTATGCGGGACTTCACTTCATCGGATTGGGCTAAATGGAAAATATTTTCTATGGACGTTGATTTAGACTGTTGACGAATCTCTCAGTAAAAGCAGGCCTGAAGGGCCTGAACAATACTAACCGTGGGTGCAGCCCACGGAAAAGCAAATAAAAAAGTACCTCCAACCCCGGAAGGGGTTGAACAATTACAAGAAAAGATAACGTTCGTCGAATTCAATACCACTTTCATTTAACAATCGTTTGTATTCCTCCAAAAAGGATTCTTTTTTGTGATGTTCTTTCTGCCTTTTGATATAAGAAGTAATACGGTCTTTTTCTCCGTAGGTACAAGTAAATGCACCGTATCCCTTCCCCCACGCGTTCCAGCGGGGGAAACTCGTGTGTTCCTTCATCCATAAGCTGCTTGCTACTTTTATGTCTTTAATGAAATCGGATAAAGACAGGGTAGGATTTAAATCAGTCAATAGGTGAATATGATCGGCGATTCCGTTTATCTGGTAAAGCGTACAACCTTTATTTTTAACGATACCCCCAATGTAGCGGTACAGTTCTTCGCAATGAGTATTGGGAATTGTTTCGTTTCTGTTTTTAGTTCCTAATACAGTATGGTAGAGTATTTGTTTGTAACTGCTCACTAGATCAAAGAGTTAAGGTTTGAAGAAAGTTACGAAATATAATTCTTTTTCGAAATGTTCAACCCACTCCGGGGTTGCGGGTAGGATAGACCGGCTCATGATCCCCGGGTTTCGCCCGGGGTTATTATTGTTGAAGCCCTTCAGGCTTCGGGTTTGAAAGGGTATTGAATCGGAGTCAGGATTTTCATCGATCCAATTGGAACTGATAATTGATCCATGATATCCAATAGTCCGGATTTGACAAAGATGGTTGTTATTTCTTTCGATTACCTTCTCGATTGTTGAAGATTAACTGGGTAATCCAGGCCTGTAGGGCCTGAACAAAAATAACCGTGGGTGCAGCTCACGGAAAAGCAAATAAAAAAGTACCTCCAACCCCGGATGGGGTTGAACCTGAAGTAGATGACTTTTTAAGATCAAACCTTGTTCAACCCACTCCGGGGTTGTGGGCAGGATAAATTGGCTTGTTGGCCCCGGGTTTCGCCCGGGGTTATTGTTATTGAAGCCCTTCAGGCTTCGGAGGCGAACGGAAGCTTGTTTCCGGGGAGTTTATGCGAGACTTCCCTTCAGAGGATTGGGATAAATGGAAA
>JAWLFL010000375.1:0-2906 GCA_041685605.1 Cyclobacterium sp. | reverse complement strand
TAAATGAGGTTCGTGCTCCAGCACATTAGGCTTCATGTCGGCTTTTTCCTGCTCCATCACATAGGGAGGGTTGCTGACCAGAATATCGACCTTGCCCAGGGGCAAGGAATGGGAAAGCATGTCTGCTTTTACAAAATCAACGATTGCGGAAAGATCCGAAGCATTCTTTTGGGCGATTGCGAGCGCTCCGTTACTGATGTCTAATGCGGTTACCGAAGCTTCGACCCATTCCAATGCCAGGGAAATGGCAATGCATCCGGAGCCGGTACCCAAATCCAAAAGCTGCTTTTTGCCGGCATGATTTTTCAGGATCAGGTGAACCAATTCTTCTGTTTCCGGCCGCGGAATTAATACGTCCGGACTAACCAGAAATTCCCTGCCATAAAAAGGAGCCTTTCCCAGGATGTATTGAATGGGTAACCCGGACTTAAGCTTTTCCAGGGCCTGTTCCATGGAGGAGGGAATATGTTCTACCACCTTTTGAGAACGCAAGTCCCATTTTTTTACGCCCAGATAGGCTTCCATCAGCCAATAAACCAGGTTCTCAGCCTCCTCAGCAGGGTAGCTGTCGCCTAACGCTTCCTTATACTGAATGTAAAGTGCTTTGAGTGTGCCGGCCATGGGTACGATTAGTTTCTAGTTCGATTGATCAAAAAGTAAAAGTACACCGATCCGATTAAATAACAGCAAACATCCCAGAGATCAGCGGTGTACCGGTCTGACCAGCGGGGCAGCAAGTATTCAAAGATCAGGCTTACATACAGCCAGCCAACCAAAATCTGTAAAAGCGAGAAACCCAATTGCGCTTTAAGGGGGTGAATCCATCGGTAAACCTGTAGCGTTATACCCAGAATGACCGGCATGGCCAGCAGGTCATCCCAATAACTATGAATAAAAGGCAAGTAAACCTCTTCGATCCGTTCCAGGTACTGGTTAACCCAAAACAACAAGACGGGCAGCAGAAAGTAGGGGTTTTTGTAAACAGGCATTATCCGGGCAAAGCGGCAATTAACCAGGCAAGAAAGGTGATGATGGCAATGTAGATGGTATAAAAGAAATTCCCCACCTTTTTCATGTTTTTCACGAACGTACTATCGGTGTCCTTAATATAGAAAACCCATTGTTCTTCATTGGCTTTTTTTTGCGCCGCTCTTTTTTCCTGGTACTCCAGGTCGGTGCCTCCCAATGGTTTTCCGCAATGGGTACAGCGATCCAATAAATTCTGGTTCCAATCAGACCATTTCCCGCAATGAGGGCATTTTTTCTCTCCCATAGCTCCAAAAATACCAATTTTCGAGCAAAAACAAAGTATGAGATCCAGACCTCCATCCCGCCAAATACCATTTTCCCCGGTATTAATTGCCTATATTTGCATAAAAGTAGCTAAAAACTTATGAAGCTTTTTCCAAATACGGTAAATGGTGTCGTCAGGGCACTGGAAGAAATTTTTGACCAGCATCACTTTGCCGACAAAGTGATTGAGCGCGTATTAAAATCAAATCCCAAATGGGGAGCCCGGGATCGGGCTTTTATTGCCGAGAGCGTCTACGAGATCGTCCGTTGGAAACGACTGGTGGAATACCTGAGTCCGGGAGCTGATTACTACCGGTGGTTCGGAACCTATTGGGTAATGCAGGGCAACGTTTTGCCGGATTGGCGGGAGTTCAAGGGAATCAACCCACAAGCAATCCATCGCAAAAGGGAAAAAATAAGCCAACGAACTTTGCTTCAGTCCATACCGGACTGGATGGATCAGATGGGGCAGGAGCAGCTTGGAGAAAAGTGGGAACAAGAAATTAACAGCCTGAACCAAGTCGCCGAAGTTGTGCTGCGGGTAAATACCTTGAAAACCAGCCGATCCAGGCTGAGGGAACAGTTGGAGGAGCTGGGAATCAGCAGCTACCCGGCAAGTGGCTACCCGGATGCATTGATCCTGAAAGAAAGAAAAAATGTTTTCCGCACGCCTTTGTTTAAGGAAGGGCACTTTGAAGTTCAGGATGCCTCTTCCCAGCTGGTCGCCATGGCCCTGGAAGTCCAGCCCGGTATGCGGGTCATCGATGCCTGCGCCGGAGCCGGGGGAAAATCCCTTCACCTGGCTGCCCTTATGGAAAACAAAGGGCGGATCGTATCCATGGACCTGGAGGCCTGGAAACTCAAAAACACCAAGCTCAGGGCAAGGCGGGCCGGAGTTTCCATCATCGAAACCAAACCCATAGAAGGCAGCAAAACGATAAAAAGGTTACGTGAGAGTGCCGATCGCCTGCTTTTAGACGTGCCTTGTTCGGGACTAGGGGTCTTGAAGCGGAATCCGGATACCAAATGGAAATTAAGTCCCGAATCCATTTCGTCCGTACAGATAATTCAAAAAGACATTCTATCCCAATACCCTTCCATGTTAAAGCCGGGAGGGATCCTGGTCTACGCCACCTGCAGCATTTTGCCCTCGGAAAACAACCTTCAGGTGCGGGCCTTTCTACAAAGTCCGGAAGGAAAATCATTTGAATTGCTGGAAGAAACGCAAGTGCTCTCGCAAGAGTCCGGATTTGACGGATTCTATATTGCCAAAATGAAAAAGGAGGCATGATTCGATTCGCATTGATAGGGGGACTTTTACTGGTTGGAGTGATTAGCAGCTGCCAACCCGATGAAGCAAGCCCCGTTGACCTGCGGCGGGTGCTAGTCATCGGGAACAGCATTACCTATCACCCCCCCGATCAGGCTATAGGTTGGAACGCTGATTGGGGAATGGCGGCTAATGCCCCTGACAAAGACTATTTCTCCAGGCTTGAGGACAGTCTTAAAAACCATTTTCCAGGACTTCAGATGATTCGTAAAAATGTATTTCCTTTTGAGCGGCAGTTTGCCAGCTTGGATTTTTCTCAGTATAGCCAACTCCGGGAGTTTAA
>JAWLFL010000374.1:0-2908 GCA_041685605.1 Cyclobacterium sp. | reverse complement strand
ACCAACTGAACAGATCGAGAAAGTCCCCGAACCTGAAATCGTGGAAGAAATGCCTCTGGAGGAGGATTCTGCCCAGTCGGAGAACCTTTCACCGGCTGTCGTCCAATAAGCTGCCCATTAACCTAAGCTGCCACCTAAAATGGCAGCTTTTTTTTGACCCTTAATTTAGAGGGTAAGCCATTACCAAAAGAGTAAATAATACAAATACCCGGCATAGATAAATAGAAAAGTGATTCCTTCCCACCTTTCGAGCATTCTGCCTTTTCCCGAGAAAATAAATAAAAATAGTAGCAATCCCGCCACACAATTCATCACAATGTCTAAAAACGTCCCATCGTGAATCACTACCGGGAAAATAGTCGAAGACAGCCCTAATATCAGGAATACGTTAAAGATATTTGACCCTACCACATTGCCGATCGCAATATCCACTTTTCTCTTTCTTACGGCTGCCAGGGAAGTGGCGAGTTCCGGCAGGGACGTTCCTATTGAGACGATGGTCAATCCGATAACCCTTTCGGATAACCCGAAGGTTTGGGCAATAAAAATGGCATTGCTCACGATTAAATGTCCTCCGAATACCAAACCAGCTAATCCCAGCACAAACCAGAAAATAGCACTGCTCACTTTCATTTCAGTTACAGGCACTTCTTCCGATTGGGTTTCGGGGTTTTTTGAAACCATCACGTTATAAACTAAGAAAATGACGAAAAACGATATCAGCACCAGCCCTTCGCTTCTGCTTACCAAATTCACTTCTCCCCCATCCAACCAGCGATCACTAGCCAGGATCCAAACCAATAGGGCTGCCAGAAAACTCAGCGGTATCTCTATCCAGGTAGTATTTGACTTTACCGCGAGTGGAAAAACAAGCGCGCAAACGCCCAAAATGACCAACCCGTTGAATATATTACTGCCAAGCACATTGGCCATGACCATTTCTCCGGACCCCTCCATAGCAGCCATCACATTTACTGATAATTCGGGAGCAGAGGTACCGAAGGCCACCACCGTTAGCCCGATCACCATATTGGGAATGGATAGTCGGGAAGCGATATTGGAGGCTGATGCCACCAATTTATCTGCTCCGTATACCAACAGAACAAATCCAATTACAAGCAATACCAGTGAAAGTATCATTCAGACGCTAAGATTTAAACTCCGAATATATAGGCTTATTTGTTGCCATAAAACAAGATACGCATTAATTAATTTTTTTTAACTAACCACTTCTTTTTATTTTTTCGTTAAACCTAGAAACTTCAATAGAACATGAGACCTCGTTCCGGATCAAAGACTTTTTGGTTGCTAATTCTAGCTGGAATAGTAATTCCGGTTCTTTCCTCATGGGCCGATCCTGGTAAAGCAATAACATCAATTACTCGTACCTTCCAATCCGTTAGTAGCACTGACTTCCAGCAGGATTCACCACTATTCTACAAAAGTATCGAGCTGGATTCGAGCAGAAAGGCCGAACCTACCTACCATCAATCGGATTTCGGTTTAAACCGGTACGAGTGGGTGGATATACCGTCCGCAATATCCGGCCTTCCCTGCTGGATTTCAGGAGGATTTGCCATTTTCCGGCTACGGTTGATCCTGTTCCCCTTCCATTTTTATGATTAACGAATAAGCTTACCTGGTGTAGCATAGAAGGGAAAAGTACTTCAAATGATAGAAGTATTATTTCCCGTATCCGTGCGCAGAACTCATTTCTTTTCATAATTCTGATACCTTCATATGATACCAATAGAATCCGTCAGCCTGAGGATTTCCTTGCTGGCTATTGTGGCATTTATTACGCCTTTGATTTATCATTCCAACAAACGAAAGCGCCTGGAGACAGGGCATCGCCGGAAGTTTTTCCAGGCAGCCCTGGATTACGCCGTTCAGCTCCGCCAATTCGATTTTTAGCGGGGTCAATACGCGATCGGTTTGGACGAAACCAACCGAATAATACCCTATACAAATACCTTTTCGCCTCAGGAATTGGTTCAAAAATAAGAGATGCATACCTGCTAAAATCCAGTCGGTTTAAAGGATGAGCAAGGGAAAGAGAGGAGGTAATTGACCGTTTAGAGATTCAGATAATGTTTTGGAATCCGAAAACTGCCGGTTCCCGATTGCTCTTTTTCGACGGAGAAAGACACTCAGAATTACTCGGAGAGGGACCGCTAGCCAAAAAGTGGGTTCAAACTATCAACGCGCAACTTGTCCGTCTGATTAAAGCTTAATTACTAGCCCAAAAGCCAGGGAAATAATTCGATTTCCCTGGCTTTTTTTCACTTTTCTAGTGGGACGAAATACCCGGAATGAGGGTGAACTCCGGCCCACTCTGGTCGGGGGATTGGTTTTAAAAGTCTAAATGTAAAGTATTAAGACAGAAAATAAAAATAAAATACACCAAAATTTGAATTTTTAATACTTTTTTTTGTACTTTGTAGATGATATTACCGTGCTTCGAACCTCTAACCCGCTTTCGAGCAATGAAACTATTTTTAGGAAATAATTTATAGACATGACCAACATCCAAAATTCATTAGCGCTGGCTTTTTTACCTGGATACTTGTTTTCCAGTCAATACGAAAAGCAGCCGATCCATGTTAAAGGGGATTCCCCCCCTCCTGTCACTGCCAACCCTCAGGAAAAATCGGATCAAAAGTTAATTCGACGCTATCTGGAGGGTTTGCAACTGGAAAGTTACGATTACATCAAAGAACTGATTCACGAAGAATTTAAATGTATCAATACCAATACGGATTCCATTCGGGACAGCATGCAGGAACTAGCCCATTGGAAGTCCCAACATAAAAAAATGAGCCACCTGTCCTTTAGTGACCCGATTCTTAAAAGCATTCGGGTAAACCGGGGAATTTTGAAAGGGGACTGGACGCTGGTTTGGACTACT
>JAWLFL010000120.1:0-12043 GCA_041685605.1 Cyclobacterium sp. | reverse complement strand
CCTTAGTGATATTTTTGTTGGCCTGGGTTTCCATCCTTTGGAAGGGACCAACACCATGAGGATACTTTCTTTATTGGCACAGATCAAATAATCTCCGGCTATGGAACCCGTTGAGGGGTTGCCTTCAATCAAAAAATGCCCTTCTTGAGATGTTCCTGCCTTCACAGCCTCCAAATGGGGAAAGGCAGGATCAAACGAAAACTTGATATCATGCACCAAATTGTGTCTGATAAGGGATTTTAATTTGGGAAAGCCGCCCTCCCACTCCAATTCCAAAGTTGTATTTTCCTGCGTAACTTGTTTTACTCCCTCATCCACCACTTCCTGCGAGAGAGGGCCATCATAGGCCGGATTTAAGGTTGCGATCAAAGGCTTGGGGCTGTACCTGGCAAAATACATATTCATCCAGTCCATAGGTAACGGAAGAACATCCGGCGAATGAACTTTCCCATCAATGGATACCTGAAAATCAGTATTTTTCCTTCTGACAAAATAAAAATCGTGCAGCATCACCAAAGGCATGGCGGAAGGGTTTTCAGCAGCATCCCCCATCGGAGCCAGCAGCCCAAAAGGTTTTCGGCTCTTAGGGTTGTGCTCACGGATCTTGATTTTTATGGCTCTGCCCAAAAGGTCAATGAATTGGTAATCAGCTTGCACCCCAAAATCATTTACTTCAAAAGAAGCACGGGGCATTTCCACTTCAATCATATTGGCCAGCCCTTTTCCCACAATGTCATATTTGGCCTGGTCCAGTGTTAAGGAAGCTTGGTGGTAGACATCGACCTTTCCATCCACCCGCCAACCGATGATCAAATGCCCGCTACCGTTTTTATCATCATCGAATACCTGTGGTTCAAAGCCGATATAAAGTGAATCGGGATCTTTTTCAAAATTGACCAATAAGAGCTTTTCCATAGGATCAATCTGAACCTTAAATGGGTTAAAAACCCAGGCCTGGGAGAACAAATTATTGTTTGAAGAAACCATAAGGACAGCTAATAAAATTAATCCTCTGAGGGCTTTCGGTAAAAAACCACATCCCCTTGAAAATAAAGTGGATAAATGCCAGATATAACTCATCATTAACGTATTAACATTGCAAATTTAATGAGCCATGCTTTGATGCGCTATGACTGATACCAATGAAAAATATGACATGCGTCATGGGTAGCTCTATGCAGCCATGAATATAGCTGCCGTTTTGTCTCCTAACTGGACGGATACTGTTTCTTCCGGGGTACCGCCCCCCTAGACTGGGACCACTTAATCCCTTTGGGGTACCATATGATCGGAAAAAATCCTCGCTGCCTGGAGCTACTGAGGTAGTTTGACTGGTACAAGGGTACGGAGCGTAACCGGCCCAAACAATCCGGAGGGGATCAAGGGCACCTCCTCCCAGGGTACCCGGATATGCCCAATCCCCTTGATATTGGTTTCCTCTATATGGGTTTGGGTGTACGTTTCCCCGGTTATGGCATCTCCCGTAATCCGGTTGGACCAGGTATTGGCCACTTCCACTCGCAAGCTATTGATCCCGGGGCGAAGCAGATCGCTTACATCAAAGCGGTAAGGCTTGGCCCAGGTAATGCCCAAGCGCTCATCGTTCAGCCAGACCTCTGCCACATGCGACAGGTCACCCAGATCAAGATAGGTTTTGGCATTTGCATGGTCGGTAGGATGCAGGGCATGTACAAATTGCTTTTCATAGCGAGCAGTTCCGGAAAAGTACCGGATGCCTTCCACTCCGGACGCTGTCCAGGATGTCAGTTCCGGAAAAATCGCTTTTTCAGGAGCACCCCAACCTTCCGGAAAAAAAACTTCCCAGGCACCGGCAATTTCCTTTTCATGAATGCTGGCATGGATTTCATTTGAGCCCTCTTCATCATACAACACAAAAATTCCCTCTTCCCAGAGTTCTATTCCATCCGCTTCATACCTAATTTTGGGGGGATGTAAACCAGCTCCAACAATTTGAGAATAATGATTCTTTGCTTTTCCGGGCGCAAAGGTTACAAACTTACTTTCATAGGGAGCCAAGGTCAGGGGAAGGGTAAGTTGCTCCTCCTTTTGTTCAAATACCCCCACCGGAGTAATCTGGCCGGTCGTCGGATCCCATATCTCGGGGACTCTGCCCTGCTGCCGAAAATGCACATTTCTAGAAAGCCAGTCCCCGGTAGTATTGACCACAAAATAGAAATCCAGGTCTCCCTTTTGGTAATGGGTATAATCCAGGGGATAGAACGCTTTGTCCTCATAATCAAGATCTGGCGCAAGTTCCAGTGCCTCCAGTATTTCAGCAGGACTTGCATCACGATGTATAGCAACCTCTCTTGTACTGAAATCTTGTGCATTGAATGGTTGCCAAAGTTCTTCCAGCCATCCCTCCATATCCGGCATGCCTGGCTTGATTTTTCTCTGGGCTATTTCATACGGCTTGGGGCCCATGATTACCGCCCCATTTTCTGCCAACTCCTTCAGTTTGATCAACACTTCCGGATGGATTTCATATTCATCCGTCAACGCCAATATTCTAAATCGCGCACCGTTTTTGGGATTTATAATTTCTCCATCCTGCACTTCTAGCTCAAGGAGAATTTCCGTATTGACCAGTTCATAATCATAACCGGCTCCCGGGGAGAACCTGCCCCGCTTGTGTCCCCCATAATTGGGTATGGTATCCCCGTAATAATAAAGAAAATCGGCCTGAAAATCGGCTTCCTGCAAAATATAGGAAACCCGGGCCAGGTATTCATTGAAAGGCCTGATTTTAGGCCACCATACCCGCTTGTCGTTATAATGAGTGCCAGCATGATAGACAATGCCGGGAGAACCGGTTCCTTCGGGGTTATGTGTGGACCCATGCACGACCACCTTATTCATGCCTTCGGCAAAAGCCCGGTCTCCGATCGGCTTCATCTCAAAAGGGCCTTCCTGCCAATGCTGAAAGGAGGTGAAGGCTTCCATTTCCACAATTCCCAGACCATACATGTGAGAAGCCGAAGAGACTTCTTTCACTACCCGCAAAATATCCATTCCGTCTTCGTTGTACCGGCCGTGATTGATCCAAAATTCACCCCTTGGGATGTCCAGCCCCTTTCCCAAAGCTTTTAAGGGCTCCACGGGAACGTTGTGCAGGGGAAGACCGGGTCCTCCGGCCTCGCTGTTGTTTTTAAGACCATGGGCGTTGCAAACTTCTTTTGATTTCATGTAGAAGTTATGGATCATCAGTTCGGACAAGGTCCGCTGAAAATCGGCCCGGAAATTGGCGGTTGTTTCGGCTGAAAATTCCGCTTCCTCAAACAAGATGGGAAGGAGTTTTTTGACATCATATCCATTGATCGTCCTGAATTTCTCCGGAAGCGTGGGGGACCAGGTAAAGCCTCGGGCCTCGTAGCTGGCCATATAGAGGCTTTTCAGAGCCGTTTCCCGCAAGTCTCCCAACACAGATTGCAATCGGTCGATGATGTAATTGAAATGAAAGGCCGTGGCATCCGCATCGTAATGGTCCACTATGGGACCCGCGGAATATTTACTGGGCAAGATCAGGTTTTCGCCCGAATTGGAACATACGTACCGGACAATTTTCCATCCCCCTTCCGGTGCCTCCCAATCCAGTATCTCCGTTTCCGGATTGAAAAATTCGGAAATGTCCCGGATTTGGCTGGTATCGGCCCGGCTATTCTCCGGAAGTACAGGTAGGGCCAGCACGACTATTTCTTCCGAATAAACCGGTCGGCCATCCCTATCAAATTCGATCATCCGCTTTCTTCCTCTTGGATCGGTTTCCGGTATTTCGGGAAAAGGAATGGTGACTTTTTGATTTTTTCCTCCGGTAAGGGTTATTTTCGATTGATAGATGGATTTGGCTGCATGCTCCGGGGTTAACCAGTTTCCGCCTGCATTCCAACTGCTGGCCGTATTCAATCCTACTTCCAATCCCAGTTTCCCAGCTTCCTCCACGGCTAATTGAATGGTTTTCAGGGATTCCTCCCCCAAAAATTCCGGGCCTGTTCCTACGAGAACGGTATCCCTGGAGCCGATTTCAAAGATGGTAAACCCCGATACCCCGGCTTCCTTAAATGCATGAATTTCTTCCTTTAACCGAAGGCTGTCTACATGACCTCCCAGCCACCAGTGGTAAACGTTAGGGTAAACATAGGGAGGAGGCGACTGAAACCCTTCATTGAATTGGCGGTATGCGTTTTCCTCCTGCCCATAAGTTGACTGGAGAGAAAAACAACACAAACCGACAAGGATGAGAAATGTAAAATGACAAATTTTCATGGCACAATTGGGTTGAATATAAGTTTCAAGACACGATTACCGATTCAATTTGCAGGTAATGGGCAACTTTCCGGATACTGCCGGCACGATGCCCAATTCCCAGGGCAAAATGATGGGTAGGGCCTTCCTTGATCCATTTCGTGAGAAAGGTCCGCACATCGGGTTTAAAGAAACCCCTGGTATTGGTATTGCCGGTGGGGGGAATGGGCCCTTCCACCGATTCCCCTTCGGCGATTACAAATTTGAATTTTCCTTCGAAGGTGGAACTGATACTCAGCATGGTAATGGGGCCTTC
This sequence comes from Cyclobacterium sp., assembly GCA_041685605.1. GTDB lineage: Bacteria > Bacteroidota > Bacteroidia > Cytophagales > Cyclobacteriaceae > Cyclobacterium. The sequence continues at coordinate 7,464 of JAWLFL010000120.1, read as the reverse complement.
CTTGATCTTGAATTCGACCCCGGCTCCAAAGCCAGGCTTACCGTGGTATTTCTTTAAACTCCGCAAGACCGGCTTCCCCTGGGCGATGGAGATATTGTGCGGGCCATCATGGCCAACCAGGATAAAGTTCTCCTTGAAATCTACTGGGTGAAACTCCGCAAAGCTTCCACCTATCCCCAGGCGGTCCATGATAAACATGGCCAGACAGGTCTTTAAGTCCGATTCCCCACACATGGGAAACCCCGAACTGGTTAGCAGGGAGTTGCCCACGATCAGATTAGACATGACCAGTTGGGTAGGGCTATTGTCTTCCCCGTTGTAATAGTAGGCCAAACCATCCAACTCTTCCGAAGTTACGAATTTTTTCAGGGCCAGGGAGGCCTTTGCGGCCACGCTTAAATCGGCAGGTTTTAATTTTTCCGAAATGGGATCGGACACCGGGTCCGGCGTGTCAAAGAAGGAAAGGATGCGCTTTTTTTCCTGGGTTACTTCTGCCTCGCTCACCTGGTTGAGGTACTGGTGAACAATCTGATTGGCTTCGCACTGCACCACATGTACACCAAAATGCGCTGTAAGCATGGTCGCATCGGTATGCATGTCCAACATGGCTTCTATGGGATGCCCGATATGCCCGATTCTGGCCGTTTTTAACCCGTGCAAAACCTTGGCAATGCGGCAATATTCTCCAATCAATGCTTCTGCCTCCGGATCATCGGAAAGGGTTCCTATAATGACTTCCGGAACCTGTTTTCCCAATCGTACCGCCACTCCGGCAAATTCCGGAAGGGAGCAGATATCGTCATTATACAATTGCATGTAGGTCGATGCCCGGGAATAATCCATGGCTTTGTCCGGCTGCAGGGCAATCAGAACAATGGGAACCTCCATATTTTTAATAATTGCTCCAAAAGTGCTGGAAGTAGCATAGGTGAGCATGTCACAAAAAATCAAGTCCAGGTGGGCGGCTTTAAGTTTAGGCACCAAAGCATAGGCAGATTGGGCATCATCTACCAGGCCAAAATCAACGATTTCTACCTGGTGCTTTTTTAATTTCTCCAGGAATACCCCTTGCTTTTTCAAAAGATCTTCCAATAATCCTTCAAACTGAGACCAATATTTAAAGTATCCTACCCCAAATACGCCTATTCTGGGTTTTGATTCCATGCGCCTTTCAAGCTGGTAGGTTTCAGATTCGGACGTTACGTCTTTTATCGGCTTTTTCATTTTTCTATGGTTAAACATTTCAAATTTCAAGGGCTATTCATTTCTGACATGGCCCATTTGCCCATTTGCTGCAAATTCCATTGAGGTAATCTTCGGAACAAAAACCAGCAGTATTACAAACGCCAGCGGGTACATGATCCCCGACACCAGCCATAAAGGCCCATAAGAGTGATTTTGGGCAACCCAGCCTATCACCGGATTCAGGATCATGCCGGAAACAGCTCCCGCTGTTCCCGAAAGTCCCACCACCGTGGAAGTGGCATATTTGCCGAAAATATCTGTTATGGCCGTTATGTAGTTGGTAATCCAAAAGCCATGGGCGAGCATCATCAGGGACATGAGCAAAATGGCCACTTCAACCGAAGATACGGTGGAGATAAATGGAGCCACCAGCGTGAGGGCGGCAGCAAAACCCATGACCCATTTCCTGGCAGCATTAATCGTAAGGTTACGGGACACCAGTTTGTCAGAGCACCAGCCGCCCAGAATATTGGAAAGACCCAGTGCCAGAAAGGGAATCCAAAACAATTCCCCAATTCGTTCAAAAGAAAGGTCTCTTTCCTGATTGAGGTATTTGGGAACCCAGAACATCAAAAAATAAAACACAGGGTCCAATAAAAACCGGATCAGGATAAATGCCTGTACGGTCCGGTTTTTTAGCAATTGGAGCAGCGGTACCTGTAGGGGGCTTCCTGCTTGCTTCCTTTCCCGACGTGAAACGGCATGCAAGCTTTTCTTCCAGGAGGGAATAAACCAGGCAATTACCCAAACCACACCTATGATTCCCGGAATGATAAAAGCCCAGCGCCATCCATATTGTCCGGATATCAGGATGGTCAGAGGAGGAGCTACGACAGCACCAATAGCCGCTCCGCCAATGGCAACTCCATTGGCCAGGGCCCTTTCTTTTTTATCAAACCATTCGTAAACGGTTTTCGCAGCACCGGGAAAACAGCCTCCCTCTCCCATGCCCAGTAAAAACCGAAATCCCAGTAAATGGTAAAAATTGCTCATGATACCGTGAAGTGCACTGGCTACAGACCATAGTCCCACAGACAATCCTAACCCTAACTTGCCGCCAACCTTATCAATCAAGCGCCCGCCAACCGTAAACATCAAGGCATAACTGATCAAAAACCCGGTATTGACCCAGCCATATTCCACATCAGAAATTTGCAACTCCTCCTGGATTTTAATGATGGTCATGGACAAGACCTGCCGGTCCAGAAAATTCAGACCGGTGGCGAGGAATACCAATGCCAATATGTACCAGCGGATTTTGGGGCTCATTTACTTAACGCTCTAGGTTATAAAAACAATTATATAACCTTTGACTTAAAAAAACAATAGGAAATGATATTTTAACAATTTTATTGTGAAATTTGAGCATTAAACCTAATATTAGTCTATTATTAGCACCTTATCAAAATACTTCTTAACGCACTATGTTAAAATAAAAGAGTTAAAAAATTCAATCGGGTTTTGTTAAACAGGTAAATAATTACCTAAGAATAAGGTTTAACCGCTAGAAAATCAAAAAATGATCATGCAACAACCGCAGAGAAAAAAAAATGGTGGAAATAAAAATGAGCTCAAATGACGGGTCAAACCTTTTTTGTACCAGAATTAACAATCTCATTGTATTCGGGATGGGCAATAATGGCAAATTTATATTTATCGCCCCGGTACATTGATTTTTCCAATTCCAGGACAGTCCCGGGTTGACACAAAACCACACTATCTAAGACGAAAACCGGCAAAGCCTCCTGGACTTCAAAATTATTGGCCTGATCATCCGGGGGAAGTATAATGGTGCTCAGGTTTTGTTTGATATCCGAAATTTTATGATTGTACTTGTCTTCGTACACCTTAAAATACGAAAGATCCGTAGAAAGCATGTTGATCCGAGGGCATAGCTTTATGGATATATACTTGGTTTCATCTTTCAGCAATAAATCATCGGCGTACCTTAATTGATGTACCTTCAATACCGGTCCTTCCATAATGTAGTTTTTTCCGCTAATCTCAGTCGAAATACCATGATCCAATAGGGTCTTTTCCAACACAACCGTCTTTGGTTGGAAGCCTTCCGCCTTCAGCCCTTCATCAAAGCCTCTCCTGGTAGCATCTATCGAACCTAAAACCCTCAGCAAATGATTGTCTTCGGTCTTATTTAACACAAAAGTCCCCTTCCCCTTTATGCGTTGTGCATAGCCTTTTGTCTCGATCAGTTGAAGGCTTTTCCGGGCAGTGGTATTGCTGACACCAAAAGTATGTATCAATTCATTTTCTGATGGAACTTTATCTCCGGGCAACCATTCACCCGACCGAATCTTTTCAATTATCCAATCGCTGATCTTGACGAATTTTGGCTTCATTTATTTCTGATTTTTTTCCATTGTATAGCGGGTTTCCCTTCGCCTCGGAGCGCGCGTGATTATTCCAGGCTCACCAATATTTTTTTTACCATTTAAGTCCCAAAATTAAATCAAAATGATATAAACCCTATCCTGAACCAAAAAAACATCCCGGGGGCGGTAGCCTTATTGTTTTTGAAACTACCTGGTAAATGTAAGTTCAAAACATATAATTTTTAAACCCTTAAGAATGATTTACTCTTATTTCGGACGGGAGAAAATCAGTTCGTCGACTTCAGGATTCAGCCCCACCTCTTGGAAGGTGATACCTTGGACAGTTTGACCATTCACTCTCACTTCTGTAAAATGAGGAATCATGATGCCATCCACTTCCTGATAATCGCTCAGATAACTATAAAGAAAAAACTTCACCACAACGTGACTCCCCTCTCTGCAGTGGAGCCGAAAACTTCAAATGAAAACCACCAATATGCAGCAGGATATTAGCAAGTAGCTATGGCCTTCCAGATACTTGTCTATTTAAAATCTCCAAACAATTCCAATAATTGAGCAATGATCTTTTCGGAGGCGACCTCTTCTACCCTATTGGTGGACAGCCAGGTTTCGTACCCTCCCAGTTGGTGTTGCTCAGGGGTAGGAAGGTAGCCATAAAGCCCATTGGCCAGGGCAATGGTAAAGGTATTTTTCATTGGGCTTCGCTCTTTTAATTCCAAACCGATCTCTACAAAGGTCTCAAAAGGAATGGCCCCTATGCCCAAATCCCCTATTTTAAAGGCCTGGATAATCACATCAATAGTATCCGGAAAAGTTTCCATCTGCTTGATCCGTTTGGCATAGGTTTTTTCCAGCCGGTGCCTTCCTTCTACTGAATCGGGCCGTGCAGCTACTTTCCTGACGAATTTGGCCAGTTCAGGATCCGGCCTGCGTACCTTTAGGTTTAGTAGTACCTGTTTGGCCTGTAAAGGTACCCAGTCCTGGTAAACAATATCCTGATAGCCTTTTACTACGGCCCTGGCTACATCATCTGCTACCAATTTCATTTTGCCATAAGGTGGGTGTTTAACCCTTGGGCCGCTGAAGTCAATATTGTTAATATCTCCTGAGGTGCCGTTTGACATCATGGCCACAAAGGCCGGGTTTTGACGGGCTGCATCCAGTAATTCCTGCATTTTGTCGGCAAACATGCCAAAATAATCGGCGGATATTTCGCCAACCGGAACGCCACCCACGTAATGCAAGGAATAATTAGCGAGCAATGCCAGCGGCCGGCCGTCTATGGCCTGCACCGACAGGTAAGCTACTTCGGGATCCGTAGGTCCGGCTGGTTCCAGCAGATTCGGATTGCCTACCCCCGGATTCATAACCGCGATGTCGGTACCTCCAAGTGGATTGGGGGTGGGTGTGCCGGGCTTCATTTTCCACCTACGGTTGAACACATGCTGGGGCACATCAACGGACCCCCAACCAATTCTGGCAGGTTCGAGGTTCCGAAGAGCGATCTGCACGCCATCGGCAATTCTGGACGCCAAAAAGGACTGGTATTCATCCAGCGGCTCGGATGCATGCCATTCCCTTCCTTTATCCCCTACACCCCGTGCACTGGTGGCCGAATGGGTATGGGTGGAAGCCATCATCACATGGGATGCCGGAATTCCCGTGGCCTGCTCAATGGTTTGCTTGGCGGCATCAAACACCTTTTGATCAACACCAACATTATCCACGGTCACCAGCACCAGTTTCGTCTCCCCATCATCCAGGACGATGCTTCGGGCAAACAACTCGTCATGAACGTATTCTGCAGGTGGCGAATCCCAATTACCAATGATGGGACCACCTAATTTTGGGGTAATATTACTTTTGTATGCTCCAGCCTGGAAAAAGCGGTTGGCATCCTGGGAAAAAGCAGGAAAACAAATCATCCCCGCCAGAAAAAGTAACCCAATAGCTAATCCGGGAGCGCAAATGACCCTGTTGGTATGGATTGTTTTTTTTAAATACTTCTGTTTCATAGTGCTAGTTGTTTCTGATCTAATAAGTTAGATATAAAAAGCACGGATCTCGCCTCAAGGACTTAGACTTTCAAAATAGCTTACCGCATGCTGGACATCCTTTAGGTTATCCTCCATATTATGCTCACACTCCACATAAACCTCCCCATCAAAGGCCTGCCTATCGAGTTCGGCAACCACCGCTTCGAAATCAATGATCCCCTCGCCCACCATTCTGTCTTTGGCAGATTGCCCATAAGCATCCAGATCCTTGAGATGAATACTCATCAGGTGACCTTCGAGCTTTTTTAAACTTTCCACGGGATTAAGTCCGCTTCTGACCCAATGCCCCAAATCTCCACAAGCCCCGAAATTAGGATGGTTTTTAATCGCAGACAATACCGAATCCGGATGCCAGTAAATACTTCCTGCCTCTTTGGAATGCTGGTGAAGCGCGACCCTGATATTGAACTCCCCCGCAAGCTCATCCACCAGGTCCCAGTGGGCCCTTTTGGGTTCGGTGACCAGGTATCGGACTTTCAAGGATTTGGCCAGTTCAAAGGCTTTGCGCCAATCGGATTCAGTCTGTGCTGTTCCTACATACATGGATTTCATTTTTAGTCCCTTATCCTTCAACAGCATTTTCACTGTTTTTGCCTCTGTGGATCCAAGATCTTTCATTGTTTTGTCGCCAAAATCGCTACCCATATTATGAAAATCAAAGCCTTCCACGTATGTTACTCCGGCAGCTTTCGCTTTTTCTAAGGAGCTGGAAAAAGGGAACCTGTTGAAGGAATACAAGGCTACGCCCATGCGCCAGTCGCTCTTTTTCAGCGACAGTTCGCAAACAGGGCTTTTTACCATGCTGGCCATACCCAGCAATAGTACCGGTAGGGCTACGAATACCCACACTTTCTTTCCCATAGTATGTTTATTTTGCTTCTGATATGTTTTTACTTCATTTACCTGAATGGATTGGTACCCCATTCGTACCTTTTGGCCGGGTCAAAATCAGGATTTGGAACCGGGTTTTGGGCCTTGGTTTCCGTTTGCCATTTCTTTAATGCGGACTTCATTTCAACCAACTTTTCAGGATAACTGAATTTAAGGTCGGTCATTTCGTTGACATCGTACCGCAAATTATACAGGTCAAACTCGCCGGACACCAGGTTTTCTATGATTTTCCAGGAACCTTTTCTCAAAGCGGACATGGGCTGCTCGTGATGGTATACGGGATAATGGGTGAACACTTCCCGCTCCGGGTCAAACCTGTTTTCTGTCAGGGAAGGCACCATAGAATACCCATCAAGCACCTGATTTAGCGGTCGTTCACCCTTTCCCAGCTCCAAAAAAGTGGGGTAAAAATCAACACTGGAGACAATGGCCTCAGAGGTACTAGCCGCTTTTACGTTTTCCGGCCAGCGAACGATTAAAGGCACACGGATCCCTCCTTCATAAAGCGTTCCCTTTCCTGCCCGCAGCGGCGCATTGTTTGTGGCAATGTAGCGGAGGGGATGACCTTCCGGATAAACGTCTTTGCTGTCGCCTCCCAGGAGTGGGACATTGTCAAATCGGTTATCCACTCCGCCGTTATCGGAATAGAATATAAATACCGTATTGTCAGCCAGGCCCATTTCATCGATGGCCTCCATGACCGTACCCACGCTTTCGTCTATATGAGAAATCATCGCTGCATACACGGCATTGCTGGCATAATCCGGATCCTTCGGTTTGTTGAGGTATTTTTCAATCAAGTCCCTATCTGCGTCCAACTGCACGTGCACATCGTAATGAGAAATGAAGAGAAAAAAAGGATTTTCTTTATTCTCAGCGATGAAATCAACCCCCATGCTGGTGAGGGTTTCACTCAGTCG
>JAWLFL010000119.1:0-12155 GCA_041685605.1 Cyclobacterium sp. | reverse complement strand
GGATACCGAAAAGGCAGTAAGAAAATATGTAGTGTACCACTGATTTTTTAAAACACTGACTAACAGGATATTAATTCACTAAAGGGCCAAGTTGGGTTAGAGGCTGCCCGACTTTTCGGACAGCCTCTACCCTTATTAAAACATTCTATTTAAACTAGGTTATAAAACCCAGGCTCTGTCACCTTTATTATAGTCCGTGCAGGGCTCGTACCTACCTGGCGTTTCTATATAACGCAAGGCTTGTGTCGCACCCACCTCCGAGGTAAAATAACCCAACAAGGTCAGGTCTTTGATCATAAGGATGTAATTAGAGCCTGAATTTTCTTCGGTATTTTGCTGCATTGCCTCCTTGTTAAGCTTATTTAAGAAAGCCGTCCGTTCGGCTACCGTGGCATCCATAAAGGCTGTTCCGGTTTCTGATTTGAAATCGCTTTTCAGGCTGTTCAGGCCATTGATAAAGGATTTTTGCTGTTCTTCCGTATACGTATCCTTGACCATCATGGCCATAAAGGAACCGATACCCGCTGCCTTGGCACCCGGCGTATCCGTCTCCGGAATGATGGCTTCTCCGATTTCATCCATGTACGCGAGTTCTTCTTCGGAAAAATCCAGTCCTTCTATTTGTTTTTCGGGGGCGCATCCGGTCAGGATGACGTTGGCTCCCACCATGGTGCCCCCCATCATGAGCACCACACTTTTCAGGGCCTCTCTTCTATTCATTGCATTCATGTCAATTTCTTTTTCGGTTTCACAAATTACCTTTTTTCAATTCTTCCACAGCAAAATCTGCCGCTCTGGCAGTCATGGCCATATAGGTCAGGGAGGGGTTTTGCGCAGCAGCCGAGACCATGGCGGAGCCATCGGTCACAAACACGTTTTTCGCATCCCAGACTTGATTATTGCCATTTAAAACGGAGGACTTGGGATCTCTTCCCATCCGTGCCGTACCCATTTCATGAATGCCCTGTCCAAAGATATATCCCCGGTCATAGGTAGAAACATTTTTCACCCCTGCTGCTTCCAGCATTTCGGCGGCATCGTTCATCATGTCTACCCGCATTTTGGTTTCGTTTTCGCGAATCTCGGCACTCATCTCCAATACATACATGCCCCACTTGTCCTTTTTGGTTTTGCTAAGCTTGATGGTATTGTCATGGTAGGGGAGGATTTCTCCGAACGCCGTCATTCCAATGGTCCAGGCTCCTGGCTCGGTAAGTTCGGTCTTCAGTGGAGTACCGAAGTCCAATTCAGCCACGGTGCGATTCCATCCCTGTCGGCTGGCACCTCCCTGATAGCCAAAGCCTCTGACGTAATCCCGGCTTTCATTGCCTGTATTTCGGTAGCGGGGTACGTAAAATCCCCCTGGTCTTCTTCCAAAATAATATTTGTCTTCGTATCCTTCGATGGTGCCGTTGGCTCCCAGGCGAAAATGGTGATCCATAACATTGTGTCCCAATTCGCCCGAACTGCTTCCCAGGCCTTCTGGCCATATGTCTGTGGCAGAGCGCATCAGTACAGCAGTGGAGTTGAAAGAAGAAGCACAGAGGAATACAATTTTCGCATCGAATTCGATGGTCTCATTCGTCTCGCCATCCAGAATTTCCACTCCAGTAGCCTTTTGGGTATCTTTGTCATAGATTACCCTATTAACAATAGACCAGGGCCTTAATGTAAGGTTTCCGGTAGCTACCGCAGCCGGAAGGGTGGAGGCCTGCGTACTGAAATAACCGCCAAAGGGACAACCAAGTGAACATTTATTCCGGTATTGGCAACCCGGTCGGCCTGGCAGTGGCTGGGTAATATTTGCCACACGGGCGTTTGTCATCAACCTGGAACCGCCAAAGTGATTTTTTAATCGGTCGGCAACGTCTTTTTCCACGCAGTTTAAGGGTATGGCAGGCATAAATTCGCCGTCAGGTAGTATTTCCAATCCGTCTTTATTTCCTGCGATGCCGGCAAACCTTTCCACGTAACTATACCAGGGAGCCAGGTCCTTGTACCGTATCGGCCAATCCACGGCGATGCCTTGTTTGGCATTGGCTTCGAAATCAATATCAGACCAGCGGTAACTCTGTCTTCCCCAGAGAAGCGAGCGACCCCCAACCTGGTATCCCCGAAACCAGGTAAATGGTTTTTTTTCTATGTAAGGAGAATCGTCTTCATGAGCCCACCAGTCGAGATTGAGTTCATTCAACACGTAATCCCTCCGAAGATTGGGATGTTCTGCCAACATTTCGATCGTTCTTCTTCCCCTGTGAGGAACTTCCCAGGGAGCTATTGTTGCATTTTTATAATCCTGCACGTGTACCACGTTAGGACCTCTTTCCAGAAGGAGGACTTTTAAGCCCTTTTCCGTGAGTTCTTTTGCCGCCCATCCGCCGCTGATTCCAGACCCAACGACTATAGCGTCGTAACTTTGATTAGCCATATACTTGATTTGTTTATTTTAGGTATTGCAATTATATTGATATTTTTAAAGAAACTGTTTGATTTATTCCTTTTCCTCTTTTTCAATTCAACTATTTATAAATACTCTAAATTACAAACTGATCTTTTCACTCTGTAGATAACTCCCTGGATTGCTGAATGTTTTTCTTATCGCGTCGCAACTCATTTGCCCTTATGAAGTCGTTGTCCTTGAAGAAAAGCGTGAAGAAGATCGTAACAGCTAGGGCGATTCCTGCTGGGATAAGCCAGATGTTTTGCCATTGGTGATTTTCGCCATCAAAGTACACATCCGAAACGATTCCGGCAATCCAAAAGCCTATTAACATGCCAATGCCATAGGTGGCCAGCGTGATCAGTCCCTGTGCGGCACTCTTGTATCGCGGTCCGGCCTTCGAATCGGTGTAAATTTGTCCCGAAACGAAGAAGAAGTCATAGCATATTCCATGCAGGGCAATGCCGATGATTAGCAGGTAAGTGCCCTCTCCGGCATCTCCAAATGCGAAGAAAACATAGCGAACCACCCAGGCCAGCATGCCTACAATCAGCGTCGTCTTCAAGCCAAATTTTCTAAAAAAGAAGGGCATAAGGAGAAGAAAAAGCACTTCCGAGACCTGCCCGATGGTCATTTTGCCGGTAGGATTCGAAAGACCTACCTCGGACAGAAAGGGATTAGCGTTTTGATAATAAAAGGCCAGCGGGATGCAGATCAATACGGAGGAGAGAAAGAATATGGCAAAATCCCGGTCCTTCAGTAGTTTTAAGGCATCTAATCCCAGAAGTTCGGATACCGATTGTTTTTCGCCGGTTTTAGTGGCAGGAGGAGTGGCTGGCAGCGTAAAAGCAAACAGGCCAAGAACCAGTGAAGAAATGGAAGCCATCAGGAAGGTGTTCCGGAGCAATCCCTCCCCGATAGCTCCAGGACTGTCCCAAATGAAGAAATAACTAATCATCAAACCGGAAGCAATCCAGCCGATGGTTCCCCATACCCGAATGCTGCTAAATTCCTTCGAAGGATCCTTCATTTGACTAAAGGACACCGAGTTGGCAAGGGCCAGGGTAGGCATGTAGATTAACATATATGCCAGAACAAAGGGATAAAAGGACGCAAAGCTGTCCGCTCTAAACATGAGAAACAGTAGGAGTGCTCCCAGAAGGTGCAAGATGCTGAGGATTTTTTCTGCATTAAAAAAACGGTCTGCAATCAACCCAATGATAAAAGGAGCAATGATGGCTCCAAAGGACTGCGTGGAAAAAGCAGCCGCAAGCTGGGCACCGTTTGCTTCCAGGTTATTTCCCAAAAAAGTACCCAGGGTCACGTACCAGGAGCCCCAGACAAAAAATTCCAGAAACATCATCAGTGAAAGCTTAAATCGGTTGGTAGTTGTCATGTTGTAACAGGATTTCGTTTTTTTGGGAGGAAAGCGGCTTTTACCGCACTTCAAACTATTCTAGGAAATATTTAAATTTAAGCCAATTTAATGTAAATTTATCACTTCAGAAAGTAGGGGAGCCACATCTCGGTGGGCAGAATAGTCCCTGAGAGCCGGTGTTATTTCTCCTATCTTCTTAGAAATATAGATGTTAAAACCGAACTTTAAAAACCAAAAAACCAAAGATTGGAATAATGAGCGACAGAAAACTTAAAATGGGTATGATCGGTGGTGGTCCGGGCTCCTTTATTGGGGCGGTGCATAGAATATCCGCGGCCATGGACGGTATAATAGAACTTGCTGCCGGAGCCTTTAGCAGCAGTCCTGAAAAATCCGCAGAAACCGGAAAGGAATTATTTCTACCTGCGAGCCGCGTCTACGGCTCTTACGACGAAATGTTTGAAAAGGAAAAACAATTGCCGGAAGAAGAGCGGATAGATTTCGTTGCCATCGTTACCCCCAACCATGTGCATTTTGATCCCACCAAAAAAGCCCTGGAAAATGGTTTTCACGTGGTGCTGGACAAGCCCATGACCTTTGATTACCAAGAAGCTAAGGAACTTAATAAAATCATCGAAGAAACCGGGCTATTGTTTTGCCTGACTCATACCTACACAGGTTACCCGATGGTAAGAGAGGCTCGTCACCTAATTGCTACTGGGGTTTTGGGAGAAATCCGAAAAGTTTATGTGGAATACCCGCAGGGCTGGTTGTGGACCTCTCTGGAAAAGACAGACTACAAGCAGGCGATTTGGCGGACCGATCCGTCTAAAAGTGGCATTGCCAATTGCATGGGGGATATCGGTACCCATGCCTTTAATTTGGCAGAATATGTGAGCGGCCTGAAACTGACCAAATTGTGTGCAGACCTGAACATTGTGGTAGACGGCAGAACCCTGGATGATGATGGAGCGGTGTTGCTCAAATTTGATGGCGGTGCTTCGGGCGTACTGATGGCTACACAGATAGCCACCGGTGCCGAAAACAATATTAAAATCCGGGTGTTTGGAGATAAGGCAGGGTTAGAATGGGAACAGGACAATGCTAACACTCTTATCGTGAGGCATCCGGAAGCTCCTGATCAGATTTACCGTACCGGTGGAAACGTTCCTTATTTGTCTGCCAATGCGATGGAAAATCTGCGTACTCCCGGAGGCCATCCGGAAGGTTACCTGGAGGCATTTGCCAACTTGTACCGGAATTTCGCCCGGTGTTTGTATGCAAGAAAAAATGGTGAGACCCCTAAAGCGGAATGGGAAGACTTCCCGGGAGCTGAAGATGGACTCCGGGGCATGGCCTTTGTGGAACATGTAGTGAAAAGTGGGAAATCTAATGAAAAATGGACTAAATTTGAACTTTAAAAAATAATAACCCTTATGAAAACCATTAAAGGACCCGCCTTATTTTTGGCTCAATTTGCGGATGATACCGCACCTTTTAATAATCTGAAAGATATTTGCACCTGGGCTGCCAGTATTGGTTACAAAGCCGTTCAGATCCCCACCTGGGATGCCCGGCTGATTGACTTGAAAAGAGCGGCAGAAGACCTGGATTATGTGCAGGAAATAAAAGATACCGTGAAAGAAGCGGGTGTGGAGATTTCTGACTTTTCAACTCACCTGCAAGGCCAACTCGTGGCTGTACACCCTGCTTATAATGAACTATTTGATGCTTTTGCCCCCGCGGAACTGGCCGGAGATCTGAAAGGAAAACAGGAGTGGGCCGTTCAGCAACTGATGTGGGCCGCCAAGGCCTCCAAAAATTTTGGCATGACGGTCCATGCGACGTTTAGCGGCGCATTGATGTGGCATACCGTTTATCCCTGGCCTCAGCGACCGGCTGGATTGGTAGATACCGGTTTTGAAGAATTGGCCAGAAGGTGGCTTCCGATACTTGATGAGTTTGATAAACAAGGAGTCGATGTGTGCTACGAGTTGCACCCGGGAGAAGACTTGCACGATGGGGTTACTTTTGAATTATTTCTCGAAAAAGTAAATCATCATAAACGCGCAAATATCCTGTACGACCCCAGTCATTTCGTTTTACAATGCCTGGACTACGTATCCTTCATTGATATTTACAAGGACAGGATCAAAATGTTCCATGTAAAAGATGCGGAGTTCAATCCCACCGGCAGGCAGGGAGTCTACGGAGGCTATTCCAGTTGGGTAGAAAGGGCCGGAAGGTTCCGTTCGCTTGGAGACGGACAGGTAGATTTCAATGCGATTTTCAGCAAATTGTCGCAATATGACTTTGACGGATGGGCAGTACTCGAATGGGAATGCGCCCTAAAGCATCCTGAAAATGGAGCCATCGAAGGGGCTAAATTTATAAGTGAAAAAATCATCCGGGTTACGGAAAAAACGTTCGATGATTTTGCCTCTACGGGAGCCGACGAAGGGCTAAACAAAAAAATATTAGGAATCAATTAATCTATTTTATAACAAACAATGAAGTTAAATCTTAAGTTAAGCCTGGCCCTCATTGCGGGTTCAATGATGGCCGTATCTTGTGGTGGTTCTGGTAGCAACAGCTCCGAGTCCACTTCGTCTTCTAATCCGCCTCCGGCCCCTGAGCCTGCTCAGGAGATCAGTCTGGAGGAAAAGTATAAAGACGATCCCATTTTCATAAGGGGAGTGGAGTTGATGAAGCAAAACGACTGTCCAAGTTGCCACATGATCGAACGAAAAATTGTAGGTCCCTCTTATTCTGATGTGGCAGAGAAGTACGAATCTACCGATGAGAATGTAGAAATGCTTGCCAGTAGGGTTATCGCTGGTAACGTGGGCGTTTGGGGTGAAATACCCATGCCAGCTCATCCGGCATTATCCAAAGAGGACGCCGAAGATATGGTGAGGTACGTACTATTGCTAAAAAAATAAGTTTATGAACAAAGTGTCTTTATCACTGGCGATGTGTTCACTGGCAGTTTGGGGCTGTGGCCCTTCCTCTCAGGAAAACACCGCTTCTGAAGAAACGATAGAAGAAATTATTGTGACAGAAGAAGAATGGATTAGTTTATTTGACGGCAACAGCCTTACGGGTTGGACGGGTTACGGTAAAGACCAGCCTGGAGAGGCCTGGGAAGCATCAGACGGAGTCCTATATTTTAATTCTGAAAAGAAAGAAGAAGGAGCTAGTGGAGGTGATTTGGTAACCAGGGAGACCTTCGGTGATTTCCATTTTGAGATTGAGTGGAAAATTGCAGAAAACGGAAACAGCGGAATCATGTTTCACGTGCAGGACAACGGTAAATATGGAGCTCCTTATTTTACCGGCCCTGAATACCAGTTGCTGGATAATGAGGGCCATCCGGATGGAGAAATTGTAACCCATCGTACCGGTGATCTGTACGACCTTATTGAATCCACAGAGGAAGCTGCTAATCCGGTAGGAGAATGGAACAAAACCGAAATCGTAGTAGAAGACGGGCAGTTGCAGTTTTTCTTAAATGGGGTGAAGACGGTGGAAACCGCGCTTTGGGATGATCAATGGCAAGCCATGGTGGCCGAAAGCAAGTTTGCCCAATGGGAAGATTTTGCTACCTTCAAGGAGGGTAAAATCGCCTTGCAAGACCATAATGACGATGTCTGGTTCCGAAATATCCGAATCAAACGTTTGTAATTTTAGAATTAGGTAATTATAAAAAAGCCGCTGATTTCAGCGGCTTTTTTTCTTTTGAGAGCTGGAGAACCCTAACGAATCAGGACCAATTTTCAGTAAGTACTCTCTTTAAAATAGACACAGAGAAAACCAATGAGGTAAATGATTTGAATAAAGGGACGCAGGGATTTAATGGATAAACGGCCATTTGATTTACATACAAAAGTGGATCGCCAGCTCTTTCGGATTTCTGTAACTAAATCCCCCCTTGGTAAGGGGGATTTGGATACGTTCGGAACCCAGACACGGTATTACCCGGGAAGTTTCCTCAGCCCGTTGCAATGGCTCCAGTTCAGCCTTAGACAGTCATTTCAGCAAATCCCCCTTTTTAAGGGGGCAAGGGGGATTTTTACGAGAATTTTAATTTTTAAGCCCGAAAAGCTCAAAAGCTTGTTCTGGAAACACCACGTTTAATTTTCCAGTCATCAATGAGAGCACCAATTTCCTGAAGAACAAAAGGCATGGATTTCTTAACTTCGTTATCTAAAAATCTGAGAAAAAATAAATCCATGTTTTCCAAAATTAATTGTCTGTTTTGATCCTCTACAACAGATTCAGCATAAAAGTGGCTATCCCCATCAATCTCAATTACCAATTTTAATTTCCTGCAGTAGAAGTCTGCAATATAATTTCCCAGCGGTTTTTGTCTGTTGAAAGCATACCCTCGAAATTGACTTGCCCTTAACTTTTCCCAAAGTAAAACTTCGGAAAGGGTAGAATGAGATTTCAATTCTCTTGAGAATTCTTTCAAATTCTTGTTGTAAGGGACAAATCGCATGTAATAATATAAAAATCATCGCTTAAAATTCTAGGGTTTTTTCTTTAAAAATTTTATTTAGATTGGTATTGTTATTCTCGATCGATTTTTCATTTTGTAATTAAATCCCCCTTTTTCCCCCTTAGTAAGGGGGATTTGGGTACATTAGGATTTACGGGTACGAAAACCGTGAGATTTGCTCAGCCCGTTGCGACGGCACCCATTTAGCACCACTACTCCTGGTTTTTCTATATAAACACCAGAAGCCGCTGATTTCAGCGGCTTCTGGTGCGTAAGCAATTAAAAGAACTTTATAAATTTAGGCTACAATGGCCTCCAAAATTTTATTTAACGTAGCACTGGGACGCATTAGTTTTGAGGTTTTTTCTCCATCGGGCCGGTAATAACCACCGATATCCATAGGTTTACCTTGAGCCCCGATCAGCTCCTCGTTGATGGCTTTTTCCTTAGCCACCATTTCACTGGCTACCGGTCCAAAAATCTTTTTCAACGCCTGGTCATCATTTTGTTCGGCCAGGGTTTCGGCCCAGTACATGGCCAGGTAGAAATGACTGCCTCGGTTATCCAATTCATTTACTTTTCTGGAGGGGGATTTACCATTTTCCAGGAATTTGGCGGTTGCCTGATCCAGGGTTTTGCCAAGAACTTTAGCCCGTTTGTTATCGAAGGTATCTCCCAAATGATCCAGTGACACGGCAAGGGCCAGGAATTCACCTAATGAGTCCCAACGGAGGTGTCCCTCTTCCACAAATTGCTGCACATGCTTGGGAGCAGATCCGCCTGCTCCTGTTTCAAACAATCCTCCTCCATTCATCAACGGAACGATGGAAAGCATCTTGGCACTGGTACCCAGCTCCAGGATAGGAAACAGGTCGGTAAGGTAATCTCGCAGCACATTACCCGTAACGGATATGGTATCCTTTCCAGCCTTGATTCTTTCCAGAGAAAATCTGGTTGCTTCGACCGGAGCCATGATTCGGATGTCCAGTCCACTGGTGTCGTGGTCTTTCAGGTATTTTTCTACCTTTCGGATCAATTCCGCATCATGCGCCCTGTCTTTATCCAGCCAGAAAATAGCAGGAGATCCGGTGGCTCTTGCACGGTTAACCGCCAGCTTCACCCAATCCTGAACGGGGGCATCTTTTACCTGGCACATTCTCCAGATATCATTTTTCTCTACCGGATGTTCCAGAAGTATCTTTCCATCCATATCCTTGACGCTTACGGTTCCGTTCGCTGGGATTTCAAAGGTTTTATCGTGAGAGCCGTATTCTTCCGCTTTTTGAGCCATTAGACCCACATTGGGAACCGAGCCCATGGTGGTGGGATCAAAGGCACCATGCTTCTTGCAAAAATCAATGGTTTCCTGGTACACACCCGCATAAGAGCGGTCCGGAATGATGGCCTTTGCATCCTGCAGTTCGTTATTTTTGTTCCACATCTGGCCGCTGGTACGGATCATCGCAGGCATGGAAGCATCAATGATCACATCGCTGGGCACGTGTAGGTTGGTGATGCCTTTATCTGAATTGACCATGGCCAGGTCGGGGCTTTCGGCATAACAGGCCTCGATGTCTGCTTCTATGGCCTTCTTCTTATCGGCAGGCAATTGGTCCAGGGCGGACACCACGGCGGCAAATCCATTATTGGGATCAACACCCAACTTTTTCAAGGTGTCGCCGTGTTTTTCAAATACGGGTGCAAAAAAGACGGTTACCGCATGCCCAAAAATAATCGGGTCGGATATCTTCATCATGGTGGCCTTCATGTGCAGGGAAAACAGCACGCCTTGTTTTTTTGCTTCTTCTTTCTGTTCCAGAAGGAACTTTCTCAAGGCTCCGGTGCTCAAAACAGCGGCATCAATTACTTCGCCGGCCTGCAAATCCAACTTTTCTTTCAGAACCTTCTTGGTGCCGTCTTCGGAGGTCCATTCTATTTTTACCGAAGTAGCTTCCTGAATGGTGAGGGATTTTTCACTTCCATAAAAATCCCCCTCTTCCATGCTGGAAACATGGGTCTTCGAACTTGATTCCCATTTGCCCATGCTGTGCGGGTTATTTCTGGCAAACTGCTTTACCGCCTGCGGTGCCCGTCGGTCAGAGTTTCCTTCCCTTAAGACCGGGTTGACGGCAGAGCCTTTTACTTTGTCGTATTTGGTCCGGATGTTTTGCTCCTGCTCGTTTTTAGGATCATCTGGGTAATCCGGAAGCGGGTATCCCTGAGATTGCAGTTCCTTTATCGCTGCTTTTAGTTGGGGCAGGGACGCACTGATATTGGGTAGTTTGACAATGTTGGCCTCTGGCGTTTTGGCAATCTCGCCTAATTCCGCCAGGGCATCGTTGATTCGCTGATCGGCCTTTAAAAATTCCGGAAAGGTGGCGATGATCCGTCCGGAAAGGGAAATGTCCCGGGTTTCTACGATTACGCCTGCCGAATCGGTGAACGCTTTGATGATGGGCAGGAAAGAATAGGTAGCCAGGGCCGGTGCCTCATCTGTAAGGGTATAAAGAATTTTTGGGGTTTTGTCACTCATTATGTTTAGATTTCGTTAAAAATGAACGCCTGATTCAATTGAAGGGCTAAAATACGAAAAAAAACCGTATTAAAAGACCGCTGATATAGAATGAAACAAATTTGCTCGTGTATAACATTAATGCCCCGCGACCGTTATCTCTACCAAATTAGATAGGGGGATGACAACATACTTGAGCCTT
Organism: Cyclobacterium sp.; assembly: GCA_041685605.1. Lineage (GTDB taxonomy): Bacteria > Bacteroidota > Bacteroidia > Cytophagales > Cyclobacteriaceae > Cyclobacterium. The sequence continues at coordinate 1,122 of JAWLFL010000119.1, read as the reverse complement.
TTTTTGTGGTTTTGTTTTGGGGGCCTTGCCGCCGACGATTCGAACTATTTTCAGGATTCAGTGGAGGAAAAGCAGCTTTTTGAAGCCATTAACGGTTACCGGGAAGGCCGGGGCTTGCTTGCCGTTCCACTATCTCCCGCCTTAAGCAAAGTAGCCAAGGCTCATGCCCGGGACTTGATGGAAAATTACCAACCCAGCAAACGCTGCAACCTGCACTCCTGGTCCGACAAGGGTGCCTGGACAGATTGTTGTTACCGGGACAATCATAAAAACCCTGAATGCATGTGGGATAAACCGAAGGAAATAGCCGGATACGAAAGTCCGGGCTATGAGATCGCTTATTGGCATTCCGCCGCTGCCACTCCCGAAGAGGCCTTGAAGGTATGGATAAAAAGCCCGGGTCACCATGCCGTACTGGCCAACCTGCCGCCGTTTAAGGCAGCGACCTGGAAAGCCATGGGTGTAGGTATTTATAAGCAGTATGCGGTAGTTTGGTTTGGGGAGATGGAGGATATTCCATAAAGACTTATATAAAAAGTGCACCACAGATAGCTCAGATTAACACAGATAAAAATAATGGTACTTGGAGAAGTATACCACTTCACCCTGCTATCTCCGGGATCACAAACAGAAAAGACCCGCCCGAAAGCCATTTGCAATGGCTAAACGTACACCTTTCCGGGAATGATTTTCCTAACCGGATGTTTATGGAACCCGGTACTGCACTGCACCCAGGCCGCAATTTAAGCACGGATAGTACAGACCACCCTGATTCTGAGGTTCTAATAAACCCTTTCTTTTGATAGGGGAACAAAGAAACATGAAAGCTATGTTTAACAGAAAATTAAAAAAGTGGTATATTTGTGTAAGACTATACCATTAAAGCTTATGTCCAGTCCAACAGAAAAAGTTACCTTATCATTAAATAGAGACCTTCTGGAAAAAATGGCCAAAAGGTCTAAAAAAAATTTGTCCCAATATGTTCGTGACCTGATACAAAGAGAGGCATCTATGGAGCAGGAAGACTTCGTGATTTCGGATGAAATAGCAGAACTAAAGGGTTTATTGAAAGCCGATAGATCCGATAGCAAAGTGCGGGTTCATAAGCGGGCCATTGAGAAA
>JAWLFL010000010.1:0-43534 GCA_041685605.1 Cyclobacterium sp. | reverse complement strand
TACCATTTCTCAGGCTACCTTGTCGATTACTGCATTGGACCAGACAAAAGTCTTTGGAACCGGGGATCCTCAACTGGAATACACTGCCGAAGGATTTCAGGCAGGTGATGACGAATCGGTTATTTCAGGCACACTGGAAAGAGCACCCGGGGAACAGGTTGGAGATTACCCGATCGGATTGGGGGATCTCGCAGTCAATGCCAATTATCAGCTCGAATTCCAGGGAGCCGTCTTCACCATTGTTTCCTCCAGACTTGCAGTGATCAATAACCTGCCCGAGAGGGAAACCCCTTGGTCCGTAGAGCCGCAGTTACCCGAAATGCTTACCGTCTTAACTGAGGATGGACAGATTCTGGAAGTGGCCGTGGACTGGGATGCCAGTGGGCTGGATGTGTATAGCAGTGGCTTGTACACGATTACCGGGGACTTACAACTGGCGGATGGAATCCAGTATGAGGAATACCAAAAAGCGTACCTGGATATTCAGGTGTTGAAAAAGCCAGCACCGGAGGACCTTACTTTGAGCCATCAGGAATTTGACCCGGCAGCGACGGAGCATTTCTTTGAGATCGGAAATCTGATCATCACCGATCCGGTAGATGCCAACCATCAATTGGAGTTGGTAGCGGGCGCGTTGGATAACAAGTATTTTGAAATTCATGACCGCATGCTTTACTGGAGCAGCGCAGAGCGGGTAGCAGGACAAACCACTTTCTCCATTTTGGTTCGGGTAACAGACAGAGATGGAAATGTATTGGAAAAGCAACTGGATCTGACCCGCAACAGAATCGATCTAAACTCCCTGACCGTGTACAATACGTTTTCACCGGAAAATGACGGTACCAACGATACATGGGGAGTTCCGGATCTTCGATACTTTAGTGGTGTTCGTCTTCAGGTTTTTGACCGCAGTGGGGAGCGTGTTTTCTATACCGAAAATCCGGATATCCGCTGGGATGGAACTTACCAGGGTAAGACATTGCCAGCCGGAGCTTACACCTGGATACTGGAGGTAACTGAAACAGGAGCGAAGCGAATGGGAATCTTAAACCTACTCCGAAAATGATAAACCGTAATAGTATTCTTTACCGCATTAATACAGAAAAAATGAAGCAATTTTTAGAGAGCCATGTGCTGCGAAAGCTATTTGTTACCGGATTTGTAGCACTGCTGGGGGTGACTAGCCTACAGGCACAATCCCGAAAATACATCAGTCAGTTTTCGCATTTTCAGAGTTATTTTAATCCCGGTCTGACCGGCTACGAAGGCAGTACCCTGCGGGGCTTTGTCCGAAACCAGTGGGCGGGGCTGGAAGGCGCACCGAAAACCTACTTTCTAAGTGCAGAGTTGGATCTCGGAGAACTTGCGGGCCTGGAGGATCCGGCTCGAATGGGTCAAAATTCCCTGTCCCTCAACCTGCTGCACGATACCTATGGGGCTTTTAAGGAAACGGAGTTGATGCTGGGGTATGCCTCCAGGGTACGCATTACCGAAAACCACCAGTTGCGGTTGGGTGCCGGCGTTAATTACCAGCAAATAAGGCTGGACGGGAACGCCCTTACGGTAGAGGAGCAAAACGATGCGACGCTGGGCAATTACATGGGGACTTTTTCAACCATGCAAGTATTGGATTTCAACCTGGGGCTGGCGTTTACCCATCCGAATTATTACCTGAGCTATGGCATGCACCGGGTGAATGGCGGAAAGATAAGTTCGGGAGATGATTTTATGGAAGGGTATCCGGCCAGCAAAATGCTACAAGCCGGCTATCGGGAACGGCTGACCCCTAATCTGGCCCTCATTACCAATGCCTTTTACCGGACGCAGAAAGGATTGCCGGACCAATTTGACCTCAATCTGAAAACGCTGTTGATGGACAGGCTTTGGATAGGAGGGGGGCATCGCTTCAACTACTCCAGCAACCTGCAATTCGGCATATTGACGGATCGGATGCGTTTGGGATATGTCTACGAATTTCCGCTGGCTCAATCTTACCAGCTCCCGGGGAGGATCCATGAATTCACCGCGATTTTTAACCTGTTTCCCAAAAAGCAAGAAGAAAAGGGAAATATGCTTCCGATTTGGTAACTAAAATAGGCGAATAATTCGCTAATGCGATGCAGGGGCTATGCACAATTCGTGCATAGCCCTTTGCGTTTCTTTGAATAGGGTAAGGAATAAAACTTCTAAAAGTGGAGTTATTATTCAGTAAAGGCTCTGATAAATCCTGTATTTGTGTTAATTTTTTAACCGAAGCAGTTTACTGGTTTAGTTTTTGTTAAAGCATTTATAGAATACCTTACCACCCCTGCGCGAAGCCACGTTTTTGATCCAAGGTAGATTGCAGATGTTCTGACTCAATGTTGCTTACTATGAGATCTGAGGCTGGTAGTGATGATATTCGGCCTTATTTTAACCGTTTATACCGATCAATTATACCAAGTATGAATAAATCAGCTCTTTTTGTGTTCAACCCTTTTTCAGGTGATTTGCCAAATAAAGATGTAATTGTCCAATCCATTCTGGATCAGGTGAAAGGATATACCCTTAAATTATGGAAAACGACAGGGGAGAATGACGGAGAGAAGATAAAAGCAGCATTAAAAGAGGAGCATTATGAATTGATTTTAGTTGGTGGAGGAGATGGTACGATCAAAATGGTCGCGCAGGCAATAGAAAGTAAGGAATGTTGTTTGCTTCCCATTCCCTTCGGCTCCGCCAACGGCCTGGCCACGTGCCTGGGTATTGAATCTTGGGAGGATAGCCTAACGATTCTGGACCAAGGGAAAAGTAAACCAATGGACCTGCTAGAAGTAAACGGACAGGTGTGTTTGCATCTTTGCGATTTGGGTTTTAACGCTGATCTTATAAGAAAATTTGAGGACGGAGATGAGCGGGGCATGGTTTCCTATTTTAAAAATTCCCTGGCAAGTTTTTTTGAGATCAAGCCCTATCGATTTCAGGTGAAGACAAACGCTGAATGCGAATGGGTAGATGCAAAAATGCTGGTAATAGCCAACGGTTCAAAGTATGGTACAGGGGCCACGATCAGCCCAGGTAGCCGTATGGATGACGGAATATTTGAAGTAATAGCCCTTAACCCGGAGGGTTTATCCGATTGGTTGGAATTGACTTATGGCCTGATTAGAAAAGACTTTAGCCATTTAGACTTCGTCCGTACCTGGTCCTGCGATTCGTTAACCCTTTCGAATCCGGACAAGGCACCTTTCCACGTTGACGGAGAAATGGTAGAAAGCCCCGAGAAAATCAACGTGGGGATTCGTAAAGAGGAAGTTTGCTTGTACTATCAGGAAGAAAAAATGGACTAAAATGAGATTTCCACTTTATCGATTTTGAATACAAAATTTGAAATTCAGAGTTTTCTTATTGATTTTTAAGGATTTTGCATCTAAGGTCCGATTGAATGATTCATCGAGTAAAATCAAAAAAACAAAGAGAATAACGAGATTGCGTCTAAATACACGATTAGATAAAGGTTTCCAGTTTTTCATTAGTAAGGGGTTTTTCAATGAATCCACTCACAAATGGAAACTCTTTTGATTTTTGGCGGTCCTGAAAATCAATAGAACTTGATAGCATGATGATCCGATCATTTCGTTTGTTTTCAAGTTCAACGTAGTGACTCAAAAAATCCCAACCGTTCATTACAGGCATGTTGATGTCCACCAAAATCAACACCTTTTTCGCCATATCCGGATTTTTCAGGTACTCAAGCGCCAGCTCTGCCTCTAAAAATTCGATGGTTTTGGGCGATAAATGTAACTTGTTGATTAACCGTTTATTGATTAAATTATTAATAGGGTCATCATCAATTAAAACAATTAAATCGAATGGATACATTGATTTTAAAATAATAACTTTTCTCTCGCTCGATCTCTATTTCCTGAAATTTAACACTATAATCTCAGTATTAAAATATTCTGTTCATTTTTTGCGATTTCCCTTTTGGAGGGTGAAATGAGATAAAAATAAAAAACATTTTCTTCTATTTCAGGTACAAAAAAAAGGGGAAAGCTGACAGCTTTCCCCTTTTATAAATAAAGGATAGGTGAATTACATCATTCCACCCATTCCTCCTCCGCCTCCCATTGGAGGACCGGCAGGAGCTTCCTCCTTAATATCGGCTACCACGCATTCAGTGGTCAATAGCAATGCGGCAATAGAAGCGGCATTTTCCAGTGCCAATCGCGTCACTTTTGTAGGATCGATTACACCTGCTTTGAATAAATCTTCAAAGATGTCTGTTCTTGCATTATAACCGTAATCACCTTTGGAATCTCTGATTTTATTGATGACTACCGAAGCCTCTCCACCAGAATTTGAAACGATGGTTCTTAAAGGAGACTCAACGGCCTGTTTGATAATATTGATTCCGGTATCTTCGTCTTCATTAGCACCTTTGAGTTTTTCAAGGGCTGAAGCGGCACGGATTAGGGAAACCCCTCCACCTACTACTACGCCTTCCTGAACGGCGGCGCGAGTGGCATGCAAGGCATCATCTACCCGATCTTTTTTCTCCTTCATTTCCACTTCCGTAGCGGCACCAATGTACAAGATGGCAACGCCACCAGACAATTTGGCCAAACGCTCCTGAAGTTTTTCCCGGTCATAGTCAGAAGTGGTTTTTTCGATCTGACTTTTGATTTCATTGATTCGACCTTCGATAGCTGCTTTTTCACCAGCACCATTTACGATGGTGGTGTTGTCTTTATCGATGTTGACTTTCTCGGCGGTACCTAGATAATCGATGGTCACGTTTTCAAGCTTGTAACCTCTTTCTTCAGAAATCACCGTGCCTCCGGTAAGTGTAGCGATGTCTTCCAACATGGCCTTTCTTCGGTCACCAAATCCTGGAGCCTTCACAGCAGCTACCTTTAGCGCACCCCTTATTTTGTTCACTACCAAGGTGGCAAGCGCTTCTCCATCCACATCTTCGGAAATGATTAACAAAGGCCGTCCAGATTGAGCTACGGGCTCTAGAATAGGAAGCAATTCTTTCATAGCAGAAATTTTCTTATCGTAGATAAGAATGTATGGGTTTTCCAGTTCCGCCTCCATTTTTTCCGTATTGGTGGTGAAGTAAGGAGAAAGGTAACCCCTGTCAAACTGCATACCTTCTACGGTTTTGACTTCCGTTTCAGTTCCTTTAGCTTCCTCAACAGTGATGACTCCGTCTTTGCCAACTTTTTCCATAGCATCGGCAATCATTTTACCGATTTCATCATCGTTATTTGCAGAGATAGTTGCAACCTGAGCGATCTCTTTAGAAGTAGAAATTTCTTTGGAAGCTTTTCTCAATTCTTCTACAACTGAAGTAACCGCCTTATCGATGCCTCTTTTGAGGTCCATAGGATTGGCTCCGGCAGCTACATTTTTGATTCCAACAGAAAAAATCGATTGGGTCAAAACAGTAGCAGTGGTAGTTCCGTCTCCTGCATCATCAGCAGTTTTAGAAGCCACTTCTTTCACCAACTGAGCACCCATGTTCTCAATTGCGTCTTCCAGTTCAATTTCTTTTGCAACGGTTACGCCATCTTTTGTAATGGTGGGAGCACCGAATTTTTTGTCCAAAATTACATTTCGGCCTTTGGGACCTAGTGTCACTTTTACAGCGTCTGCAAGCGCATCCACTCCTTTTTTAAGACGATCTCTTGCGTCGGTGTTGAAAAATAATTCCTTAGCCATTTTTTACTCTTTTTTCGTTAGTATTAATTAAACTCGATTAAAGGATCCTTACAGGATAGCGAATATATCCGCTTCTCTCATGATCAGATAATCAGCACCTTCTACGGTAAGCTCCGTTCCGGAATACTTGCCATACAAAACGGTGTCTCCGACCTTAACCGTTAACGGCTCGTCTTTTTTGCCGTTACCGATAGCCACTACGGTACCTTTTTGTGGTTTTTCTTTGGCAGTGTCAGGGATGTAAAGTCCTGAAGCGGTTTTTTCTTCTGCAGCAGCGGGTTCTACCAAAACCCGGTCTGCTAGCGGTTGGATGTTAACTTTAGACATTGTAATTGAGTTATTTTTAAAGTTTGAATTCTACAATACGATTTCCCTACTCACACTTTCTGTGCCAATTCTAAACCCACGCTTTTTACTGACATAAAGTCCTAATTGCATTTCCATCTCTGACAGCACCTGGAGAGCGGGATTTTTTTTACTGTCATTTTTTCGGTATGCTATTGCATGACATGTCGCATTTTCGTAAATTTTATCACCTGTTTAAAACGTTGAGCTATGAACAAACTATCAGAAAATTGGATCTCAGAAGGATGGATTGATTTTGAGTATAAGAAGTACATGCTTTTGGCCTACCTAAAAACCGTCAATGAAAATTTTCAGGCAGTAAAGCTGTATCCTGCACTTACCGAATTGATTGCACACCATCAGAAGCTCAGCCACCTGGATCAAAATCGAAATCAACTCAAACTGGCGCTGCCTAAGGAAATGGAGGGGGTTGACTTCAAAAAAATGAAAATAGCCTACAAGAATAAAATGGAAGAGGATGATATAATGAAAGAACTGGGGGATATTATCGTGTACTCCTTACCAAAAATCAAACAGCAGATAGAAGAAGGTAAAACAATTTATGACTTTATCGAAAGCCAGTTGGAAATTGAACCGGTTGGATTGACCCCCATTTATCAGAAAGAAGGGTATGCATTGCTGTCGTATAACCATTCCAGGGAAGTGTACATATACCGCTATCAGATTAATCTTTTTCAGAACAGCGTTGATCGCTTTCGGGGAATTGCCCTTCGTTTTATTGAATCGGTCAAAAGAAGTTTGACGCTTACCTACGAACGCATCAAGATGGATCTGATCAAAAAATTTGCTGACTTGCCAAATCCCTCAACCTGGAAAATTCATTCGGGGCAGCGGGTCCCGTTGGAAGAAAGCCTGCTTCCAGTAAGTAAGCGTTTGCTGTTAAAATATGTTGAGCTATAAAAAAAGGAGGGATTCCCCTCCTTTTTTTATAGCTCAAACTAACCTTTAGTCTTCTTTTTTCAACAACGAATTTTCATTGCTCACCAGTATGGGAGTGGGAGCAGTCGCCACTGCTTTGGTTGGTTTTCTTTCTTCCTGCATCGCCTTTTCTCTTAGCTCTCGGTTTTTTATCACTTCGTCCCCAGGCTTTCCAAAGAGTATCTGATAGCCTTCTTTAGCATTTTTTGCCTTTTTTAAGTCGCGGACAATATCCGCCCATTCGTGAAAATTAAGGTAGACGGGATTGTAAGAAGTGACGGGTTTGGTAATACCGTAGTTCGGTCTTTCCCCTTCCGGCATAAATGTACCGAAAATTCGATCCCATATAATAAACGTAGAGCCGTAGTTCTTATCCAGGTAATGGGCATCGCTCGCATGATGTACCCGATGGTGGGAGGGTGTGGTAAAGAAATATTCGATGGGCCTTGGGAGCTTTTTAATGTATTCGGTGTGAATCCAAAATTGATATAGCACCGCAATCTGATGACAAATGAAGAACACAAATGGGTGAAATCCCATAAGCATTACCGGTACAAAAAAGATAATTTTGATATGTTGGGTCCAACCTAGCCGGAAGGAAACCGAGAAATTATATTTGGAAGAATTGTGATGGGTAATGTGCGTTGCCCACCAAAACCGTTGTTCGTGTGCCACGCGGTGCGCCCAGTATCGAAAGAAGTCTATGGCAAAAAAACATAAGATAAACGACCACCAGGTGGCAGGGATTTTCCAAGGGACTATGTTCCAGCAAAACAAGGCAATTCCAAAAATAAATACCTTAAGCAGCGCACTGATACCTACATTCACCAAACCAATGGTAGTGGCCGCCATAAAATCCTTCTTGTCATAGGTGTCTTTTTTTTGATATAAGCTGATTCCCCATTCTATAAAGACCAGTAAGAACATCGCTGGAGCAGCCCACAAGATGACATTGGGCCACTTGTCAGCGCCCAAATCTTCCATTGTTAGATGATTTTCGAACATAAATCGTACGTTTGGTTGATTTTTTATGGTTGTTAAAACGTTAAATTAATCATATTCCGGTTTATCTTCAACGTTTTGGGCCTTAAATAAATTTCGGTGAAAAAATAAAAAAGGCCCGTTTGTAAAAAACAGGCCTTCAATTTCTGGGCAAATTTCTACTATTCAATGGAATCCGGAGTGACCTCCAGTTCCAAGTCACCGGCATCCCCATCTTCCGAAGGCAGTAGGGATTCATCATCAAATGACGGAGTAAGCCTCTGCCTTTGGGCATTTTCTACATTGGGAGAACTAAATCCGGAAGGAGCACTGGTCTGGTGAAATGCTGACGATCCCAATGAAAGTACCAAAATAGCGATTGCCAAAACCCAGGTGGCTTTTTCAAGTATATTCCCCGTTTTGGTCACCCCCATGATTTGAGAAGCACCTCCGCCAAATGCTGCTCCTACACCTCCTTTGGAATTTTGGCCCAATATGACCAAAATCAACAATACGGCTAAAACGATAATAATACTGATTAGTACGGTAAACATGAGGTATGAAGTTATGCTTTTAATTTCTCAATTTGATCTGCAAAGTAAGTCTTTTTCTCTGGGAATTTCAATATTAATTTCCTATATATTTCGATGGCCTCTGGCTTTTTGTTTTGTTTTACCAATAACCTGGCAAAACCTTCGGAAAGCATATTGTCATTCAAATGAGTGCTTTTTTCGGATAAATCGGGCTGGTCATGTTGTTCATCCATCTGTTCTTTCGGTAACCGGATGGGCTTTTCCCTAAAGTTTGAGATCAACTCCCTTTGTTCTTTAATTCGTTGGTGCTGTTCCTTTTGGGCCGTAGGGTCAATCAATTCATCTGCCTCTTTTTCAGAAATAGGGGGAGCCTCATCCTCCTTTTTTTTTTCAGAGGGGCCTTTCCCCGATTGTCGGGAGTCGTTATTTTTTATTTTCTTGAGGTTTTCCTCTAGTCGTCGAAGGATTTCATCCCGGTTTGGTCTTGGTGAAGTAGGGGAATCATCTGGTAAAGGGACCTGTGGTGCTGTTTCTACTTTTTCTACCGAAGGTTCGACCGTTACCTCTTTTTTGTCCACTGGTTCAGACAACCTGGAATCATCGGTTGATATAGGCAATGGCAGTAAAATGGCACCCGTTAGCAGTCCTTTTAGTCTTTTGCGATCGGGACTCATCACCGCCGCCCAATGCAACTGCGGGGTGACGGTTCCGGAAGATTGATCCCACTCGTGCCTGGCACACACTATTTTTGGTATCAGAAAATAAGGAAAATCTTCCTGTAGCTTTAGAGCAGTATCGAAGTCTTCCTGACTTAACCGCTCCATTTTTTGAAGCAGGGATAGAAATTCTTGTGAGTTCACAGCATTCCGGTTTAAATTACGTTGCATTAAGATAAGTATTTTTTCACCAATTCGCGACCGTCGAGGTAAAAACATCCTGGATGATGTTTTCGAAAATGACTTCAACCAGTTCGGTTTCGACCTGCAAAAGAGAGGTGTTTCGGGGATCGTAATCCTGGAAAAATGAAAAGGTTCTTTTACCATTTTCTTCCTCATTTGCCAAATTTACATAATCTACCTCCACCCCAATCGTAATTCGCATCTGGCCTGCCCGGTCCGGTTGGTTGCTGTTTGGATTGGATACGGTAGCCTGAGGACTAATAGTGTAATTGGTAATGGCTCCTGAAAGTTGTAAGTCTCCTCCGTTTTGAATGAGTTCGAGTTGGGTATTTCGTTGAAAATAGTCCTTGAGTTCTTCGGTAAATAATTGCCCCATATTTGCCGGACCTCCTCCTGAATCATTGAAAAAGTTCGCCACTGAAAAGGACTGGGTCACATTATAATCCAGCGTAGTTCCCGTAAAGCTGTATTCTATTTTACAAGCGTTGACCCAGAAAAACACAACGAATGTAAGAAGGATCGTGGCTTTCCTTTTAGATGTCATATTGTTTGATTTTTCGGTAGAGCGTCCGTTCCGAAATACCCAGATCCATGGCCGCATACTTCCTTTTATTATGGTGTTTTTTTAAAGCTCGGGTAATTAATTCCCTTTCCTTTTTTTCCAACGAAAGGGAGTGATCATCCTCTTCGTGAACAATATCCTCAATAATATCCTCCTCATACTTGCTTCTGACCTTGTCAGATTCCTCCGGATGTCCTTTATTTTCACTCCTTGATTCCAACACCAGCGGAAGGTTTTTTGACGGCTTCGGGCTTTCCTCATAAGCAGAGCCCGTATCCATATCATCAAAGAGATTTTGATGTTTTTTCATGATCGTCTGGTCCAGCCCTCCCGATCGGTAGGATTCGAGTATCAACTTTTTAAGTTCGGTCATGTCCTTTTTCATATCGAAAAGGACTTTATATAATATTTCTCTTTCCGAAAAATCGGTATGGCTTTCGTTCTGCCTCTTATTTCCGGGCAAGGAAGCGGGAAGACTGCTGCCCTCTTTCGGTAAATACTTATTTAGGGTTTCGGCAGTTACATCTCTTTCTTGCTCAAGCAACGAAATTTGCTCTGCTAAATTTTTGAGTTGGCGGATATTTCCGGGAAAGGGGAACTTTGTCAGCAGGTTTTTTGCCTCTTCTGTCAATACAATCGGCTTTACCTGGTATTTTTCAGAAAAATCAGTGGTAAATTTTCGAAACAGCAGCACCATGTCCTCTCCCCGCTGACGTAAAGGGGGAACAAATATGGGCACCGTATTGAGCCGGTAATACAGATCCTCCCTGAATTTCCCTTTTTCCACTGCTTTAAGCAGGTTTACATTGGTGGCTGCTATTACCCGTACATCGGTTTTGAGAACTTTTGAAGATCCAACTTTGATAAACTCGCCATTCTCCAATACCCGTAAAAGCCTGGCCTGTGTACCCAGGGGCATTTCTCCGATTTCGTCTAAAAAAATGGAACCACCGTCTGTTACCTCAAAATACCCCTTGCGTGCTTCATGAGCTCCTGTAAAAGAACCCTTTTCGTGACCAAAAAGCTCGGAATCAATGGTTCCTTCGGGAATGGCACCACAATTGATGGCAATGAATTTCCCATGCCGGCGCTTGCTTAGCGAATGGATGATTTTAGAAAAAGACTCTTTTCCGCTTCCGCTTTCGCCTGTTATCAATACAGTCATCTCGGTAGGTGAAGCCTGCATGGCTACCTGAATGGCATGGTTGAGCAAAGGGCTGTTGCCAATGATTCCGAATCGTTGCTTGACACTTAATATTTCTGATTCACTGATAGGGACCATACTACTGTTCTGATTATCGATTGATTACTTCTCCAAATAAGGTAGCTGAGGAACAATCGGTGATCCGTACATTCGTATATTCCCCGATTTTCAAATGTCCTCTTGGGACGATGACCACCTTGTTTGCGGAGTTTCTTCCCTTGAGTTGTTCGGCCGAACGCTTGGACTGGCCCTCTATCAGTATCTCCTGTATCTTGCCAACATCTCGTTGGTTACGGATTAGGGAAAGGTGACTTTGTTTTTCAATGATCTCTTGAAGTCTACGTTTTTTTATTTCAAGTGGAACATCGTCTGCCAATTTTTTTGCTGCCAGTGTCCCGGGTCGTTCCGAATAATAAAACATGTAGGAAAAATCATACTGAACCAGGTCCATCATGCTCAGCGTATCCTGATGCTCCGATTCGGTCTCCGAACAAAATCCTGCGATCATGTCAGAAGAAATGCCACAATCCTCTCCCAGGATTTCCCGGATTTTCTGAACCCGCTCAAGGTACCATTCCCGATCATAGGTTCGGTTCATCAGGGATAATATCCGGGAATTTCCACTTTGTACTGGTAGGTGAATGTACTTGCAAATATTGTCATAGCGCTTCATGGTGGTCAATACCTCGTCGGTTATGTCTTTTGGGTGGGAGGTGGAAAACCGTACCCTTAACCTGGGATCAATCCTTGCCACCCATTCCAGTAAATTGGCAAAATAGATGACTTCGGATACACCTGCCTCCTTTTTATTGAGCCTGGCTTTGTTATTTTCCTCCGGTGACCATTTGTAACTGTCGACATTTTGCCCCAGAAGGGTTACCTCTTTGTAACCCTTTGCAAACAGTTCCCTGGCTTCCTTTACGATGGAATGCGGATCCCGGCTTCTTTCCCGTCCCCTCGTAAAAGGGACCACGCAAAAGGAACACATATTGTCGCAACCCCTCATGATGGAAATAAAGGCAGTGACACCATTGGAATTCAGCCTGACGGGTGAAATGTCTGCATAGGTTTCTTCCCGGGACAAGAACGTGTTGACTCCTTTGGAGCCCGCTTCCGCCTGCCCTACCAGGTTGGGAAGATCCCGATAGGCATCCGGACCCACTACCAGGTCCACCAGCTTTTCTTCCTCCAGCAATTTTTCTTTGAGCCGTTCTGCCATGCACCCCAGTACTCCGATCGTGAGTCCGGGATTTTCGGATTTTGCCAGGTTGAATTGGCTTAGCCGCTTCCGGACGGTTTGCTCTGCTTTGTCCCGGATGGAACAGGTGTTCAAGAAAATAACATCCGCATTACTGTAATCCGAAGTAGTATCAAAGCCATTGTCTTTCATGATGGAAGCCACAATTTCACTGTCAGAAAAATTCATCTGACACCCGTAACTTTCAATGTATAGCTTTTTTATTTTACCGGTATTCTCATCTGCAGTGACCTTAAAACCACAACTTTTCTCTTCTTCCTCCCGGATAATGTTGATATCTTTGATCATGTTTTCCATTGGCTGAATTTCATTCAAAGCGCAAATTTAATAAAATACAGACAGATTGTCAGGATAACGCCCCATTATTATACCACAAATCTTCCCCCTGGATTTTTCATCCTTTGCGAGAAATGCCGGTCCTTTCTATTTTCCTGGAAATTTTGGTACAATGATTGATATTTGTTTTAGTTAAATAAAGTATACATGGGAGTGGGTGATTTATCCACTCTTTTTTTTAGCCATATTTGTAGCATTGACTGATCGTAGAAAAATAGTGCGCCGAATTCTAAAAATATCCGGAGGGGTTCTTCTGGTGGCGGTGCTATTGGTGGTTGGACTGCTGCTGTTAATCAGGAGCCCTTATGTGCAGGGAATCATCGTGGGGAAATTGACAAGCTATGTATCCGGTAAGACGGATACCCAGGTTTCCATTGATCGCTTGTTTGTCACCTTCCGCGGAAACCTGTTTCTGGAAGGCCTTTATTTGGAGGATCAGAAAGGAGATACCCTGCTTTTTTCGAATAAGCTCGAAACAGGGGTGGAATTGATTCCTTATTTAAGAAATAATGAAATTGCCATCTCCCGCCTGGAATGGGATGGGTTCAGGGCAAATGTCCAACGAGATAGCACAGGAAAATTTAACTTTGATTTTCTGTTAGATGCTTTTGGCGGAAATAGCGATACCGATACGCTTTCCACTTCCAGTACCTCTGAAAATTCTCAATCGCTTCCTGAAATAGCCTTAGGACCCGTGACCATCACGGATTGGAAAGTACACTTTAAAGATGCCTTTTTAGGCATTGATTCAAGGTTGGAGCTGGGGAAGGTGGCCTTGGGAGTAGAGAAACTGTCTCTGGACAGCATGGAATTCCATGTAAGTAGGCTGCTATGGGAAGACAGCTACTTGGAATATGCGCAAACCAAACCATTTCCGGAATCCACAGAAGAACCCGAATCAGAAACGGTTATGCCACTGCTTATAGTGGATCAACTCTCGCTAAAAAATATTCGAATGCTGTATCAATCCGCGCCAGATGGCATGGGCGTGGCGGCTACCATCGGGGAGTTTTTGATGGAAGTACCGGAAGCCAATCTTCCGGAAAAACGCGTTCTTATAAAATCAGTGCTACTAAAAAACAGTTCGGTGGATTATCAGTCTCAAACGGTAGCCACCGAAACAGCCCCTACAGATACCGAATCGTCAGCGGAAAAAATTACGTGGCCGGATTGGGAAGTGGAGTTGGCGGCATTGGATCTGGGGCAGAACGATTTTAAGTATCAAGTGGATGGAAAGAGCGGTGCTGCCGGCGTTTTTGACCCGGCGGATATTGAAATTAACGGACTTAACCTGGAGCTTAACAATCTTTTTCTGAAAGCCAAAAGCGCAGGCCTCGCTATCAAGCAACTGACCTTTCAGGAGCGATCAGGATTTGGTTTGAAAAATCTTCAATTGGGGATGCGGGCGGATGATACGAACTTCAACTTCGAAAACCTGGATTTGGCGACCTTTGCCAGCGCGGTTTCCGGAAGCATGGAGCTTAGGTATCGCGACCTGGGTGCATTGGTGGCCAATCCGGAGGCTTCCGGTTTTACCATTCGCTTACCTACTGTGCAAATTGGATTAGCGGATGCCTATTATTTTTTACCAGAATTGGCCCAGGACCCGTACCTCCAAATGCTGGAAAGCAAACCCCTTCGTGCAGCACTTAGTGCTACCGGTACCCTTGATCGGATCAACCTGGAGAACTTTTCTGGCCGCTGGGGGAAGGAAACGCAGGTAAATTTGAAGGGACAGATTGACCAGCCGATGAACATGGACCGGCTGGCATGGCGGTTGGATACCCTTACTTTTGCCAGTGTTCAGGGGGATTTGGATCGCTTGTATCCGGAAGACAGTGTTGGGATTGCTTATCCGGGAAACGTCGGCATAGGGTTAAAAAGTGAAGGGACGCTCGACTCTTTTAGTGTGCGCAGCAGCATGGACGCTTATGAAGCCATCTTAAATTTGGATGCAGAGGTAGCGGCTATGGGTGAAAACTACCGATTTGATATTCAATCCCGGTTGAGTCCGTTTCCGATGGGGGAATTGCTTCAAAATCCGGTATTTGGAAACCTGGGGTTTGAATTGAAGGCTGTGGGGACCACCGGACCGCCGGAGGCAATAGACCTTCAGGTGGAAACTGACTTTACAGCCTTGGAATGGAATAGATACGATTATGAGGGGTTAAGTCTTACAGCAGCTATTTCCAACGGTCGGGGAGATGTGGAACTCAATCATCAGGATGAGTGGCTGGATATGAATTTGCTAGCGGCTATTGGAATTGGCGAGGATGACCTCAAGGTTGACCTAGATCTGGATTTGATTGGCGCAGACCTGTATCGATTGAATTTAAGTTCCAGGGAACTCAGGGCAGCCATGGACCTGGAAGCAAATTGGGAAGGAAATACTACCTCTTTTACGTTTCATTCTCAGATACGAAATGGAAACGTTGTTTTGGATGAACAGGCCCTACCGGCGGGAGATTGGGATGTAAATTTGAGTGTAAAACCCGATACCACGGATTTTTTTATAGATAGCAATTTATTACAGGGTGGGTTGCAGGCCAATTCTGACCCGATCAAGCTATTTGAAAGTCTGAATCGCCATGTTCGGCAATATTTATCGGACAGCATCCCCATTGCGGAAAGGGACAGTACTTCAGCAATACGGGCGGATTTCAACTTAAAAGTCTTCTCTACGCTATTATTAGATCAGATACTCCTACCCGGGTTGGATGGAATGGACGAAGGTTCTATTAAGTTAACTTTTGACGAGGCGCAAGAGAAGTTGGATGGAAGGGTTGATTTCCCATACGTTTCTTACTCCGGCCTAGTAGTAGATAGTCTGGGCATGCGGCTCATTAGCGATACGACTGATTTTAACTTTGAGCTCGGTTTAATGGGATTAGAATCCGGCCCGGTGTCTCTGGGACCGACCTATTTCACTGGTAAAATCGTGGAAGAGTTGTTTTACCTGGATTTTAATGCCCTGGATAAAAAGGACGATACGCTGATGCATGTCGCTTTGAATATCCGGACCGAACAGGATGCCCTGCAGTTTCACATTAACCCGGATAGCTTAATTTTCAATAGAATGAAATGGTCACTTCCAGCAGATAATGAATTACTGATTGGGCCATCTGTAGCCAATTTCAAAAATTTCACATTTGATAGGGAAATTCAAAAGGTATCGATAGCCAATAAATCTGAAAAAGCGATTGCCGTGGAATTTAAAAATTTTCGAATGGCGACTTTCACCAGTCTGCTGAATGCAGACGAAACCATTGCTTCCGGCTTGGTCAATGGAGAGGTAATCATAGAAAATCCCTTTGGTGCCACCGGTTTTCTGGCGGATATTTCCGTACGGGATTTGGGCTTGCTTGAGGTAGCCTTGGGTAATCTTAACCTGAAGGCATCCTCAACCGATCAAACTACTTACGATTTCAATCTGGCCCTTCAGGATAGTGGTATCATACTGGACCTTGTGGGGGATTATGTAGCTGACCCATCCGGTGCCAAATTAAACCTGGATCTGGATTTGGAGCGGTTGGAAATGGATGTGCTGGCAGGGCTTTCTGCCGGGATCATACAGGATGGAGCGGGCTATCTTTCAGGATCCTTTGAAGTAGCCGGGAGCACAAGTTCTCCGCAGTATCAGGGCACCTTGCAATTTCATAACACGGAATTTAAAATAGCGACCCTCAATGCGGCTTTTGCCCTAAGCGACCAAAACATTGCACTGGATGAAAACGGGATCTATTTAAATCAGCTAACCATAAAGGATGCGCAGGGGGATGAATTCAGACTGGACGGGGAAATAGCCACTCCCAACGTTACGAATCCGGAATTCGACCTGAGACTGGAAGCTTCTAATTTCAAGGTATTGAATTCTACAGTGGAGGATAATGACCTTTTTTACGGAGATGCCATTATCGGAGCAAATGTCACCATCCAGGGAGATTTGAATTTGCCAGTGGTGGATGCAGAACTGACTGTAGAAAACGGTACCAACCTGAGTTTTGTGATTCCAGAAAGTCAGTTGGACGTTGTGGAACGTGAAGGAGTTGTTACGTTTGTCAACAGGCAAGATCCGGAGGATATTCTAACTAAAAGACTGGAGGAAAATATCAATGCTGGCTTCTCCGGGTATAATATTGCTGCCCTCATCAAGATTTCTCCCGAATCGGTTTTTAACCTGGTAATTGATCAGCGTTCTGGCGACAATTTACTGGTGGAAGGGGAGGCAGACCTACGGTTAAATATTGATCCAAACGGCCGCATTAATCTGACGGGTATGTATGAACTCAGCCGGGGGCATTATGAATTAAGCTTGTATAGCCTGGTTAATAGAAGATTTGAGATCCAGGAGGGGAGTTCCGTGACCTGGGCCGGTGATCCACTCGATGCTACCATGGATATAACGGCAATCTATCGGATCAAAACCTCAGCAATTGCATTAATGACAGCTACAGCTTCAGGAGGTAGCAGGGAAAACATGATGCAGTACAGACAAGAATTGCCATTTTTAGTCTATCTGCATATTAATGGTGAGCTTCTCAGTCCATTAATTTCTTTCGACCTGGATATGCCGGAGGCGCAGCAGGGAGCCATCGGAGGAACCGTGTATTCCCAGGTTCAGCAATTAAATAACCGGGAAGGGGAACTGAACCGACAGGTTTTCTCGCTATTGGTACTGAATCGGTTTTTTCCCTCTGGGGATAATGCCGGTGGAGGAGGCACGACGGCTATGGCCAGGTCCAGTGTAAGTCAATTGCTTTCCGGGCAGTTGAACAGCCTGACTGATAATGTATTGGGGGGCAGTGGTCTGGAGCTGGATATGGATTTGGATAGTTTTCAGGATTACCAGAGCGGGTCTCCTCAAGCCCGAACCCAACTAAATGTAAATGCAAGTAAGCGTTTTCTGGATAATCGATTGGTTGTGCAGGTGGGTAGTCAGATCGATATCGAAGGAAGTTCCCAAAACAAAGGGGCTGAAAATGCCTTGCTTGGAAATGTAAGTATCGAATACCTGCTTACCGAAAATGGGAGGTACCGTCTACGGGGATTTCGAAAAAACCAGTTCGAAAGCTTTATTGACGGGCAATTGGTTGTGACGGGTATTTCTGTCATTTTTAATAGAGAGTTTAATCGTTTTTACGAATTATGGCGAGGGATAGAAACCCAGCGTAATGGCCGAAACCTGCCAGAATCATCGACCAATGAACCGGATAAAAAACCCGAAAATTAATATGAACGCCACTCATTTTTTCCGGTTTTTCAAATCAGGTTTGCCTTGGGTCTTTGCCCTGGTTGCGCTAAGCCCTGCTTGCAATGTCACCAAATACATACCGGAAGACGAACTATTGTACACCGGAGCGGAGCTAAAAATTAACCTGGAAACGACAGAAAACGGTATTAGCAAGGTTAGGGAAGAGCTTCAGGGCTTGCTCCGGCCAAAACCAAACAGTAAAATAGTAGGGCAATATTTGGGACTATGGTCCCATTTCAAAATGCAAAAGGAGCATCCTGGATTTATTAATCGGTTTATCTACGATAAAATAGGAGAGGAACCCGTGTACCTGAGTCAGGTTGAACCGGAAAAGACAGAGGAATTGATCTTAAACCGGCTGGATAACAATGGTTTTTTCTATGCGGAAGCCATTTCTACCTTTCGACGAAACGAAAAAAAGGGAGATATCAGTTATGAAATCCAACTTCCGACTCCCTACGTCTTGAACACCTATCGTTATGACCGGGACAGTCTCGCTATAGACAAACAGATCAGGGAACTTTTGGAATCCAGCGAAATACAGCCCGGAGAGCGATTTGCACTGGATCAATTGAAGTCCGAAAGAGAGCGATTAAATACGGAGCTTAAAAAACGAGGTTTTTATAGCTTTAATCCTGATTTTTTGATTTTTGAAGCCGATACCAACCAATATGAAACCAGGGAATTTGACTTGTTCCTACGACTCAAAGAATCGGTTCCTGAGGAAGGAATTTTGCCCTATCAAATTCGATCTATTGAGGTATTCCCCAACTATTCCCTGGATAAATATGGCGAAGAAACAGATACCACCCGCATTGAAGGCGTAGAATTTATCCAAAATGGACTTTCTTTCAAACCCGAACTGCTTCGACCATACATTCTAATAGAAAAGGATGGCCTATTTAATTCTCAGCAGTCCCGGCTGACCAGCAGTAGGCTCTCGGGAATCGGTAATTTTCGATTTGTAAATATTCGGTACACAAAAGTGGGAGATAGCACGGATGTCCCTAAAGGGTTTCTGGATGCAAAAATCTTCCTCTCTCCTCTCGATAAGCGGTCGGTAAGAGCGGAACTGCAAGCGGTATCCAAATCTAATAACTTTGCCGGTCCGGCACTCCTATTAAGCTACCGAAACAGAAACCTGTTTTATGGAGGCGAAACATTTAGTCTGACAGGAAAGTTGGCCTACGAAAGTCAGATAGCTGCCGGTGATCGCGATCGGTTAAGTGCTTTTGAGTTTGGATTAAAAGGGGATTTAATATTTCCCAGAGTAGTTTTTCCGATACCTATCAACGAGCGGTTTGCCTATTCGGTCCCTAAAACCAAGATTAGTCTGGGGACAGAATATCAGGACAGGAGAGGTTTGTACCGGCTCAATTCCTTGTCCGCTACGTATGGCTACTTTTGGAATGCAAATCGCTTTGTCTACCATGAAATCAATCCAATCAGTTTAAATTTTGTTAATTTATCCAATACATCCGGGGAATTTGAAGAAATTTTGGATAATAATCCCTTTTTAAGACAGAGTTTTGAGCAACAATTTATTGCTGGCGTTACTTACAATTTTGCTTTTAATAAATTGATGGACAAATACCGGACGCATAGCATTTACTTTGGGGCGAACCTGGATTTGGCTGGCTTTGGCTTACGGTTTGCCAATAATATTTTTAACGGAGCCAACCCCAATACGTTCCTTGGGTTTACATATGCCCAGTATAACAAAGGGGATATAGATTTTAGGTATTACTGGCGGTTTACAGAGGAGCGGCTACTTGCAATACGCCTATTTGGAGGAGTGGGTTTGCCCTACGGCAATTCTGTTTCCCTGCCTTTTGTAAAGCAGTATTTTTCCGGTGGACCAAACAGTATCCGTGCATTTCGGATTCGGTCCCTGGGACCCGGATCTTTCCGGCCCGATAGTGAATCCACCGCCAATTTTTTTGATCAGGCAGGAGATGTGCGCTTGGAAGGAAATCTGGAATTTCGGTTTCCTATTATTTCTTACCTCAAGGGAGCGGTTTTTATGGATGCAGGAAATGTTTGGTTAGTAAATGAAAACGAAGCGTTACCAGGAGGAAAAATGGGAAAAGACTGGTACAGAGAGCTGGGAATTGGTGCCGGATTGGGTCTCCGGGTGGATATTGAGTTTTTTGTGCTTCGGTTTGACCTCGCGACACCACTGCGAAGCCCCTACCGTCCGGAAGGAGAGCGTTGGGAAAAAGATTTTCGTTTGGGTGAGGGTGACTGGAGAAAAGAAAACCTCATCTTCAATTTTGCCATTGGTTATCCCTTCTGATGAATTAATTTCCATTTTAAGGAATAAAATTGCAGTTTTGCAAAAATACTTTCCGCCCATGACCGTACGTTTTCAGTCTCTTAAAATCATTACTGAAAAGGAAATTCTTCCTCCCGCTGATTATATTTTTGATGGTAGAACCCTGAACAAAGCTATTTCCGGTGTTTTCGGAGAAGATGAAATTAGGGTCGACTGTTCGAAGCTTTTGGGATCCAGGGGATGGACAGATTTAAGATGCTTTTCGGGAGAACCGGGGATGGAATACCGGGAAACGCTCGAAAGCCTTGGCGAAGCACTCATCCAGGGAGGGATGACACAAGCAGTACTGCTACCGAATACCCAACCGCCGCTGCAGACAAAAAACGAGGTGACATATGTGCAGAGCAGAACGGCACACCTCTTTCCGACTTTTCATGTTCAGGCCGGGGTGACCAAAGACCAGATGGGGAATGAATTGACAGAAATGCTGGACCTGAATCATTATGGGGTAAGCGTATTCGGCGAAGGGTTGACGGCCTTATCTCATTCGGACCGTATGATGAAAGCCTTGCAGTACCTTCAAAAATTTGACGGGGTTCTTTTTGATCAAAGTCAGGATCCGATGCTCGCCTTATTTGGACACATGCATGAAGGAGTGGTATCCACGCAGCTTGGGCTGAAGGGCATACCGGATCTGGCAGAGGAAGTAGCGGTGCAAAAAAATCTCGAAATACTTCGCTATACCGGCGGCAGGCTTCATTTTCAAACCGTAAGCACCATTGGAGCGCTTCACCAAATCCGTAGAGCCAAGAAAGAAGGACTGGCAGTGACAGCAGATGTTTCTATCTATCAGTTGCTTTTTACGGATGACGACCTTAGGGATTTTGATACGCAGTTGAAAGTCATGCCGCCTTTTCGGGGACAAGCCCAGCGCAAGGCACTGGTGGAAGGATTGAAAGACGGTACCCTGGACGCATTGGTTTCTAACCACGTTCCCCATGACAACGATGCAAAAAACATGGAATTCGATTTGGCTCCATTTGGTATGGCAGGATTGCCTACCTTTATTCCCGCTTTGGTGAGGCTGGCGGAAGAGTTGGGATATCCGCTACTCGTCAGCAAACTCACTTCCGGCCCCCATAAGGTATTGGGGCTAAAACAAGAGGAATGGACCAGTCTCACGGTCTTTGACCCCAATGAGGCCTGGGTGCTGGATCAGGGTAGCAATGCTTCTTTGGCTGAAAACAGTCCTTTTTGGAGACAGACGCTAAAAGGTCGTGTAAAATACCTGGTTAATAACAGTAAAACGATGGGCATCCATGAATAGGTATTGGAATGCAGCTTATCCCTTTGGTTTTTCCGGGGCTGGTTTGTGCTTGCTAGGGATGCTGGTGATGTACTTTCTGGATGTAGAGCCGATAAGCATGAATCTGATCATAGGCTATGTTTTCACGCCTATTTTTGTGTTTTTTGCCATCAAAAGCTTTCGGGATAGTTATAATCAGGGGGAACTCTTTTTCAGTCAGGGGATGACTGTTGGTTTCTTTGTGTACACATTGATGGCGGTACTTTCCGGATTCTATGTATTAATATTCCTGCAGGCAGCACCGCAAGCATTTGAAACGTTTCGGCAGGTAAATTTGAATCTGATGCTGGACAATCAGGAGATCTTGAAGGAACAGTTGAACGAAAAAGCTTATACCGATACCTACGAGAGTATTGCCGATATGAGCCGGTGGGATGTGGCCATCAACGATTTTCTTAGAAAAATCTTCCCGGGATTGTTTTTTACCATCATAATTTCCATAATTTTAAAAAGGTCTAAACAATCAACACAACATTCATAATTATGGAGCCACAACCTCAATCATCAAATTCTCCTGCAAAGGCAGCACTTAATACCGGACTGGTTATTGGTCTGGTCATGCTAAGCATTAATTTCATTGTATATTTTCTGGATTACAGCTACCTGGTAGCTGGATGGTACGGTTTTCTGGTATTGGTATTGTTTTTCGCACAGGTCATCTATTTTGGGAAACAGTACCGAAAAGAGATCGGTGGGTTTATGGATTTTAGTACGGCATTTCAGTTTGCTTTTGTCACGCTTATCGTATCCGGACTGATCACTACGATAGGTAATATGCTACTGTATTTTGTAATCCACCCGGGACTTCCCGAATTACTGGTAGAGACGCAACTGGAAAATATGGTCGCCATGTTGGATAGTATGGGTGCCGGAGATAGCCTATCCGGCGAACAGATCGATGATATGCGCAAAGAAATGGCATCTAATTTCACATTTGGGGGTCAAATTAAGGCTTTTGGGATTTCCCTAATCATTTATGCCGTTCTTGCATTGATTCTGGGAGCCATTCTTAAAAAAAGAGACAAATCGACAGACTTTTAAATACCGCATGCCGCAGCTATCTATCCTCATACCCGTTTATAATGAAGAAGAATCCCTTCCCGAGCTTCAGGAATGGATCTACGCAGTGATGGAGGCTTCCCGGCTGGATTTTGAACTGATATACATTGATGACGGATCGAGCGATGATTCCTGGAAAGTGATTCAGGCCTTATCCCGAAAGGACTGCCGGGTAAAAGCAGTCCGTTTTATCCGCAATTACGGAAAATCGGCTGCTTTGGATGTTGGTTTTTCAAAAGCCGATGGCGAGGTGGTGGTCACCATGGATGCCGATCTTCAGGACAGCCCCGAGGAAATCCCTGAACTTTATCGCTTGATTAAGGAGGAGGGGTATGACCTGGTCAGTGGATGGAAAAGAAAGCGGTACGATCCGCTTTCCAAAACCCTGCCCTCGCGGTTTTTTAATGGCGTGACCCGTTTGTTGTCTGGTATTCCCTTACATGATTTTAATTGTGGACTCAAGGCCTATTCTCAACGGGTAGTCAAAAACATCCACATCTACGGGGAGATGCATCGCTACATTCCGCTAATCGCCAAATGGAATGGGTTTGGGATAATAGGAGAAAAGGAAGTCGCGCATCGTTCCCGGAAGTATGGAACGACGAAGTTTGGCCTGGAGCGCTTTATTCATGGTTTTCTGGATCTGATTTCGGTTTCTTTTGTCAACCGCTACCGGAAAAACCCCATGCATTTTTTTGGTGCCTTGGGAACACTCTCTTTTTTGTCTGGGTTTATCATCACGGTTTGGTTGATCTTTGAAAAAATTCAGGGATTGCGAAAAGGCATCGCTGTACGTGAAATTACCGATCAGCCGCTCTTTTTTCTTGCACTGGTAGCCCTGATAGTCGGTGTTCAACTTTTTCTGACGGGATTTATGGCTGAGATGATGACCTCCAATACTTCCCGCAAAAGCGACTACAATATTGCCGAGGAAATCAAGAAAGGTAACTGATGCGCTTTTCCGTCATTATTCCGGTGTATAACCGCCCCTCCGAGGTGGTGGAACTACTGGAAAGTTTAAGCAGACAAACCTATACCGACTTTGAGGTATTGATTGTGGAGGACGGTTCGGAAATCACCTGCGCGGCTGAGGTGGAAGCCTTTAAAAATGGGTTGAATTTGACCTATCATTTTCAATCGAATTCCGGACAGGGTTTTGCGCGAAACAAAGGGATGGAACTGGCCCGGGGAGCATATTTCGTTTTTTTTGATTCCGATTGTTTGGTTCCCCCGGACTATCTGAAAATCCTGTATGAGACGATTCAAGATCGATCCCTCGATGCCCATGGAGGACCCGATGATGCAGATGCAAGTTTTTCTGACTGGCAGAAAGCCATGAATGTTAGCATGACTTCTTTTCTGACTACCGGCGGAATCCGCGGGAAAATGAAAAATCCGGCGAATTATCAGGCAAGAGGGTATAACATGGGGTTCTCCAGAGAAGTTTATGAAAGGCTGGGAGGCTTTATTCACCCTAATATGGCAGAGGACATCGAAATCAGTATGCGGATTAAAAAAGCTGGTTTTCGGCTGGAACTGATTTCAGAAGCCAGTGTTTTTCACCGGCGGAAAAACAGCCTGAAATCCTTTCTCAGGCAAAGTTACCAGTTTGGCAGAAACAGGGTATTTATTCGCCGTTTTCATCCGGAGGCAGTAAAATGGGTGCATTTGTTACCGGTCCTGTTTCTCATCGGGCTGGTAATGCTACCGGTCGTCGCCTTTCTTTTTCCGACGATGGGTCTTATTTTGGCGGGATTATATGGCTTGTGGACGCTTGCCGTTTTTGTATCCGCTTTAGAAAGTCTGAAAGTAGGCCTTTTGGCGATACTCACCTCCTACGGACAATTGCTGGGATATGGGATGGGGATCATTCGCGAATGCTGGTTTCCGGAAAAGAGAGGCTAAAGCAGTTATTTTGGTAACAGCCGCATGGGTTCTGTTCCAAAAAAAGGGAAGCTTTCTCAGTGCCTTCTAATCCTGTGGATTTACCCTTGCTAAGAAGGATTTCCTACTCAGGAAAAGCTGGCTAAAAATTCCCAGCTAAAATAAATCCCTTTTATTTTTGATAATGATAGTCCTTTTCTATATTTGCCCAACCTTATGAAAAAAACGAATCAAATTTGGTGGTGGGTGTCATACTTCTTTTAGAGGGAGAACAGCTATCCATTGCCCAAATTTGTTAGTATCAATATAACCAAGGCTTGCTGGACTCCCGGCAGGCCTTTTTTATTTTAAAAACACAGCATATGAATCCAATCAACATCAAAACCCGGTATAAAAAGCTGCTGGCGGATACCATCACCCCGGTAAGCATCTACCTGCAGATTCGGGACAGGTATCACAATACCATCCTCCTGGAAAGTTCCGATTACCACGGAAACGAAAACAGTTATTCGTATATCTGTTGCGAACCGATGGCCTCTTTATCCCTTACAAACGGCGAAATCCGGCAATCCCTTCCCAATCAGGATACCAGCGTCAGAGAACTCCAACCGGGTGAAAAAATCATGGATGCCCTGCGCCAGTTTTCCAATAAGTTCCAGGAAGAAAAATTAGACTTTAAATTCATCACCAATGGATTGTTTGGGTATATTCAATACGATGCGGTCAATCATTTCGAGGATATTACGCTACAGAATACTGAGACTTCCGGAATCCCTTTGATCCATTACGCAGTCTACAAAAACATGATCGTGGTGGATCATTTTAAAAACGAATTGCACATTTTTGAGCATTACCTGGAGGGCGAACCGGGCGAATCGGGAATTTCCAAATTAGAGATGATTCTTAACAATAAGAACATCCCAAGTTATGATTTTAAATTGGACGGCGAGGAAAGCTCCAATTACAACGATGCGGAATTTTTGGAGATACTGGCCAAAGGAAGGGATCATTGCTTTCGGGGAGATGTGTTTCAAATCGTTCTTTCCCGTGCTTTTTCTACCGGGTTTAAAGGAGATGAATTTAATGTTTACCGGGCACTTCGTTCCATCAATCCTTCTCCCTATTTATTTTATTTTGACTATGGATCCTATAAAGTTTTTGGCAGCAGCCCCGAAGCGCAAATAGTAGTAAAAGGCAACAAAGCGACCATTTATCCGATTGCGGGCACTTTTAAACGAACGGGTAATGACGAGGCCGATGCCCAACTTGCCATCAAGCTTTACGACGACCCCAAAGAAAATTCAGAACATGTGATGCTGGTAGATCTTGCAAGAAACGATCTCAGCCGCTCTTCCGAGAAGGTAAACGTGGAGGTTTTTAAGGAAATACAATATTATTCGCATGTAATCCATTTGGTATCTAAAGTTACCGGGGAGTTACCGAAAGGTGCTAATCCCCTTCAGTTGGTTGCTGACACCTTTCCAGCCGGAACGCTTTCGGGAGCACCCAAGTACCGGGCCATGGAACTGATCGACTCCCTGGAAAATAAGGCTAGAAAGTTTTATGGAGGGGCAATCGGATTTCTTGGATTCAATGGAGATTTTAACCATGCCATTTTGATTCGCTCCTTTATCTCAGAAAACAACCAGTTGCGCTTTCAGGCGGGTGCAGGGGTCGTGGCCAAATCTTCCATTGAGAGTGAACTCCAGGAAGTGAGCAACAAGTTGGAAGCGTTGCGGGTCGCCTTGAAATCAGCAGAGGCCATTTAATTTTTACTTGAAAAACAACATACCAATGAAAACACTGGTACTGGACAATTACGATTCCTTCACCTACAATCTGGTCTATATACTTCGGGAGCTGGGCTGCAATTTGGATATTTACAGAAATGATAAGATCGGGCTGGAGGCGGTGGGTCAATACGATAAGATCCTGCTATCACCCGGTCCGGGGATTCCGTCAGAAGCCGGGATCATGCCGGAACTGATCAAAAAATACGCACCCACCAAAGATATCCTGGGCGTGTGTTTGGGGCACCAGGCCATAGGTGAGGCCTTTGGCGGAGGGTTGATAAACCTTAGCGAGGTAGTACATGGAGTGGCTTCCAAGGTGCGGATTCAACCGGACCCGCTATTCACAGGGCTGCCTGAATTTTTCACCGTGGGGAGGTATCACAGTTGGGTGATTGATGAAACCCTGCTGCCACAAGAACTGGAGGTGATAGCCAAAACACCGGATGGGCAAATAATGGCTGTCAGGCACGTTAAGTACCAGGTAAAAGGCCTGCAATTTCACCCCGAAAGTATTTTGACCGAACACGGGGTGGAAATAATTAAAAACTGGATTGAAGGAGAATAAACCACTGGATCATGAAAGAAATTCTGAATCACCTGATTGAACACAAAACCCTTAATAAGGAACAGGCAAAAGGGGTTTTAAAAGAAATGACCTCAGGAGAGGTAAACCAAAGCCAGATGGCTGCTTTTTTGACCATATTTATGATGCGCAGCGTTCGGGTGGAGGAACTCATGGGTTTCCGGGAGGCCATGCTGGAAAGATGCATACCGGTCAATATCCCTGAATACGATGCCATTGACCTTTGCGGCACCGGTGGGGATGGTAAAGATACCTTTAACATATCTACCCTGGCTTCCTTTATTGTTGCCGGGGCCGGTCAGCCGGTTGCCAAGCATGGAAATGTGGGGGTATCCTCCGTTTGCGGCTCCTCCAACCTGCTGGCGCATTTTGGGTATGAATTTACCAACGACGTAGACGAAATTAAAAGGAGTCTGGATCGGGCAGGGATCTGCTTTCTGCATGCCCCCTTGTTTCACCCCGCTATGAAACACATCGGGCCGGTACGAAAAGAGTTGGGTGTAAAAACGTTTTTCAACATGCTTGGCCCCATGGTAAATCCTAGTTTCCCAAAAAAACAATTGGTGGGTGTTTTTAGTCTTGAACTAGCCCGTTTGTATGGGTACCTTTACCAAAACAACGAGGTACGATTTAGCATCTTGCATTCCCTGGATGGATACGACGAAATATCCCTTACCGGAGATTTGAAGTGGATTTCCAATGCCGGGGAACAGGTCGTAAATCCGCAGGGCCTGGGTTTTGAGCCCGTGTCTCCGGAAGCGATCATGGGTGGGGCTACGGTAGAGGAATCAGCCAAAATATTTACCGATATCCTGCAAGGTAAGGGAAGCCCCGCACAGGAATCAGTGGTAATTGCCAATGCAGCAGCGGCCTTGCTCACCTCCAGACCAGAGTGGACCTTTCAGAAGGCCAGGGAAGTGGCTACGGAAACCCTTAAAAATGGAACGGCTTTTAAGGTATTTAAAAAAATGATCGATCCACAAACTTCCATAACTACTCATTGATATGAACATATTGGATACCATTATTGCCCATAAAAAAGAAGAAGTAGCTGAGCGAAAGGCACTCTACCCGGAGAAATTGTTGGAGAAAAGCCTGTTTTTTGGAAGCCCGGTGGTTTCGATGAGGAAATACGTAACTGATCCGGAAAAAACAGGCATCATCGCCGAGTTCAAAAGAAAGTCCCCATCAAAGGGCTGGATCAATTCAACGGCAGCGATAGAAAAAATAACCATTGGATACATGCAAGCCGGAGCTTCCGCCCTTTCGGTGCTCACCGATGATACTTATTTTGGAGGATCGGCAGAGGACTTGAAACTGGCCAGGAAATTTAATTACTGTCCCATCCTCCGTAAAGACTTTATGGTGGATGCCTACCAACTAATCGAGTCCAGGGCCCTGGGAGCAGATTGCATCTTGCTAATAGCTGCCGCTTTGACACCTCAAAAAATCCGGGAACTGGCTGCTCTGGCGAAAGAGCTGGGAATGGAAGTGCTGTTGGAAGTTCACAACCGCGAAGAATTGGATGCCTCCCTAAACGAATACGTAGATCTGGTAGGCGTAAATAACCGGAACCTGAAAACCTTTGAGGTAAACATAGAAACCTCCCTGGAATTGATTCAGGTGATACCCGACACGTTTATCAGAATCTCGGAAAGTGGACTTTCTGACCCGGCTACGCTGGTACTGCTAAAACAAGCCGGTTTTGAGGGTTTTCTAATTGGAGAAAGCTTTATGAAAACCATTCGGCCCCATCAGGCAGCGTATAATTTCATGAATCAGTACCGAACATTACTGACATCGCAAGCTCAAAACACCGGGGCATGATCATAAAAGTCTGTGGCATGGCAGATCCCGAAAATATTCGGGGACTCGAAGAACTCGGTCTGGTGAATTGGGTGGGGATGATATTCTATCCTCCCTCCAAACGGTATGTTCCGGGATATTCTGTGGACCCGGAATTTTATCAGCGCCTGTCCTTGCCGAAGGTAGGTGTATTTGTAAACGCCAGTCCGGACGAGATCCAGGGAGTTGTGAGGGATTACGGGCTGGATAAGGTCCAACTTCATGGAGATGAATCGCTGGAGCAAGTAAGGGAAATCAAAAACCTGACAGGGATCTCCCTGATCAAGGTGTTTCGGATCGGAAAGGAATGGTCCTGGCAGGGTTTGGAAGCCTATGAAGAACTCGTGGACTATTTCCTGCTAGATACCGACGGTCCTTCGTATGGAGGTACCGGCCATCAATTTAACTGGGAAATTATTAAACAATACCCCTTCCACAAACCGTTTGTACTCAGTGGGGGAATTCAGGCAGACCAGGCTGGGGAGTTGGTGGACCTGTACCAGTCCGCTCCGCACATGGCAGGTATTGATATCAATTCAAAATTTGAGATCAGACCGGGACTAAAAGACCTGAGCCTGGTGCGGGAATTTGCCTTGGAGATCAGACAACAACTACAGAAAACCAAAGAATAAATGGATATACCGATGATAAAAGTTGACGAAAATGGATTTTATGGGCAATTTGGCGGAGCCTATATTCCCGAAATGCTTTATCCCAATATCGAAGAGTTGCGGGAGAATTACGAACTGATTATGGAATCTCCTGCTTTTCGGGAAGAGTTTGATTCCCTTTTGAAAGACTATGTGGGCAGGCCTACACCCTTATTTCTCGCCAAACGGCTTTCGGAGAAATACAAAGCCAAGATATACCTCAAGCGGGAAGATCTCTGCCATACCGGTGCCCACAAAATCAATAATACTGTAGGCCAGATCATTTTGGCTAAAAAGCTTAATAAAAAGCGCATCATTGCCGAAACCGGAGCCGGACAACATGGAGTCGCCACGGCCACTGTCTGCGCTCTGATGGGCATGGAATGCACGGTGTATATGGGAGCCGTGGACATGGAGAGACAGAAGCCCAACGTGGAGCGCATGCGAATACTGGGAGCAACCGTGGTGCCTGCCAATTCGGGAAGCAAAACCTTGAAGGATGCCACCAATGAAGCCATGCGTCAGTGGATCAATAACCCGGTAGACACTCATTATATAATTGGTTCGGTGGTAGGGCCCCACCCGTATCCGGAAATGGTAGCCCGTTTTCAATCCGTGATTTCTGCGGAAATGAAGGCACAACTCAAGGAAAAGGAAGGCAGGGAAAACCCAGATCTGGTCATTGCCTGTGTCGGGGGCGGCAGCAATGCGGCCGGTTCTTTTTACCATTATTACAACGAACCTTCTGTACGCTTAATCGCGGTTGAGGCTGCCGGACTGGGAGTGTCTTCTGGTAAGTCTGCAGCCACTACCTTGCTTGGAAAACCAGGGATTTTACATGGCAGCAAGACGCTACTGATGCAAACCGACGATGGACAAGTGGTGGAGCCTCACAGCATTTCGGCCGGCCTGGATTATCCGGGCATTGGTCCGGTGCATGCGCATCTGTTTGACTCGGGCAGGGGAGAGTTTGTAGCTGTGGAGGATGAGCATGCCATGCAGGCAGGTATAGAGGTAAGCCGGCTGGAGGGAATCATCCCGGCCATCGAATCGGCACATGCTTTTTCAGCCCTAAATCAGATCCAATACGAACCTACCGATGTGATTATCATCAATCTCTCGGGCCGGGGTGACAAAGATTTAGATACCTACATCAAATGGGGAAATTACTAGTAGATATGAACCGCATAGACGAATTATTTAAACGGAAAAAGGAGCGCATTTTATCCATCTATTTTACCGCTGGTTTTCCGCAGCTTGAGGATACGCTGAACATCATGGAGTCCATAGAAGCGGCCGGTGCCGATATCATTGAGATAGGAGTCCCTTATTCGGATCCCATAGCCGATGGTCCTACTATTCAGGAAAGCAATAATCAGGCGTTGAAAAATGGCATGACCCTGAAATTGCTTTTTGAGCAATTAAAGGAACTGCGGGGAAAAGTAAGCATTCCCGTGATCCTGATGGGATACCTTAACCCCGTAGTGCAGTACGGTATGGAGGCATTTTGCAAAAAATGTAAAGAAGTAGGAATCGACGGCCTGATTTTGCCTGACTTGCCCATGCAACAGTACCTTTCCGAATACAAGGAAATTTTTGATGCGTACGACTTGCGAAATACCTTTCTGATTTCTCCACAAACGGCTGAAGAAAGGATACGACAAATTGACCGGCATACAGACGGGTTTATCTATATGGTTTCTTCGGCAAGTATCACCGGAGCCAAAAAGGAGATCACTCCCGAGCAATTGGCTTATTTTGAGCGGGTAAAAGCCATGAAACTAAATAATCCCCGATTAATTGGTTTTGGGATTTCGGACAAACCCTCCTTTCAAACCGCTTCTGCCCATTCTCATGGGGCGATTATTGGCAGTGCCTTTATCAACGTATTGCGGGAATCAACCGACTTAAAAAAAGATATTAACGAATACATTCAAGGCATTCTATCATGATAATACAGCTCAAACAGGAGATCAGTTACGAACAGAAGGAAACGTTAATACAACAAGTGACCGGTCTGGGGTATACCGTTACAGAAGTCAAAACACAGATGGGCGATTACCTCATCGGTATCGGAAAGAAGGCCTTTGATATTCGGAAAATCGGAGCATTGGAGGGGATTCAGGACATTCACATTGTTTCGGATGAATACAAACTGGTTTCAAAAAAATGGAAAGTCAAACCTACCCGTATTGATCTGGGAGATGGGATTGCTATCCAGGGTGGGGAGATGGCGATCATCACCGGTCCTTGCTCCATTGAATCGGAGGAGCAGATTGTGAAGGTGATCAACCATATGAAGGAAAATAACCTAACCATGATGCGGGGAGGTGTTTTCAAGCCCAGGAGTAGTCCCTATGCATTCAGAGGGCTTGGGATGGATGGGCTCAAACTATGGCATCGCCTGGCAAAAGCTGCGGGAATTAAAATCGTCACAGAAGTGATGCAGGTTTCTCAAATTGAGGAAATGTACGATTACGTAGACGTATTCCAGGTAGGAGCCAGAAACACCCAAAATTTCAATTTGCTGGATGAATTGGGAAAGGCGGATAAGGCCGTTTTGATCAAGCGCGGCATTTCCGGCACCATTGAGGAGCTGTTACAATCGGCCGAATATGTTTTTTCCGGTGGCAACGAAAAGCTGATTTTATGTGAACGGGGTATCCGTACGTATGAAAAAGCAAGTAGAAACACCCTGGACCTGAATGCCGTACCGATTCTCAAATCCAAGTCCCATTTACCGGTGGTGGTAGATCCGTCCCATGGCATTGGTATTCGGGAGTTTGTACCACAGATGGCCTTGGCAGGCGTGATGGCGGGTGCTGACGGGATCATTTACGAATCCCATGAAAACCCGGA
The DNA here is from genome assembly GCA_041685605.1 of Cyclobacterium sp. Taxonomy (GTDB): domain Bacteria; phylum Bacteroidota; class Bacteroidia; order Cytophagales; family Cyclobacteriaceae; genus Cyclobacterium. Next base: position 11,206 of record JAWLFL010000010.1, on the reverse strand, counting down.
TAAAGCTTATTCCGACGGGCAGCAAACCCTTAATTTTGCCCAAAGTTCTTTACTGGCAGAGCAGATTCGGAAGATTTTCGCCATGCGGAAGACCTTCGATTTGTTATAAAGGAACTTCTTTAAAAAGCGGAATGAATTCCGAAAGATTTTCTTTATTCTTGATCCGGCAACTCACCATAACCTGATTTACTATCTGTATGAGCGTTTCGATTAAAAGACTATTGCTAATCCTTTTTGGTTGGCAGCTATGTTGGCAGGTAGCTGCCCAGGAATCCAAGGATTTGGATATCTACCTGGCCATTGGCCAATCCAACATGGCAGGAAGGGCCAGCATTCAGCCGGATCTTTCCGAACCCCTTGAAGGGGTCTTTTTGTTTACCGGGGAGGATTGGGTCCCCGCCAGAAATCCCCTCAACATTCACTCTAGCATCCGAAAAGATAGCAGCATGCAGCGGCTGAGCCCTGCCTACGGATTTGCCAGGAAGATGAAAAGCCTTCAGGAAAATAAAGACATCGGGCTTGTGGTCAATGCCAAAGGGGGGAGTGCCATTGAGGAATGGATGCCAGGAACCCCGTTTTTCAGGGACATGCTGCAAAGGGCCCGGCTCGCTTCCAGAGACGGCATCCTTCGCGGAGTGATTTGGCACCAGGGCGAATCCAACGCCAGCCAACCCGACCTGTACCTGGAGCAGATTAGCCAGTTCATTGGTGCCCTTCGGGATTCGCTGTTTTTGCCAAATTTACCTTTTGTGGCCGGACAACTTTCGGAAGACAAAGAATCGAGAAAACCGTTGAATGAAAAATTACTGCTACTCCCGGAAAGGGTATCGCACACGGCGGTGGTCCCTTCCTATGGGACGACCACCTTTGACAGTACGCACTTTGATAGTCCCAGTCAGGTTTTGCTGGGAGAACGATACGCCGATAAAATGAACACACTTCTGGGAGAAAATACCGAGCAGCAAAGCTTTGCTTTTGGGCTAATTGCCGACGTGCAATATGCGGACGCAGAGACGGCTGGAAAACGAAATTACCGGGGTACCCTGGCCATTCTGGAGCAAACCATTCCTTTTCTAAATGCGTTTGAACCGGATTTTATCGTAAGTCTGGGGGATCTGATCGATCGGGATTTTGCAAGTTTCGATGCGCCACTAGGCCTTTTGGAGGCCGCCAGGGCACCCTTACATCATGTTTGGGGCAATCATGATTTTTCGGTAGCGGACAGCTTGAAAGCTAAAGTTGGTGACAAGCTGGGAAACCCATCTGGCTACTATTCCTTCGAAAAGGGAAACATCCTTTTTTTGGTGCTCGATGGCATGGATATTAGCCTGGAAGGTCATCCGGAGGGTACTGAAAATCACCGGAAAGCCAGTGAATTAATGGCCCGGCTGGAAGCTTCCGGTGCCAATAATGCCAAACCTTGGAATGGGGGCATTGGTGAAAAACAAATGGATTGGTTGGTTTCCAAGGTGAAAAATGCCGAGGAAGCCGGAAGAAAAGTAATCGTGTTCTGCCACTACCCGCTCCTTCCGGAAAATGGGCTGCACCTGCTCAATAGTCAGGAGGTGCTGGAGAGTATCGGTCATTCTCCGGCTTTGGTTGCCTGGTTTTCCGGGCATCATCATGAGGGTAATTATGTAAAAGATGCCCAGGGCGTGCACCATCTCACCCTACTGGGGATGGTGGAGTCGCAGTCGCCGGTCTCGGGGGCGGTGGTTCGGGTCTATCCCGATAAATTGATTCTCCACGGTATCGGTGAGGAAATGGACCGCATCCTGGAATTCAAGTGATTAGCCCCTGGGCCAAGGTATTTTCTGAAAAGGCGGCGGAACTTTCCAAATTTGGTACTGGATAAATATTTATATTAGCACTTTAAATTAAAAACCATGTACACCCGTTTTGCCAAAGTATTCTATTTTCTTACCATTGGGCTGTTTTTGTTTCTGCTTCTTTACGCCTATGCGGCACTGCCCGAATTTGCCACCTATGCGGCTAGCAAGGAAGGGATGCCGCTGAAGCAGATCAGCAAGGAGGGTTTTTTTTATGGTGCCATTGCACTATTCCTGGTATACAATGTCTTATTGATCGTCCCGGCGAAGCTGATGGAGATGAAATTAAATGCCGCCTTGAATCGCTTGTTCCCGGTGGGCGATGTGTATCGGGACAAGATGCTGGCATGGATGTATTCGTTTATCGCTGTGCTCAATCTTGCCACGGCCGTATTGGTTTTTTACATATACAGCATCAGTAACCAAAATGGAATCGGCAGTTCAGAATACAATTTCTTTTTTTACCTGGCTCCGGTCTTGATGCTGGTATGGGTGTTGGGTCTTTTTTACCTGATTGCCGGAAAAATAAAGCAGGTAAAGTCAGGTACCATTTTAAGTTGAATTAGTAAAGTTTATGGCAGCAAACGCAAATTATACAGAAGACAGCATTAAATCCCTTGACTGGAAGGAGCATATCCGACTGCGGCCCGGCATGTACATAGGCAAGTTGGGGGATGGCAGTGCCCAGGACGACGGCATCTATGTGATGGTTAAGGAAATCTTGGATAATAGCATAGACGAACACATGATGGGGCATGGGCGCACCATCGAGGTAAAAATTAGCGAACACAAAGTGGAGATCAGGGACTACGGGCGCGGTATTCCCCTGGGGAAAGTGATCGACTGCGTGTCCAAGATCAATACCGGCGGAAAATACGATTCAGGGGCTTTTCAAAAATCCGTAGGCCTGAATGGAGTTGGTACCAAAGCCGTAAATGCCCTTTCCGAAAATTTTATGGTGCAATCCTTCCGGGAAGGAGAGTGCAAGGTGGCTCGGTTTCAGATGGGGGAATTGAAGGAAGATAGTAAAATCGAAAAAACCTCGGAGCGAAACGGAACCAAAATCGTTTTTTCTCCTGATGCAACGATTTTTAAAAATTACCATTTTATTCCGGAATACCTGGAAAACCAGATCTGGAACTATGCGTTCCTAAATTCAGGATTGACCATAAATTTTAACGGAGTAAAGTTTTTCTCTCAAAATGGCTTGAGGGACCTGCTGGATAGAAAAGTGGATGACGAAAGCCGCAGGTATCCCATTATCCATCTGAAAGGAAACGATATCGAAATAGCCATCACCCATTCCAATCAATACGGGGAGGAATATTACTCCTTTGTGAACGGCCAATTTACGACCCAAGGGGGTACCCACCTGGCAGCTTTCAGGGAATCCATCGTGAAATCGGTACGGGATTTCTTCAAAAAGGATTACGATGCCTCCGATATTCGTCAAAGTGTGGTCGCAGCCATCGCCGTAAGGGTGCAGGAGCCGGTCTTTGAGTCGCAGACCAAGACCAAGTTGGGTTCCCACAGTGTAGGACCTGACGGACCCACCCTCCGGACATTCGTCAACGACTTTGTGAAAGTGGAGCTGGACAATTACTTGCATCAAAACCCGGACACGGCCAATGCCTTGCTGAAGCGCATCCTACAGTCGGAAAGGGAGCGAAAGGAAATTTCCGGTATCAAAAAGCTGGCCAATGAACGGGCCAAAAAGGCCAACCTGCATAATAAAAAGCTCCGCGATTGTCGCGTGCATTACGATGACCAAAAAGCAGATGCGGAGTTGAAGGATGGGACCATGCTTTTTCTTACCGAGGGTGATTCTGCTTCCGGGTCCATTACAAAATCCAGGAACGTGCAAACGCAGGCTGTCTTCTCACTGAGAGGAAAGCCGTTGAATTGCTATTCCATGACCAAAAAGGTAGTGTATGAAAACGAAGAATTCAACTTGCTGCAGCATGCCTTGAACATTGAAGATGGAATTGAAGGCTTGCGGTACCGAAAAATCGTTATTGCTACGGATGCGGATGTGGATGGCATGCATATCCGGCTATTGATCATGACCTATTTTCTGCAATTTTTTCCCGATCTGGTGAAAAACGGGCATTTGTACATATTGGATACCCCCTTGTTTCGGGTAAGAAATAAAAAGGAAACCATTTATTGCTACACCGATGAGGAGCGGCAACGAGCGATCCATAAGCTCGGAAAAACGGCCGAAATCACTCGATTTAAAGGTTTAGGTGAAATTTCCCCCGACGAATTCGGCACTTTTATCGGTGAAGATATCCGGCTGGAACCCATCATTCTCAATAAGGAAACCAAGATTGCAGACTTGTTGAGTTTTTACATGGGAAAAAACACCCCCAACCGGCAGACCTTTATCATCGATAACCTGAAGATCGAAAAGGATATTGTTTTTGAGGATCCGGCGGTAAAAACAACCGAGGAGGAGACCGAGGCAGTCTGATAGCTTCCTATTTATCTAAGAAATAGGTTCTTATTATTTCATTTTTAGTGAAATATTTTATATTATTTGGCGCTTTTAAAATAGGTACCCTACTAAAAAATGAGAAAGATAAAATATCCAATGATTATTTCCTTTTTGGAAACCTTGTCTTCGTTTTATTGGTGTTTTCTACTATTGCTATTTGGAATTATTGGAATAAAATATGAGTGATAATGATACTAACCCCGAGAACGGGGATTCGAGCTTACACGATTCCATTCCGGTCACCGGAATGTACAAAGACTGGTTTTTAGATTACGCTTCCTATGTAATTTTGGAACGTGCCGTGCCAGCCATTGAGGATGGATTTAAGCCCGTGCAGCGCAGGATTCTCCATGCCATGAAGGAAATGGACGATGGCCGATTCAATAAGGTGGCGAATATAATCGGTCAATCCATGCAGTACCATCCCCACGGGGATGCTTCCATCGGGGATGCAATCGTCAATCTGGGACAGAAGGACTTGCTGATTGAAACCCAGGGCAATTGGGGAGATGTGCGGACCGGTGACGGGGCGGCAGCTGCCCGATATATCGAGGCGCGCTTGTCCAAGTTTGCGCTGGATGTGGTGTTCAATCCGCAAACCACCGAATGGCAGCTATCCTACGATGGTAGAAAAAAGGAGCCGGTTACCTTGCCCGTAAAATTCCCCTTGCTGCTGGCGCAGGGCGTGGAGGGCATTGCCGTGGGCCTGAGTACCAAGATTCTCCCCCATAATTTCTGCGAGCTCATCGAAGGCTCCATTCAGGTTCTCAAAGGAAAGAAAACCAACCTGCTGCCGGATTTCAATACAGGGGGACTGGCAGATTTTTCCGAGTATAATGAGGGCCTGCGGGGAGGACGCATCAAAGTCCGGGCAAAAATAGAAGAAGAGGACAACAAAACCCTGCTGATCAAAGACATTCCCTACGGAACCACCACCAATTCAGTAATCGAATCCATTATCAAAGCAAACGATAAAGGCAAGATTAAGATTAAAAAAGTGGTGGATAATACTGCCAAAGACGTGGAAATTCAGGTGCAATTGGCTCCGGGGCAGTCGCCCAACATGACCATTGATGCCCTGTATGCCTTTACCGATTGCGAGGTAAGCATTTCTCCTAATGCCTGTGTGATTATCGAAGAGAAACCGGTTTTCCTGACGGTAAATCAGATTCTGGAATACAACACAAGGCAGACCAAAACCCTGCTGAACCGGGAACTGGAAATTCGGAAAGGGGAATTGATGGAGAAGTTGCTTTTTTCTTCTCTGGAAAAAATATTTATTGAAAACAGGATCTACCGGGATATCGAGGAATGCGAAACCTGGGAGGCTGTAATTGAAACCATCGACAAGGGCCTGGATCCCTTCAAGCCGGAGTTTTACAGGGAGATTACCCGGGATGATATCATCCGCCTGACTGAAATCAAGATCAAACGTATTTCCAAATTCGACACCTTTAAGGCGGATGAGTTGATGCGGAAGCTTAAGGAAGAGCTGGAAGAAGTCAATCACCACCTGGAAAACCTGACCGAATACGCCATTCAGTATTATAAAAACCTGCTGAGCAAATACGGCAAAGGGAGGGAAAGGAAGACCGAAATCCGAACTTTTGACACCATTTCTGCCAATGTAGTGGCGGCAAACAATGCCAAGTTGTACATCAACCGGGCCGATGGATTTATCGGTTACGGGCTGAAAAAGGACGAGTTCATCTGCGATTGTTCGGACCTGGACGATATCATTGTATTTCGTAAAGACGGAATCTGTGTGGTTACTAAAATCCAGGACAAGGTATTCGTTGGCAAGGACATTATCCATGCGGCGGTATACCGAAAAGGGGACGAGCGCATGGTGTATAACCTGGTGTACCTGGAAGGAGCCTCGGGCCGGGCAATGATCAAGCGGTTTCAGGTGTTGAGTGTTACCCGTGACCGGGAGTACGTGCTTACCAAAGGCAGCAAAGGCTCGCGGATCTTGTATTTTACAGCCAACGCCAATGGCGAAGCCGAAATCATCACCGTTTACCTGACCGCTGGCAGCAAAGCAAGGGTTAAAGTATTTGATTTTGATTTCAAGGACATTGAGATCAAGGGCCGGGGAGCTCAGGGCAATATCCTGACCAAATACCCCGTGCGCAAAATACAATTGAAAATGGAGGGTGTTTCCACCCTGGGAGGGTTGGATATTTATTACGACCCTTCTGTTGGTAGGCTGAATACCGACGAGCGGGGTAAAAGGGTAGGCAACTTCCTGGGAGATGATAAGATCCTCGCCTTTTACAAAGATGGCAGCTACGAGCTGACCAACTTTGAGCTGACCAACCGCTACGATCAGGAAAACCTGATGCATGTGGAAAAGTTCGATTCGGAACGGGTGGTGTCCGCCATCTATTTTGATGGAGCCAGTAAAAACCATTATGTGAAACGGTTTTTGGTGGAAACGTCCACGCTAAATAAAAAATTCAACTTCATCTCCGACCATAAGAATTCCCGTTTGACCGTGGTAACCACCGAAAAACAACCACAGGTGAAGGTGAAACTTCAAAAAGGTAAAGAGGTGGATGAGAACGTGTACGACATGGACATGCTTATCGATGTGAAGGGTTGGCGAGCCGTTGGAAACCGTCTGAGTAACCATACCGTAAAAGCCGTAGAACTTGTCGCTTCACCGGATAAGAAAGCGGGCGGCAAGGGCGAAGATAACCTCTCGGTCGGCTCCACCGTGAATTTTGATCTAAAGAAAAAGGAAGATGGGGAGGATGAAGATGAGGAGGATCAACTGGGCTTGTTTTAATTAGCGTTTCCGCTCGCAGCGTGAAACCTTTTTTTTAGGTACAGCCGTAGGCTATTTCTCGCAGCGGTCGCCAAGGGTTCGCAGCGGGTCTTTTCAAATGTTTTGATTTACCTTCTTTCCGAGGTGACAAAGTTGATGACACCCGTCAAATAGGTTTTCATCTCGCCGCGTTCGCCGCGTCTTCGTTGCGCCCGCCGCGTGAAACCTTTTTTTTAGGTACTGCCGTAAGCTATTTCTCGCAGCGATCGCCAAGGGTTCGCAGCGTTCGCAGCGGGTCTTTTCGGAGGTTTTAATTTACGATCTTTCCGAGGTTAGCCACTTGGTAAAACAGGTTTATGGATTTTCGTTTCGCTGCGTTCGCCGCGTCTTGGTTGGGATTGCAGCGTGAAATCAATTTTCGGAGGTAATGCCGTAACGATTGTTTCTCGCAGCGGCCGCCAAGGATTCGCAGCGGTCGCGGCGGGTTTTTTCAGAGGTTTTGGTTTAGGGTCTTTCCGAGGTTAGCCACTTGATAAAACAGGTTTATGGGATTTTATTTCGCTGCGTGAAACACAATCCCTATAGTTTCTAGAATCACCATTTCCGAATAAAACCCAGGTTAACCTAATAGCGTATTTTACCTAACGCAAATTTAGTTCGTACGGTTGACTAAACCATCGTGACAGTTAATTTCGTGTATTTGAATATGGAAAATATTGAGAAATAAATTACGATTGGTCCAGCTATTCAAAGTGGCCAGCCTGTGTTTAGTGGAACCAGAGTGCCGGTAGAAACTTTATTCTGGCATTTAGAAAAAGGGATTTCAATGGATGATTTTTTGGAAGATTTTACGAGCGTTTCCAGGGAACAAGCGATTGGTGTACTTGAAATTGCACATAAGATTTTAACCTCTGGAAATATAGCCAAAATTTATGAAACTGTTGCTTGATGAGAACCTTCCAAAGAAACTAAAATGGGATTTCAATGGTCACGAAATCTCTACTGTTTCGGATATGAAATGGAAGACTACTTGTATTGGCAGCAGACGGACAAAAAAATGCTGAAGCGGATTAATTCCCTGATAAAGGATATTGCAAGGAACCCATTTGACGGAATCGGTAAACCCGAGCCACTGAAATACAAGTATGCCGGTTTTTGGTCCAGGAGGATTAATGGCGAACATCGACTCATCTATCAGGTGAAAGCGGATGAAATTTTGATAGCAAAATGCAGGTTTCATTACGATTAGAAAAAGGGAGGCCTTGGGTAATTTTATTCGTTAGTGATTTTGTTTTTCCAACCTCAAATTCGGCTTGATGCCCCTCGGACACACTTTTTATCAGTTCGGCCGCCCCGGGCAGCATAAAAAAGGCAAGCCTTCTCCTTTGTTTCCAGATCCGAAATCATTAATTTGAGGCGATTAATGGAGGAGAAAAGGCAAGTCGCTATCTACAGAACTCGTCTTTAAAAATTGATAAGAATTTAGAGTAGGGAAATAGAAATATTAAAAGCAGAAGTATATAGGTGAATTAAGTCAGAAATATTTTTTATCTAAAAAGTTTTTCATTTTATCGTGGACAAAATAGGCGACATAGAGATCAGAGTGATTGGTAAATCAGGAAATTTAGCTTTGAAACCTGATAACTACGATATAAAGCATATTGCTAGTTTATTGCAAAATGTAGAGGATTTGCTATATCCCAATAGTAAAAAAGATCGCCCCCTTATCACCTACAACATTCAAGAAGGGTCAGTAAGGCATGTTTTCAAAACGCCTATACAATATATAATTGGATTTAGTGCTGTTTTGGCTCAAATTCAAGTGTCCAATTCAATTGATTTCCTGGATGTAAAGACCGCCAGAGCATTGGAAAGCATTCAGCAACTTGCTCAGGAAAAAAACTATGAATTTCACTTTAGTACCTCGGTAAAAAACAGTGTTGAGCTTTCCATAAGTCCAAACACAGGTTTTTTTAGAACGGAAAGTAAATGGGCGGATGCTGAATTTTACTTTTATGGCACCCTTAAAGATGCAGGTGGAAAAAGTAAAGCTAACATTCATATTGACACGGATGACTTTGGTTATTTAGCGATTGAGACCGGTCAGGACTTTTTAATGGAACAAGAAAAAAACCTGTTGTATAGAAAGTTTGGTGTTCGGGCCACTGGTAAACAGAATCTTGAGACTGGAGAACTTGATCCCAAGTCATTAAAGCTTGTTGAATTGATTAATTACAATCCCAAATTTGATGCTCATTATCTTGCTTCTTTGATTACTAAAGCCAAGAAAAGTTGGAGCGGAATAGATGCAGATGATTGGCTTAAAAACATTAGAGGAGGGTATGAGGCATAGTGTACTATTAGATACGAGCTTCTTTATTAGATTATTGAATGACGAAGACCCACTACACTCAAACGCCAAGCGATATTTTCAATATTTTCTGGAGAATGAAATTAGCCTTAAGCTTTCGACTATTTCCATTGCGGAGTATTGTGTTAAAGGAAATATTGATGAGTTACCGCTGAGGAATATTCAAATAATCCCTTTCAATTTAGACCACGCAAAAAGGACTGGATTATTTGCAGAAGCAATTTTTGAGGAAAATAGGATTGGTAAAGAGAAACTTTCTCCACGGGCGATCATTCCGAATGATTCAAAACTATTTGCTCAAGCCGATCTTGACAAATCAATCACCTATTTTGTTACTTCGGACAAGCGATCCCAAAGTACTTTTTCAATTCTTCGAAAACGAATAAATCCAACGTTTGAAATAATAGATATCTCAAAACCGTATAATGAGACTTTTGGAATATTGAACTTATCATAAAGATGGTCGAATAGCTTAAAAATAGTGCTCTAGGCTACTTAGATTAACAAATGGCAGAAAAAGCCGGTAAAGTTTAGGTAGGCCTGCATTCAATATTGCCCAAATAATCAACAATACAGCCCAGCCTACGATCAGCCATCCCACCCCCATTATTTCCATCCCCGGGATAAGGCCTGCTTCCCCTTTTATTTACCCTTCCGAATGTGCATATTTGCAGTCCGTTAAAAAACACCTGTTTGTAAAGGTGAATACAAACCGTAAGCGAAAGCATGTCAAAATCCGAAAATGAAATTAATGTAACCTTTCCCGACCAGTCGGTACGGGTTTTTGAGAAAGGGGTCACCGGCCTGGATATCGCCAAGAGCATCAGCGAGGGGCTGGCCCGAAACGTCCTGGCGGCAAAGGTCGACGGGGAAGTCTGGGATGCCACCCGGCCCATAAACAAAGACGTTAGTATTTCCCTGCTCACCTGGCATGATAAAGAAGGGAAATCCACTTTTTGGCACTCCTCCGCCCACCTGCTGGCCGAAGCACTGGAGGCACTTTATCCCGGGATCAAATTTGGTATCGGACCACCGATAGAACAGGGGTTCTATTACGATGTGGACTTTGGGGACAAAACCCTCGAAGGCGCTGAGCTGGAAAAAATTGAAGCCAAAATGGTGGAACTGGCGCGCCAGAAAAACGAGTATATCCGTAGCGAAATTTCCAAGGGTGATGCCGTTCGTTACTACGAAAACAAGGGCGACGAATACAAGCTGGACTTGCTGGAAAGACTGCAGGATGGCAGCATCACGTTTTACAAGCAGGGCGGATTTACCGATCTCTGCCGGGGGCCGCATATCCCGCATACGGGATTTGTAAAGGCGGTCAAATTACTCAATATCGCCGGGGCCTACTGGCGGGGGGATGAGCATAATAAAATGCTGACCCGTATTTACGGCATTACCTTCCCCAAAGCCAAGGAGCTGAAGGAACACCTGGAAATGCTGGAAGAAGCTAAGAAAAGAGACCATCGCAAGCTGGGCAAGGAGTTGGAGTTGTTTACCTTTTCGGAAAAGGTCGGGATGGGCCTACCCCTGTGGCTGCCCAAAGGAACCCTGCTTCGGGAACGCCTGGTCAGCTTTTTGAAAAAAGAGCAAGACCATTCGGGCTATCAACAGGTAATTACCCCGCACATCGGACACAAGGCCTTGTACGAAACTTCCGGGCATTACGAAAAATACGGGAAGGACTCCTTTCAGCCCATTACCACACCCCACGAGGGAGAGGAGTTTTTGCT
>JAWLFL010000118.1:0-12187 GCA_041685605.1 Cyclobacterium sp. | reverse complement strand
ACACCCGGAAAGAAACCGAATCGGGTAGGCTCCGGGAAAATATAGGAACCATCGTATCTCCAAAGGAATTCAAACAGGTATTTTTCCTGGTAATTATAGGCTACCCGACCAAAGTAATTGAGACGAGCACGCTCAAAGGCACCACCACCATTGTCTTTTTCAGCATCGCCACCGGCAAACATCTGATCAATGGCAGGAGAAATAAAGTACCTTCTATAGGCAAAGAAATCGTCTCCCTCCACGGTTTCCTGGTTTACACCGGCCAAGGCATTTATTACATGGTCCCCGATTTGCTTCTCGTAACTAAACACACCTCCCAGGAGGATGTTCAATTGGTTGATATTGGTTTGTCTTAACCGGGGCTCTGCAGGCCCTCTTTCGCTGGGCACCAGGACAGGAGTAACGCCATCCTCTTCAAACCCATTACCTCGCTGATACAAAATCCAGGGAGTTTCCCATCTTTTTTGAAACCTGCTCAGGTTATCCACGGCCGCAGTTCCCTGAAATTTCAAACCTTCCACCCCAGGAATTTTGATGTTCAGGGCACCGTTGGTTTGGAAATAGTTTCGGGTATCCCGATCGTAACCGGTGGCGTTGGTAGTGATGACTACCGGATTTTCTCCGTTTTCAATGTCCGGTCCGGGTCGGCCATCAGGCCAGAAAGCTGGCTCATGGGGTTTTCCTCGCATCTGCATTCTAAAGATGGCTCCGGCACCCCGGGTAGGGAAGAATCGATATTCCTGACGGGCTAAAACCCCCAATTGCAAATCGATGTATTCATTGATTTTTGCATCCAGGTTGATCCGCATGTCGTACTGCTTGTAACCGGTGGCGGAATTTTTGTAATAAGCATCCTGGTTTTGATATCCCAGAGAGGCCATGTATCGTAGATTTTCCGATCCACCATTCAATTGTAAGTTATGCCGTACCTGCGGCGACCATGTTTTCAAGGTTTCTCCGTACCAGTCCGTGTTGGGATAATTCCAGGGATCTGTTCCCGCTCTGTGCAAAGCTAACGCCTCAGGACTGAAAGGAGCTGTTCTTTCTTGACCGTCTGGCCGGGTGTAGGTACCTGTAGAACGAAAGGCATCGGTAGCTGATCGCCATTCACTGACAGGTAGTTCGTACACACTCAGGTCATTCAACATTTCTCCATACTGAGCCGCATCTGCCAGTTCGGGGATAACGGTAGGCTGGGCAAAGCCCTGGTTGAACTGATAGGTTAATTCAGGTTTGCCTTCTTTTCCTCTTTTGGTAGTAACGAGAATTACCCCGTTTGCTGCTCTGGCTCCATAAATAGCGGCAGAAGCATCTTTCAATACGGAGATGGTCTCGATGTCATTTGGATTAAGTCTGTCAATACCACCTGCTCGGGCAGGGATACCGTCAATTACGATTAGGGCATCGTTATTACCAAGGGTATTTGAACCCCGAATACGAATTCCAGCACCATCATAGCCTGGCTCCCCGCTTCGGTTTACGGCAATTACTCCGGCCATTCGACCAGCAATGGAGTTGGTAAGGTTCATCGCAGGAGATTTCACCAAATCAGCACCTTCTACCGTAGCCACGGAACCCGTGATGGTTTCCTTCTTTTGCTCTCCGTAGCCGACTACCACCACCTCATTCAGGGACTGCATGTCCGGCGCAAGGGTAACGTCAATGGTACTCTGGTTTCCAATCGCAACTTCCTGCTTAATAAAACCCACAAAGGAAAAAACCAGCGTTTCATCCCCGGGTTGTAAGGCTATCCGGTAGTTTCCGTCAATATCGGTCACCGCACCACGAGTGGTGCCTTTCACCAATACCGAAACCCCCGGTAGGGGCAAGTCGTCCTCCGATGAAATGACTGTTCCCGTCACCTCCCTGGACTGCGCATGTACTGTCAGGCTGCTCGCTAAAAGCAAGGCCAAACCCAACAAAAACAGTTTTGTTCTGGGTAAATAGTTTTGCATTCTTTAATTAATTAGGTTAATAATAATTGAAGTTATTGTTAAAATAACACTTTAAAAGTGAAGGTATTTTTTGGCATATGCAATAGGCTTTTAAAAGACGTTAATTCCGGATAATAGAACTGATTTTAAAAAAAGTGAAAAATATAATTAATTTTTCAAAGAACAGCTGCTTTGGCTAACTACTCATTAATAAAGGTGCGAGTTAATTAAAGAAATTGAAGTCAATAAATCTTTGTTTCCCACAAAAAAAAATAATCATCTCGATTATAATGTAGGAATCAACGTTCGATTTTGGGCATTTCTCTACCATATAAAACTTCCGTCCTTTGATACTCCTCCAACTGGTCGCTTGAAAATCCATTTTTAACATCCAACTATCTCGTCGGTTTAGACAAAAGTGTATGGGTTACACAAAAAAATGATAAGGCCTTTGTTTTTACCAGTAAAACAGAAAAATGCTGATTTTTTTTATTCCTCAAATTGCTTAACTTTGGAAGGTAAGGTTTAATACAGGAAAGAATAGTCAGCTTCTAGCTGTCTGTTCTTTATTTTTTTATCCGCATCCAAGTTTAAATTAGCTGGCATTAAACTTTCATGATTTCGGCTTCCTTCTTTTCAAACAGGTCGTCAATTTTAGAAGAATAAGCATCTGTGTATTTTTGGACGGTGTCCTCTCCGCGCTTTACTTCATCCTCAGATATGCCATCCTTGAGCAGCTTTTTGAGTTCATCGTTGGTGTCTTTGCGAATCGTTCGAATGCTGATTTTTCCATTCTCGCACTCATTTTTAACCTGCTTGACAAGGTTCTTTCTTCTTTCTTCCGTGAGTGGTGGAACGGTTAGCAAAACCATTTCGCCGTTATTCTGCGGATTCAGCCCCAAATCGGAGTTGATAATGGCTTTCTCTATTTCCTGGATCAGGTTCTTTTCCCAAGGTTTGATCGCAAGGGTTCTGGCATCCGGTGTAGTGATGGAAGCTACCTGTTGAATCGGGGTAGGGTTTCCATAATACATCACCATGATTCCATCCACAAAATTAGGCATGGCTTTTCCTGCACGAATCTTGAGCAGCTCCGCTGACGTATGCTGAACCGCCTTTTCCATCAATGATTTTGCTTCCTCTAATTGTAACTGGATCTCTTCCATTGGACTTTTTTAGTTAGATGTAATCAATGTTCCTACTTCATTTCCCTGTATCAGGTGCAGCAGATTATCGGTTTTGTTCATGTCAAAAACGATAATCGGCAGGTTGTTTTCCTGACAAAGGGTAAAGGCCGTCATGTCCATGACATTCAGGTTTTTTTCGTATACCTCTTGAAAAGTTATGCTAGCATACCGCGTTGCATTTTTGTCTTTTTCCGGATCAGCCGTGTAAACACCGTCTACACGGGTTCCTTTTAAGACTACCTCTGCTTCGATTTCAATCGCACGCAGGCTGGCCGTCGAATCGGTCGTAAAATAAGGATTACCAATTCCTGCCCCAAAAATGACAATCCTTCCTTTTTCCAGGTGTCGGATCGCTCTTCTTCGGATAAAGGGCTCGCAGACACTTTCTACCTTTATCCCCGACATTAAGCGTGTGTACATGCCATTTTGCTCCAGCGAACTTTGAAGGGCCATGGCGTTTATCAAGGTGGCCAACATGCCCATGTAATCTCCCTGAACACGATCGATACCTACTTTCCCAGCCTGCACGCCTCTAAAGATATTCCCCCCTCCAATGACGATGGCTATTTCCACACCCAGGTCATGCACATTTTTTATTTCTGTAGCGTATTCTTGCAGGCGTTTGGAATCTATACCATAACTGTTATCGCCCATTAGCGCTTCTCCACTTAGTTTCAGGAGAATTCGTTTGTATTTCATCTTGGAATAGTTTTTCAGTTGATGACCGATCAAGGCATATATTGCATGCTTAGATTACTTTTTTTTAATTTATAGCCCGACAAATATAAATCCTTGTTTTTAGAATACTAAATCTTATTCCTAAAATTGGAAGATTGAATGGTTTTTTTCCACGTTCTTTAATCGCAGCACTCGCTGGTAAATCGCCCCGCTTTATCCGAAATGCTTCCCATTGCCGGGCTTCCTTTTTCAAAATCAATTTGTTTGTACCGATTCCTTTATTCTTGGAGCGCATTATCATTTGTTTGTTTAGTTTTGTGCCGGCATTTCCCTAATTTTAATCCATCGATAGGGCTGGACGGTAGGAGATAGGGTAAACCTCCCTTCGACATGTTCCGGTTTGTCACTTTTATAAATTATAAAATAAAGTACCTGTGAATTTCAAGACTGATCGCCTGTTTACCTTGCTGGGAGTACTTCTTTGCTTTTTTTCCTGTAAACCTGCTGCCCAGACCCTGGTTGAGAGGGCACCCCAGGAGCTTACCCCAACCGATACGGTTGTACCAACCCAAAACAGCCTGTCTGCTGACTTGATCAGGGAGAAGGAAATGGCAATTCAGCAATACCATCCCAGCGCAACCCGAGCCTTTGACTTGTTACATACCGAACTCAGATTGTCCTTCGATTATGCCCGGCAAGCGGTTCTCGGGGAAGCCCTGCTTACCTTGACACCCTATAATTATCCGCAGCGTGAATTGGTTTTGGATGCCAAAGATTTTGAAATACACGAAACAATGCTGGAAGAAGGGGGACAACCCATGCCGTTGCCCTTCACTTACGATCAGGAAACCATCCGGCTGTCGCTTCCCCGGGAATTTACCAGAGAGGATACCTTGCACATTGGAATCAAGTACACGGCCTATCCCGAAAAAGGGACCTCCGAAACATCCGCTGCCATTGCGGACTCCAAGGGGCTTTATTTCATTAACCCCGACAGTTCCGATTCAGCAAAGCCCGTACAAATCTGGACACAGGGAGAAACGGAGTATTCTTCTAAGTGGTACCCTACCATCGATCATCCCAATGAGCGGCAAACGCATGACTTTTACCTGCGGGTTCCGGAGGGGTATAGCAGCCTTAGCAACGGTAAGTTACTGAGCCGTGAAAAACACGAAGATGGGTACCGGACGGACCATTGGCGAATGGATCAACCCCACGCGCCTTACTTATCAGCCCTGGTGATTGGTGAATTTGCGGTCATAGAGGCAGATACAGTGGCAGGGGTTCCTATTCGGTATTTTGTAGAGCCGAAATATGAAGCAGGAGCCAAAAAAGTATTTGCACATACACCTGAAATGATGCGCTTTTTTTCAGAAATCCTGGATACCCCCTTCCCCTGGCAAAAATACGATCAGGTAGTGGTCAGGGATTTTGTTTCCGGAGCCATGGAAAATACGACCCTGTCGATTTTTATGGAAGGCCTGCAATTGAATGAAAGGGAAGCCCTGGACAGCGAATGGGATTATATCATTGCGCACGAACTGTTCCACCAGTGGTTTGGGAATCTCGTCACCACGGAGTCCTGGGCAAACTTAACCTTAAACGAAGGGTTTGCGGACTATTCCGAATACCTGTGGATGGAACACAAAGAAGGCAGAGACCAGGCCGACATGCACCATTTCAATGCACTGGAACAATATCTGGATGAGGCCGAAGAAAAGCAAGAACCCCTGATTCGGTATTTTTATGAAGATAGCGAAGACCTGTTTGACAGTCATACCTATGCCAAAGGGGGACGGGTGTTGCACATGCTGCGGAGGTATCTGGGAGACGAAGTGTTTTTTCAGGCATTACATGATTACCTGGAAGAAAATGCCTTCGGAAGCGTAGAAATTCACCAGCTTCGACTGGCATTTGAAAAGGCTTCCGGCATGGACCTGAATTGGTTTTTCAACCAATGGTTTCTTAACCCCGGACATCCTGAGCTAGCCATAAGCTGGGACTTTTCTCAAAAAGACAACATTCAATTGACCGTGGAGCAGCGGCAAGACCTGTCAGAAAATCCGCTTTATAAGATTCCTTTCACCGTCAGTGTGTATAAAGATGGCGAACGAACTGAAAAGCAATTCACGCTGAATCGGGCCTCCCAACAATTTGCCTTGGAGAATGGCAGTGGTACGGAATGGGTTGTTTTCGACGAGCACCACACCTTGCTGGCTGAAAAAGTGCATCAGCGGGGCAAGGAATTTTTGGAAAAGCAGTTTTTTACCTCGCGTTCTGGTCTGGCGCGCGTCGAGGCCCTGGACAGCCTTACTTCTCTTTACGAAGGAGAGGGGGTAAAGGAAGAGACTTTTCAGAAAGCACTGAATGATTCTTTTGCGGTGGTGCGCGAACTGATACTCCAACGGATGCTTCGTATGGGAGACAAGCGGGAATTTATTTCTCAGTGGGAAACCAACATTTCGGATATCGTTGAAAATGATCCAAATAATGCTGTGAGATCGGTAGCGCTGGAAGTCTTGGCCGGATTTGATACCGAAAAATACAGGCCTTTGCTTTACCGCATGGTAAACGACTCCTCCTATCAGGTATCTGGAGCGGCACTGGTAGCGATCATGGAGTTGGATGGGGAAGCTGACAAGAAAAACGAACTGTTTGAGCAATTTAGGGCTGAGGAAAATATCCGTATAATAGCACCGCTGGCAGATTACCTGACGCAAACAGCCCAGGTAGAGAACGCCTCTTGGATGGATGAAAAATTGGGAATCCTTTCGGGCGAATCGTTGTATTATTTCATTGGTTATTACGGAGATTTTTATGCGAGTGTGGAAGGTGCTCCCGATTCGGAGGCCATCCATCGCCTGGCAGCACTTGGCCGTGAGCACCCGCTAAATTATGTACGGCTAGCGGCTTTTCAATCTTTGTTTGGCTTTATCGATCAGGAAGGAGTGGTAGCGATTGCCGAATCACTGTTTGCCTCAGAAAAAGATGAGATGGTAAGACGGTATCAGGAATATTACCTGGAGCCCTACCTAAATGAGGAGTAAATTCCTGATGGTGAATGAGATGCTTTTGAATTCGTAAAAAACAGCAGATTTTTTTTTATAATATTTTGAATGTTTGGTAAAAGGGTATAATTTTGCCATCCGTTACGACAGCACTGGAAATTTTATGAAGTTTTGAATAAGGTGAATTGTTGTTATTTGGGGGAATACCAAAGCGGCCAACTGGGACGGACTGTAAATCCGTTGACTTATGTCTTCACAGGTTCGAATCCTGTTTCCCCCACAAATCAAGCAAAGGTTCTTCTGAAGTGTAGGACCGGAATACGAAAGAGGAGAGTTATTATTTTGTTAATAATAGCTTGATATTTTTGGATTCTAAAAATAAAATAAGGAATTTGGATGCCGCTAAAGGTGGGAGAAATCTGATTCGATTAGCGCATTGGTAATAAGCGGGAGTAGCTCAGTTGGTAGAGCGGCAGCCTTCCAAGCTGCAGGTCGCGGGTTCGAGCCTCGTCTCCCGCTCTATGCTTTATATAGGGCATAAAACTGGATGTAAAAAGCCGACGTAGCTCAGTGGTAGAGTGCTTCCTTGGTAAGGAAGAGGTCACGGGTTCAAATCCCGTCGTTGGCTCTGAACATTTCAAACATTTAACGAAATTTAATCTTTAACTAAACAGAGGATTTTCACGCATGGCAAAAGCAACCTTTGACCGTTCCAAACCCCACATCAATATAGGTACGATTGGTCACGTCGATCATGGTAAGACTACTTTGACTGCTGCCATTACCACTGTATTGGCCAGAAAGGGTCTTTCTGAATTAAGAGACTTTGCTTCCATCGACAACGCGCCGGAAGAAAAGGAAAGAGGTATTACGATCAATACCTCACACGTAGAGTATCAAACGGAGTCAAGGCACTATGCCCACGTTGACTGTCCCGGTCACGCTGACTACGTAAAAAACATGGTTACTGGTGCGGCCCAGATGGACGGTGCAATTCTCGTAGTTGCAGCCACGGATGGTCCAATGCCACAAACCAGAGAGCACATTCTGCTTGCTCGGCAGGTAGGTGTACCCGCGTTGGTTGTATTCATGAACAAAGTAGATTTGGTAGATGATCCCGAACTACTTGAATTGGTAGAGATGGAAGTAAGAGAACTGCTTTCGTTCTATGAGTTTGATGGAGACAACATTCCTGTAATTGCAGGATCGGCCCTGGGAGCCCTAAATGGGGAATCCAAATGGGAAGATGCGGTAATGGAATTAATGACAGCGGTGGATGAGCACATTCCACTTCCTGAGCGAGCGATCGATAAAGATTTCCTGATGCCTGTAGAGGACGTATTTTCTATCACGGGTAGAGGTACCGTTGCTACCGGAAGAATTGAAAGAGGAGTCGTTAACTCTGGAGAGGCAGTTGACATCATCGGTATGGGAGCGGAGGGACTTAAGTCTACCGTTACGGGTGTTGAGATGTTCCGTAAGATCCTTGACCGAGGGGAAGCAGGTGACAACGTGGGGTTGTTGTTGAGAGGTATTGAAAAAGCGCAGATCAAAAGAGGGATGATTATTTGTAAGCCTGGATCTGTTACGCCTCACGCTCATTTCAAAGCGGAAGTCTATGTACTTTCCAAAGAAGAGGGGGGTCGGCATACACCTTTCTTCAACAAATACCGTCCTCAGTTCTATCTAAGAACGACTGACGTGACAGGAGAGATAAAACTTCCTGAAAATGTTGAGATGGTGATGCCTGGTGACAACGTTACCATTGAAGTATCACTGATCAATCCAGTGGCCTTGGAAAAAGGTCTTCGATTTGCGATTCGAGAGGGTGGCAGAACGGTAGGAGCCGGACAGGTAACTGAAATTTTGGACTAATCTTGCTTTACTGGTCATAGTACAAATGCGATCCTGATATTAATTGGGATCGCATTTGTTTCTTTGGCCTTTTATCACTACTTTTGCGTTCCTTAATTGAGGGTCGTAATATACGGGCGTAGTTCAATGGCAGAATAGCGGTCTCCAAAACCGTTGATGGGAGTTCGAATCTCTCCGCCCGTGCAATCAACTAAGGATAAGACCATGTCAGAAACGCTGGGATCAACGTTTTTGGAAGCATGTAAAAAGTACGAACCCATTTCAAAACCTGAGGGTACGGATAGGGGTTCATTGTTAACCAATTTTACAAGGATGAATGTTAAAAATTTTGTAGTCGAATCCATCGATGAGATGAAAAACAAGGTCACCTGGCCTAAGTATTCGTCTCTACAAAACAGTGCGGTGCTAGTGTTGGTGGCTTCCTTGATTTTCGCTTTAGTCATCGGTTTGATAGACCTGACATTCGAAAATATCATGACATGGTTTTATGATTTATTCTAAAGAATTTTAAAAAACGGGATGGCAGATCACAAATGGTACGTGCTCAGGGTAGTGGCAGGTCAGGAGAAAAAAGCGAAGACTTATCTGGACAATGAAATTGCCCGTCAAAAGCTCGAGGAATTTATTCCCGAGGTTTTGATACCCTCCGAGAAAGTATATGAGATGCGAAACGGCAAGAAACGTGTTAGGGAAAGAAATTTTTTCCCTGGTTACGTTCTGGTTAATGCGGATCTCAGTCATGGAGAAGCCAATCACGTAATTACAAGCATACCGGGAGTTATCGGTTTTTTAGGGTCAAACCAAGGGGGGGCTTCCAAAACCCCTGAGCCATTACGTCAATCAGAGATCAATCGGATTTTAGGCCGGGTTGAAGAGATTGATGAGTTTGCAGAAAAACTAGATACACCATTTATAGTCGGAGAGACCGTGAAAGTAATGGACGGTCCCTTTAGTGGTTTCTCGGGTGTGATTGAGGAAGTGTTTGAAGATAAGAAAAAGCTTAATGTTATGGTTAAGATTTTCGGTCGAAACACTCCCGTTGAGTTAAACTTTATACAAGTAGAAAAACAAGATTAGGAAATGGCTAAAGAAATCTCTGGTTATCTAAAACTACAGGTTAAAGGTGGCCAGGCAAACCCATCTCCTCCAGTTGGTCCGGCCCTTGGTTCAAAAGGGTTGAACATCATGGAGTTCTGTAAGCAATACAATGCCAGAACTCAGGATAAAATGGGCCAGGTTCTTCCTGTACTTGTGACGATTTATTCGGACAAGTCGTTTGATTTTGTTGTGAAAACACCCCCGGCAGCTGTTATGTTGTTGGAAGCGGCAAAATTGAAAAGTGGTTCTTCGGAACCCAACAGGAAAAAGGTTGGCTCAGTGTCCTGGGATCAGGTAAAAGAAATTGCAGAAGTGAAAATGCCTGATTTAAATGCTTTTAAGGTAGATTCCGCTATGAAAATGATCGCGGGTACTGCCAGAAGTATGGGTCTCACAGTTTCAGGAAAAGCTCCTTGGGAGGAATAATACGTAAAAAATGGCTAAGTTAACAAAAAGTAAAAAAGAAGCTCTTTCTAAATACGACCCTAGCCAACACTATTCCCTGGCAGAGGCTTCTTCAATTGTGAAGGAAATATCAAAGACCAAGTTTGATTCCTCGATAGACCTGGATATTCGTCTGGGAGTGGATCCACGAAAAGCTGATCAGATGGTCAGAGGTGTAGTGGCCCTTCCTCATGGAACAGGCAAGGAATTGAAAGTATTGGTGCTTTGCAGTCCTGATAAAGAAGAAGAAGCCAAAGAGGCTGGAGCCGATTATGTTGGTTTGGACGAGTACATTGCTAAAATCGAAGGGGGATGGACTGACATGGATGTCATCATTACCACTCCGAATGTAATGGCTAAAGTAGGTAGATTGGGTAGGGTTTTGGGTCCGAGAGGATTGATGCCAAATCCCAAATCCGGTACGGTGACCCTCGATGTAGGGAAAGCGGTTAAAGAAGTAAAGGCTGGTAAAATCGACTTTAAAGTAGATAAGTTTGGTATTATTCATGCAAGCGTAGGAAAGGTTTCTTTCAGTCCTGACAAAATTCAGGAAAATGCACGCGAGCTGATTTTAACCATCTCAAAGTTGAAACCATCTGCCGCAAAGGGCACTTATTTCAGAAGCATTCATTTATCCAGCACCATGTCTCCGGGTATCGTGATTGATAAAAGTAGTATTCAAGGTATATAATTATGACGAGAGAAGACAAAAAAACCATAATTGAAGAACTTACCGACAAACTGAAGGCTACACCGCATTTTTACATTGCCGATGCTTCGGGATTCAGTGTTGCTCAGGTAAACAGTTTCAGGAAGATGTGTTTCGATAAAGGGCTTGAATACCGGGTTTATAAAAATACCCTAATCAAGAAAGCCCTTGAAAATATGGAGGCAGATTATGCTGACTTCTCAGAACAAACGCTTAAAGGATTTTCCGGTATCCTGTTTTCACAGGAGATTGCGAACCTCCCTGCGAAGGTAATTCTAGATTTCAGAAAGAAACTCGGCCCGAAAAACAAGCGTCCCTTGTTCAAAGGAGCCTCCGTTGATGGAGATCAATTTTTAGGTGAAAACAACCTGGAAGTCCTTTCCAAATTGAAATCCAAAGAAGAGCTGGTCGGAGAAGTTATTAGTTTACTTCAATCTCCCGCCACCAATGTGCTTTCAGCACTTCAGAGTGGAAAGAACACGCTTGCAGGTCTCGTAAAAACGCTGGCCGAAAAAGAAGCTTAATAAAATCATTCAAATTAGTAAAAACAATCAATTTAAATAGTTAATACAATGGCAGATCTTAAAGCATTCGCTGAGCAGTTAGTTAATTTAACTGTAAAAGAGGTAAATGAGTTAGCCGCAATTTTAAAAGATGAATATGGTATCGAACCTGCCGCTGCTGCCGCTACTGTAGTAGCTGGAGGTGGAGCCGCTGGCGAAGGTGCTGCTGAAGAAGAGAAGTCTTCTTTTGATGTTGTCTTAAAAGCTGCAGGTGGACAAAAATTGGCGGTAGTTAAACTTGTTAAGGAATTGACAGGTTTGGGACTAAAAGAAGCCAAAGAAGTCGTAGACAGTGCTCCTAAAGCTGTTAAAGAAGGAGTAAGTAAAGAAGAAGCGGAAGCTCTTAAAAAGCAACTTGAAGAAGCTGGAGCTGAAGTTGAGCTTAAATAGAATTGAATAGCCAACTCCGATTGGATTTGGTTAATCAGCATTAGACCTGACTTATCAGTCAGGTCTTTTCCTGTTTATGGACAGTAAATAAATTGCACTTTTTTAAGTGTAAATTGTCCTATATTTATAAAAACTTTCACTAAAATTATATACTGCCTTGGCTATCCAGAATCAAACCGAAAGGAAAAGTTTCTCATCCATAAAGGTAGTCAAAGACTATCCGGATTTCTTAGATATTCAACTGCAATCTTTTAAAGATTTCTTCCAGTTGGATACTCCTGCAGAAAAAAGAAGGCAGGAT
>JAWLFL010000117.1:0-12292 GCA_041685605.1 Cyclobacterium sp. | reverse complement strand
TAAAAGTTAGTAACCGGTTTGCCGTATTAAAAAGGAATCGCCCACATACAATTCACATGAAATATTCTTGTAATCCTTTGAAAATGAATTAGATATTTATAATATTATGTATATGGTGGATAACTGGTTAAACTGATTGCTGTATAAGTTACCTGTTGGCAAACTGGTGGGAACCTGTGAATAAATATTGACTTATCCACAAGCTTTGAATTGGTTTTAGCATTTGTGACGGAAATAGGTTTTTGGTTGTTGATGGAATTGTTTATTGGATCATTTATACTCGTATTAATTTAGGTTATACACATTAGTGTTCGACTTGTGTTTATTTTTTAAACAATTGTATATCAATTAGTTAAGTCTTCATCAGTTATTTTGATCTTTTCTAAGGGTATCTTAATAAAGTCATAGTCTTTATCTGGGTTGTTATTGTTTTCAAATCCCGAACTTCTTCTGGGTTGAATATTTTGGTCCTCTAAGGTCCATCCTCCCCTTAAAATTAGCTCGTCATTTCCAGTTTCTTCGTCTATGTAATAGAAAATTAGTTCGGGTTGAATATTTTTGTTATAGTTACCTGGGTCCCATCGTCGATTAGCATTTGTATCGATAATGGCTTGTATTTTATAGGTAGCGGCTTCTAATTTGGTAAATTCAAAATAGGTAGTGTCTGTGAGGTACTGTTCCCTTATGACTTTATCTTGGCTGGACAGTAATTGTACCAATATGGGTGTTTTAGAGGTATTGATATTTCCATTGATACCGTCAGCCAGATTATCAGATTTTAGGCGGGTAAAGGTTGTGTTGATTTCTTCTGTATTCCAAATGTTCTCTGCATCCTGAAAAGTAGAATCCGATGCGTACAAGGTAAATTTATTTTGTGGTATGGAATCAGGAATCTGAGCTATTATTTTTAATTTGGTTCTTAGGTGGCTGCTATCCGGGAAAGATACCATGTCCGGAGTAATGGGTATGATGGATGCCGAGTCATAGGAAAAGTATAAAGAGTCGTAATTTATTCGGTATAGGGGTTTATTAAAACTTAGTTCGGCGTTGATTTCGTCTATGAAATTCAGATTCGAATTGGCCGTTATTTCAAGGTCTTCCTTGGATCGATCGCTTTCTTGAAAGATAGCCATTAGTAAGGTGTCTAGTTGGACTCCTACAGAATCGTGAACTTGTAACTGGATCTCGGTGCTGTCGTTTGTAAGGTTGCGGTGGTATATGCGAATGGTATTATCGTCCAAACGGTAAAAAAGGTCTTCGTTTCTATCAGGGTGCTTGATCGCGAATTCTGCCGGGGGTTTACTTAGAACAATGTCAAAATTTGCCCCGGAGCTTACAGCGCGGTTTATTTTTAATGGTGATAAATCTGCTCTGGACAGGTTGATGTGCAGGTCAGATAGGTTTTGTGTGACTTCTAGGGGTTCTGTTAGAAACCCATAAGCTTCATTTCGGTATTCCGCCTTTAGGGAATTGTTTTCGTCGTACCAGGCATAGGCCCGAAATGTTCCTTCCTTGATGTTTGTTATTGTAAAGTTTCCAGCGGAATCAGCTTGTGTGATGTAATAGGGAGCTGAAGTGAAGAGGTTGGTAGTATCCAAATCCTGGTATAATCCGATAATGACATTTTCCAGATCAGGTTTGTCGTAGGGGTGGACAAAATCTACTGTTCCGGATACACTTAAGCTATCGATGGTAGTTCCCGTTGAAAAGACTAATCTAAGTCGTTCCGCTGGGTTGTTTTCGGTGATGTCTTGAATGCTATTTTGCAAATTGAAAAGGTAGGTGGTGCTGTCTTCTAGTTCTTGGTTTAAAGTGATGGTAATGCGATTTTTGATAGCTAAGTATTCGATTTCGCTTGTTTCTAACTTAGGGGTGATGATGACAGTTTGATTAGGGTTTTCTAGCTTGACAAATTCATTAAATTCCAACGCAATTATTTCAGGCTTTACGTTAATGCTTTCGTTTTCTGGCGTAGAACTGATCAAAATGGGGGGATCTTCATCTCTTGGACCTCCCATTGGGGAGCTTTGTTTGGCGCATGAATTGAGGGATAGAATGCCGACTAATAGTTTTACACCTAGGGATAATGATTTCATTTCTTCTTCAAGATAAAAAGTAGGCTGGAATGATTCTTAGCTGTTTTGCTGGCTTCTTTGTTCGAGGAATACCCATCTTTAAAAGCTTTAATAAATTTGTTTTTTGAGCTCTTATATTGGTGGCTCAGTAGAGAAACGTAATAACTGTCAAATTTCATTGGGATGATCTCTAAAATACGGCATTCGTGTTTATCAGCTAAATACTGCATGGATTTGATATTGAAATGATAGAGGTGACGGGGTATATCCCAGGCTGCCCAATTCTCTCCGAAACGTCTGGCATCTGGTGCCTCTCGGTTGGGGACAGCAATGAATAGTAAGCCACGTTTTTTTAAGCGTCCTAAGAGGATTTTTACCGTTTTGTTTAACAAATGAACGTGTTCCAATACATGAAATAAGGTAATGATATCGAATTTCTTCTGTTGCTGAAGGGTTTCCAGATTCGGTATTAATGTCAATTGATGTTTAGATTGGGCAATATGAGCGGCATTGGCATTAGGTTCCAGTCCAAAAGCCTCCCAGCCATTGGCCTGGCATGTTTTGACAAAAAGCCCCATACCACAACCATAATCGAGTAATCTACCTTTTTTTGGGTAGCGGGAATTGATCCATTTTAGCTTGTGTCGAAGGGTATATTTTCGGACGATCTGGTATAGGAAATCGGTTATGCTGCTGGTTCTGTCTTGATGAGAGCGATAATTGGGGGATTCATAATAGGTTGCGATATTTTCCTGATTGGGACGTGGATTGGTAAACCATAAATCACAATTTTTACAGGCGCAAATAATAAAGGATTCCTTACTGATAGCCTTGTCTTCTACGACCAGTTGATTAATAAAAAGCCCGCTTTTACATAGGGGACATTTGGTTAATCGTTCGTACATATTATCTTCCTAGATAGATGGTCAAAATGGACATATCAGCAGGGGAAACACCACTTATGCGGGATGCTTGTCCCAGGGTAGCTGGTTTGATACGGTTTAGTTTTTGCCGCCCTTCTGCGGATAATGCTTTAATACCGGCATAGTCCATATGATTAGGAATCGTTAGATTTTCTAAATGGTTCATCTTTTCGACCATCAGTCGTTCTTTTTCAATATAGGATTGGTATTTGATTTGAATTTCAGCTTGCTCCAAGGTGGTTTTAGGGTAATTACCTATCGTTTCTTTGATAGGTGATGGGCTAATCTTTACTAATTCTTTTATGCCTATATGGGGACGTTTAAGGAGTTTAGCAGCGGAGGTGTTTTCCTTGATGGTTGCCGTTTGTAGTGCTTGCAACTCAGAGTTGATGGAATCCGGAGGAAACCGCAAATTCTCTAATTTGTGAATTAACTGGGTTGTTTTCGTTTCTTTTTCCTGCATCAAATGGAATGATGACTCTTTTGCCAGGCCTTGTTCGTAGCCTAAGGCTGTCAGACGTAAATCGGCATTATCCTGTCTGAGTAATAACCGGTATTCTGCCCTGGAGGTGAACATGCGGTAGGGCTCTTCTGTACCTTTATTAATTAAGTCATCGATTAGAACGCCTATATATGCTTCGGATCGTTTTAGCACCAGACCTTCTTTTTCATGGACGGTATTGTGTGCATTCATACCGGCAATCAATCCTTGAGAGGCGGCTTCCTCATATCCAGTAGTACCATTGATTTGACCGGCAAAAAACAGGTTGGCAACTAATTTGGTTTCGAGGGTTTGCTTCAATTGCGTGGGTGGGAAGAAATCGTATTCGATCGCATATCCGGGTCGGAACATTTTTGCTTGTGCGAATCCTGGTATTTTTCGCAGCGCTTTGTACTGGATGTCCTCTGGTAGGGAGGTAGAAAAACCATTTACATATATTTCTACGGTATTCCACCCTTCTGGTTCCACAAAAATCTGATGCCTGTCCCTTTCAGCAAAGCGGTTAATTTTATCCTCTATACTCGGGCAATACCTGGGACCCAATCCTTGAATCCGCCCATTAAACATTGGGGATCGATCAAAGCCGGTTTCCAGTGCCTGGTGGACTTCTTTATTGGTATAGGTGATCCAGCAGTTGCGTTGTGTGGCGGGTGGCGCGGTATCAGCAGAATAGGAGAATTTTTCAGGAAATTCGTCGCCTTCCTGCACTTCCATTAGTGCATAATTTAAACTTCGTCCATCGACTCGTGGGGGTGTTCCGGTTTTCATTCTACCCGATTCGAATCCGAGAGCCGTCAATTCTTCGGTTATACCTTGAGCAGCCCGTTCTCCGGTTCTCCCTCCTCCTATTTGTTTTTCTCCGATATGGATGATTCCATTTAAGAATGTTCCGTTGGTTAGGATTACGGACCGGGACTTGATCTCTAAGCCCAAACTGGTTTTGACTCCGTGGATGCGATTATCTTTTACGATCAAACCGGTAATCATTTCCTGCCAAAAATCCACTCCGGGTGTTTCCTCCAACGTCAACCGCCATTCTTCTGCGAATCGCATTCGGTCATTTTGAGATCTGGGTGACCACATGGCCGGTCCTTTTGATCGGTTTAGCATTCGGAATTGAATCATCGATTTATCCGAAATGATTCCAGACATTCCTCCCAGTGCGTCGATTTCTCTGATAATTTGCCCTTTGGCAACTCCTCCCATGGCTGGATTACAAGACATTTGGGCGATTGTATTCATATTCATCGTACATAACAGCACCGATGAACCCATCTTGGCGGCTGCATGGGCCGCTTCACATCCTGCATGACCAGCTCCTACTACTATTACATCATATGTTGGAAACATAATTTTTCTTTTGGTGTTCCACGTGGAACAGGTAAATGGTAATTCTTATGGTTTTGGTGTTCCACGTGGAACACTTAAACCTTGAAATAATTGTAATGCTTCGGTTTCTTCCTTACGCATTTGATTCTTTTCTTCTGGCGAATCGTCCTTGTGTCCGCACAAATGCAAAACGCCATGAATCATCACCCTTAATAATTCGGTCTGGTAATCGGAATCCTGTTGAGAGGCGTTTTCCTTAACCCTGTCAGTGCTAATGAAAATATCCGCTTCAATTTCTCCTATGGTTTCTGATTGATCAAAGGTGATGATATCGGTGTAGGTATCGTGGTTGAGGTAATTAATGTTAATGGCTAATAAATAGGGATCTGTGCAGAAGATGTAATTCAGAGACTGGATACGAAATCCCTTATTTATCGCTGTTTCTTGTATCCACCTTTTTACGATCCTTTTTTGCTTGAGTTTTGCTTGCGTTTCTTCGTCAAAGAAATAGATGGCCATGTCAATTCATGTAAAAAGTAAGGATGATTCTACTTCCCTGGTTCTCAAACTGAATTTCATCACAAAGGTGCTTCATTATAAATACTCCTCTCCCACCTGATTTTTCCAGGTTTTCAGGTGAAGTAGGATCATTTAAATGTTGGTAATCGTATCCTTCCCCTTCGTCCTCGATAATGAACTTTATCTGGTCGTCTAGAAAACGTAGTTCTAGCCGAACCGATTTTTTCTTATCCTCCCTGTTGCCATGCATAATGGCATTGCTGACGCATTCCGTTACCGAAATCATGATATTGCCGTAGATGTCATCGTTGATGTGAAACTTCTCTCGGGCATTATCAATGAAACTTTCAATGATCGTAATATTTTCAATCAAAGAAGGAATTGCTATTTTTATTGATTTCATTGATTCTTTATCCTTTAATCATGATTTTATTTAATTTGAAGCTAACTCCAATAATATGGGGCAATGATCGGAATGATGAACGTTCGATAGAATTTCAGCATGGGTTACACGCTTACTGATTTCGGGACTCGTCATGTGGTAATCAATACGCCACCCTTTATTATTAGCCCTTGCATTCGCCCGGTAACTCCACCAGGTATATTGATCCGTCGATTGATTCATCAGACGGAAGCTGTCCTCAAATCCGGTGTTGGTAAATTTATCCATCCATGCCCGCTCATCAGGCAAGAAACCGGAAGTATTCTTGTTGGCTACCGGATTGTGAATATCGATTGGTTTGTGACATATATTGTAGTCACCACTTAGGATTAAGTTTGGTAGCTCCCGGAGTAAATCCTGACTGTACCCATAAATATCGTCTAGAAAACGGTACTTGAAATCCTGACGGATGTCTCCTGTAGTACCTGAGGGAAAATAGGCACTGATAAATGAGAAGTCACCGTAATCCGCCCGGATGATGCGTCCCTCGTCATCGTAAGCATCCACGCCCATGCCATAGGTTACCTGATCCGGAGTTTGTTTGGTCAAGATGGCAACACCGCTGTATCCTTTCTTGACGGCCGGGTACCAATACACTTCATAGCCAAGGTCTTTGAAGAGAGAGGTATCAATCTGGTTTTCCAGGGATTTAATCTCCTGAAGACCGACAATATCCGGATCGGTTACTTTGAGCCATTCCAGAAAGCCTTTTTTTAAAGCTGCCCGAATGCCATTCACATTGTAGGAAACAATTTTCATCGTATATCTATTTCAAATTCCTCTTCAAAATACTCCAATACATGAAGTTTTAGCATCTTTTCTTGTTCCGTACTGTCCAAATGGGGCAAGGATTTTTCTAATTTCCAATGTGGCCATCCATCCTGGTCTATAAAATCCAGGGAATAAAAGCCGGATAGACTTAGGACCTTGCATGTGGCAATGTGCATTAAATCCTGCTTCTCCTCTTTGGAAAAATGCATGGGTCCCTTGCCCAATTCATGAACACCGATGATAAACAATACGGCATTCATGTCTGTAGGTTTTTTCCCGAGGAGCTGTTGTAATCCTTCTAATAATTTGCCCCATCTTTTTTCCAGATCGAGGTCCTTTTTAACTAATGCCATGATTCGTTAATTTTCTTGGTTTTGCACTTGTCGCGGCAAAACCTTTTATTCACTGTGAATTTTAGGTAAATTCATTTCCAGTAAGCACTTACAAATATAACAGGTAAAACGGCTCAACAATTATTAACAACCCATTTTAGGTATGCGTTTCAATTATTGGCAGGATTTTCTCTCCTTAGTTTTTCCTGAAACCTGTTGCCTGTGTAAACGAAGCCTATTTCCCTTCGAAGATCAGCTGTGTAAAATCTGTATTTCCCGATTACCGGTAACGGATTATCATTTGATGCCGGAACACAATGATCTTAAAACCAAAATTCTGGGATTAGCCCCAGCCGAAAAGGTATTGGCCTATTTGCGGTTTTCAAAAAGCGGAATGAGTCAGCAATTACTTCATCAGATAAAATATAAGAATAAACCTGCCCTGGCGAGGCTTTTAGGGCAAATGTATGGTGGTTTATTGAAGGAGCACGGTTACGCGGAAACCTGGGACCTGATGTTACCGGTTCCCTTGCACAGTAAAAAATACAGATTGAGAGGATACAATCAGAGCGAAGAACTGGCAAAGGGCCTCGCTTCAAAGTTAGGGGTTACCCTGGCCAACCTGATGGTAAGGCTGGTACCTACCCAAAGCCAAACGAATAAAAGCAGGATGGAACGCTGGAATAACGTGAGCGATGTTTTTGATGTTATCGATCCTGAGCAGGTGAGAAACAAGAAAATTCTAATCATTGACGATGTAATGACCACCGGTGCCACCTTGGCCGCTTGTGCGCAGACCCTACAGGCTTTTCAGCCCAAGCAGATTGACCTGTTGGTTTTAGCCGCTGGAAAATAGTGTTTTAACCAAAAATCTCATTTAAGATTCCCGCCAGTCGAATGCCTCCTGCCAGTAAACGCTCTTCTATTATTGGAAAGGTATGGTATCCATACTCGTAAGATAGTCGGTTGTTTTCGGGCAAATTATAGATAATGGGGCGCAATGCGACTGCTTCCTCTAGCCATTTTTCCAGGGGATCACCTTGGTATTTTCGAACTAGCGACTTATCGGCCCGTCTGTTCAGATGTTCCGCCAGTTCAGTATAGCTTAGGTTCTTTCCTTCTATGATTTGGGTATCCCATACGGCATGTAGATTGGTACTTTGATTGAAATAAAATACCTTAACGTCGTTTCCTCCCCGATCTTCTCCCGTGCCTACATGTAGAGGCTGATGTAAATCACCCACCAAATGAACGAGCATTTTAAGATAAACAGCTTTTGTCTCAGCATCCAGCTTTCCATCGCGAAGGGCTGCGATGATCATGTTGGTTTTGCTGAAAGCATCTCCCCCATCTTCCTGAATACCCGGGTCATAGCCTTTTCCGGTTTTGACCGTGAGATAATGCCAGGGGTTTAGGTACCGGTATTCAGGATCGGATTTTATTTCATCCATCCAGTTGGCGGACATGGCAAGAGATTCCGACCCAAGAATGCGTTCAATAGCCTTCGCTGCCTTCTTATTGAGGTGCCAACTAGCAATCTGCCCCACTACTCTGTGACCATTTTGACCCCAACCAAAGCTGTTCAATACAATTCCTATTGCCAAAAGGAAGGAAAAACCTGTTTTTTTCATTTTTCAGTAAGAGATAAAAATTAACGGAACTGTAATTCCTCAAGTGCCAGCCAGGCCATTAAGCCAGTGCTTAGCCCCAGGGCATCCTCATCTATATCAAAAGTAGGCGTATGGACACCAGAAACGATGCCCCTGGCATCATTCCGGGTACCAAGTCGGTAAAAACACCCATCAATTTCCTGGGTATAATAGGAAAAATCCTCTGCAGCCATCCAGATATCCAGGTCCACCACGTTTTCATCCCCCAGATAGGCTTTTGCTGCCTGTATACATCGCTCTGTAAGTAGGGGTTCGTTTTTAAGAAAGGGATATCCTTTGCGAACCTCAAAATCAACCGATCCACCCATTCCTTCAGCGATTCCTTTCGCTATCCGGATCATCTGTTCATGAGCTTTTTTCCTCCAATCTTCATCCAAGGTACGAAAGGTACCTTCGATCCGTACCTCATCCGGAATGACATTGGTAGCCCCGTCTGCCTGGACTTTCCCAAAAGAAAGTACCGACGGCGTTTTGGGATCTGCCTTTCGGCTTACCACCTGCTGCAAGGCCACCAGTATATGGGCACTGATCAGCACCGGGTCCACCAAGGATTCCGGCATGGCCCCGTGGCCTCCTTTTCCTTTTACTGTTAAGTATAGCTCGTCAGCACTTGCCATATACATACCTTTGCGAAAACCGACTTTTCCCACAGGAATTAAAGGCATGACATGCTGTCCCATGATGGCCGAAGGGCTGGGATTGTCAAGGGCCTTGTCATCAATCATCATGGACGCTCCTCCGGGAACTTTTTCTTCTCCCGGTTGGAACAATAATTTGATGGTCCCTTCAAAATCATCTTTGACTTCGTGTAAGATACGTGCCGTTCCAAGCAGGGAGGACGTGTGTACATCATGTCCACAAGCGTGCATCACCCCGGGATTGGTAGACTTATAAGAGACGTCATTTGCCTCGGTAATCGGCAAGGCATCCATATCTGCTCTCAGGGAAATGACTTTTTTGGAAGGGTTTTTACCTTCAATCAGTGCTACCAAGCCGGTGTTTGCTTTGGGTTCAATCTTATCGATACCCATGGATCGTAACTTTTCTTCTACAAAAGCCACGGTATTTTTCTCTTGAAAAGACAATTCCGGATGGGCATGTAAGTGCCTTCTCAGGTTGATGGTGTCCTCTTTGTAACTGTTCGCTAGTTTTTGAATCTTATCTTTCAGCATTTTCTATTTTTTCTTCTTCTTTTCGCTGCTGGTCCTGATCTTTCAGAAAGCGATCAGAAATAATGCGGGCATCCGGAAAAAGGGATTTCAATTTTTCGTAAGTAGCAAGGGCTTCTATTTTGTTGATATACCGGCCTACTTTTACCAGGTACCGGGGTTGCTCGTATTCCATATAGGTTTGGATATCCGGAAACTCAGAGTAGACCTCATTTCGTAATTCGAAGGCAAGATCCCTACCTACTCCACTATAAATGAGGATCGTGAATCCATTCAGGAACCTTTCTTTGTCATTTTCCATGATGATTTGATCGATTCGTTGGCTTAGTTCCTGATCAATAGGGACGGCATCGATTTCGGATTCAAATTCCGAATCTTCAGGATCCGGCAAGGGCTCAAATTGAATCCGGGTGCTTCGCAGATCTTCCGAATAGTTGGAATACATGTCTGCGCTTCCTCCGCTTTTTCGAATATTGATTATACCGCAACTGCTGAAAAGCACCAGGCTTAATACGATGAGAAGACTCTTTTTTCCGGCCATGAAGATGGGGTTTAATTTTCTATGATCACGCATTTTGCGTCAGAAAGATCCTGTTCCACACTTTTGTATTTTACATCTTTTCGGACCTTTCCGTCCACATATTTTACGCTTACCTTGTCATTTCTACCGTAGGTTTTTTCGGATTTTCTAGGCTTAACCGGTTCCCGGGATGGACGTGCCCTGCTGTTTGCCAGTGCCGCGCGTTGGCCCGAAGCGTTTCCCAGACTGTTGCCTGCCTCCTCTTTAGAAGCCGTTACAGCCGGTTCCGCTTTTCGCTGCGATTGGGCGGCCTTTACCTGATCCGGATCCTGCTTGGGCAAATCGGATTTGGAAATAAACGAAACAATATCATCGTTCAGCTTGCCCAGAAATCGTTTGAACATTTCAAATGCCTCAAACTTGTAAATAAGTAACGGATCTTTTTGCTCGTACACGGCATTTTGGACGGATTGTTTCAGGTCATCCATGTCGCGCAGGTGTTCCTTCCAGTTTTGATCGATGATGGCCAATGTAACCGTTTTTTCGATGGCCCGGATTAGCTCCCTTCCCTCATTCTGAAGGGTGGATTCCAGATTGATTACCACCCCGATTTGCTTGATGCCATCCGAGATGGGTACCATAATTTCTTTTACGGTCGCCCCTCGGTTTTTGTGAACATCCCGAAGTATGGGCATGGCCCTTTCCAAAATGCTTTGGTTTTTCTTCGTGTAGTTTTCGTACGCCGCATTGAAAAGGGTTCGAGTTAAGGTAGTAAGGTCCTTATCCTTTAAATCCGATTCAGGAAATTGATAATCAATTCCCAGGGAACTGAAAATATTCATACGAAGGTTTTCCAGGTCTTCGGTGGATTTGGCCATTTCTATCAGGTCTTCGGATACATCGTACATGATGTTCAGGATATCAAGTTCCAGCCGGTCTCCGATCAAGGCATTTTTCCTTCTGCGGTACACGACTTCCCGCTGACTGTTCATGACATCATCATACTCCAGAAGTCGCTTTCTTACGCCAAAGTTATTTTCCTCTACTTTCCGCTGAGCCCTTTCAATGGATTTGGTAATCATGGAATGCTGAATGACCTCTCCTTCTTCCAGACCCATGCGGTCCATTAGTTTAGCGATCCTTTCGGAACCAAACAGCCGCATCAGGTTGTCTTCCAGCGAAACAAAAAACTGGGTAGAGCCCGGATCTCCCTGCCGACCCGATCGACCCCGTAGCTGCCGGTCCACCCGTCTGGATTCGTGTCTTTCGGTACCAACAATGGCCAGTCCCCCGGCACTTTTTGATTCCGGAGTTAATTTAATGTCGGTACCCCTACCCGCCATGTTGGTGGCAATGGTCACAGTTTTTGGCTTTCCAGCCTCCGCTACTACATCTGCTTCCCGGGCGTGTTGTTTGGCATTCAGTACCTGGTGTTTGATTTTCCTTATGGTCAACATCCGGCTAAGTAACTCGGAAATTTCTACGGAAGTCGTACCTACCAATACGGGCCTGTTAGCATCGGTCAACTCATTGATTTCATCCACTACCGCATTGAACTTTTCCCTTACGGTTTTATACACCTTGTCTTCCCGGTCTTGTCGTTGAATGGGTTTATTGGTGGGAATGACGATTACATCCAGCTTGTAGATTTCCCAAAACTCTCCTGCTTCGGTTTCGGCGGTACCGGTCATCCCTGAAAGTTTGTGGTACATCCGGAAATAATTCTGTAGGGTAATGGTGGCGTAGGTTTGGGTGGCATCTTCCACCTTTACATTTTCCTTGGCTTCAATGGCCTGGTGAAGTCCATCCGAGTATCGACGTCCTTCCATGACACGGCCCGTTTGTTCGTCAACGATTTTTACTTTTCCGTCTACCAGAATGTATTCCGTGTCTTTTTCAAACATGCAATAGGCTTTCAGGAGCTGGTTAACGGTATGAATGCGTTGTGCTTTGATCCCGTAGTCTTTGATAAGCTCCTCTTTTCGAACCAGCTTTTCCCGGTCATCAATCGCCTCGTCTTTTTCCAAATCCGCTATTTCG
>JAWLFL010000373.1:0-2979 GCA_041685605.1 Cyclobacterium sp. | reverse complement strand
TGGTTGATATTCAGGGTGGTTTTGATGCCATAAAAGCATCAGGAAAGTTTGAAGTAAGTGAATACGTTTGCCCCACAACGTTATTGTAAGCTGTTTTTGGTTGATGTGTTGGTTTATGGCAGGGAAAGCTTCCCTGCCATTTTTATAAAAAGTTTCCCTCTTGGTAGTTGGCTAAGGGAAAAAAAAATTTAAATTAAAACGTAATAAAAATGGAACAATTGATAGAATGGATTAAGCAACCCTGGCCTTGGTATGTGGCCGGTCCCTTGATCGGATTGACCGTGCCAGCCCTATTGCTAATCGGCAATAAATCCTTTGGCATATCCTCCTCGCTGCGGCATGCCTGCGCTGCCTGCATACCGGCAAAAATCCCTTTTTTCCAATACGACTGGAAAAAAGAATTATGGAATATCCTGTTTGTAGCCGGTATATTTCTTGGGGGACTGATCGCCTCACTGTTACTTTCCAATCCAGCTGCAGTAGTAGTGGCAGAAAGCACGCAACAGGATTTAGCCCAATTGGGAATCACTGATTTCAATAGCCTGTTGCCAGCAGATATTTTTAGTTGGTCGAACTTGTTTACGCTTAAAGGGCTTTTCTTTTTCGTTATTGGAGGCTTTCTGGTTGGATTTGGTACCCGGTATGCCGGTGGCTGTACTTCAGGTCATGCCATAATGGGCATCAGTAATCTGCAGTGGCCATCGATGCTCGCAACGGTCTTTTTCATGATTGGCGGGTTCGTTATGACTCACTTGATCCTACCTTTCATCATGGCTTTGGTTGGATTTTAAGGTATCGGTAAAGGGAATTTAAACAAATCAAAAAAGAACGAAATGGAAGTAAAAGAAAAAATACCAGCCAATCCGGAAGAATGTGAAGCTCCTAATATGGATAAGTCCGGAGAATCTGGATGGAAGCTATTGAGATACCTGATAGTGGGTGTTTTATTTGGGATCGTATTTGTAAAAGCAGAAGTAATATCCTGGTTTCGGATTCAGGAAATGTTCCGCTTACAGTCCTTCTTTATGTATGGGGTGATAGGATCTGCCATTCTGGTAGGAATGGTTTCCATCCAGCTCATCAAAAAGTTTGGTGTAAAGACAGTAAGCGGTGAACCGATTAAGATTGCAGACAAGGAATTCAGAAAAGGCCAGGTGATCGGGGGCTTTATTTTCGGTCTTGGTTGGGCACTTACCGGAGCCTGTCCCGGGCCCTTATTTGCCCAAATAGGGTTTGGTTATTCGGTGATTGTAGTGACTTTGCTCAGTGCCATAGCAGGCACCTGGGTGTACGGGAAATTTGCTGATAAATTACCTAATTGAGAGAATGTTAGCCGGATCATTTTCGTGGTCCGGCTTTTTCAATTTAGAGTTCTTCTCCCTCTTCTTCAACCAATTCTCTGAGGTCTACCGGCACTACTCTGGATACTCCCGCTTCGATCATGGTAATGCCGTAAATAATATCCGTGCTGGCCATGGTTCTTTTATTGTGCGTCACAATAATAAACTGAGACTCGTTGGAAAAGGTCTGAATGATCTGATTGAATTTATCGATATTAGCATCATCCAAGGGTGCATCCACTTCATCAAAAATACAGAAGGGGGCGGGTTTGAGCAGATAAATCGAGAATAGAAGGGAGGTGGCGGTCAGGGTCTTTTCTCCTCCTGAAAGCTGATTGATGGAAAGGGGCCTTTTACCTTTGGGTTTGGCAATAATCTCTATGCTGCTTTCCAGGGGCATGTCCGGATCCGTAAGTTTTAGATCACAGTCGTCTTCTTCCGTAAACAAAGACCTAAATACTTTTACAAAGTTTTCTTTGATTTTCCCAAAGGCATCCAGAAAGGTTTCCCTGGCTACCTGGTCGATCTCACTAATGGTAGTGATCAGGGACTCTTTGGCTTTGATTAGATCCTCTTTTTGATCCGTGATGAACACATGCCTTTCCTTGATTTCATCAAAGGCCTCCATGGCCATGGGATTGATCGGGCCCATTTTCTCCAGCTTGCTTTTTGCCTGCTGCACTTCTTCCCTGAGCGTCGCCTCATCTCTCCCGGCAAATTCCGCCGTCTCCTCGGGATCTTCCTGCATCAGCTGATCCAGGTCCAGTTCAAATTCCACGTTTAGCCGCTCTTTTATTGCATTTAGTTTTAGATTGATTTCATTGGCAGCCTGCTTGAATTCCATGATCAGCCCATCCACACGTTCTTTGTTTTGCTGGATTTCCCGAATCGATTTATCGGATTGGTCGATTTCTCCGCGGAGCGCATAATAGGCCTTTTCCGCTTCGCTTACCCCAGCTTCTATCTGTTCCTTTTCCATGTACAATTCAATGAGTTCATCATCTTTCACCTCATTATTATCGATCAGCCCCCTTATCTCCTGATCGGTTTGGGTCAATTCTTTTTGGGACTTCTCTATGCGTTCACGGCTGCTGTCAAAGGTGCTTTGTTTAAAGCCGATCTCCTGCTCAATGCTTTGAAGCTTATTTTCTTGCTGGTGAAATCGGATGTTTTCTTCATTGTATTGGGAAGAACAGCGGGAAAGTTCCTCTCCGGCCTCCAACAGGAGTTGGTTGATCTCTTGAATTTCTTCCTCCAGAGCTGAAAAGGCCTGTTTTTCCGATTGAAGCGTTGGACCAAGTTCGGCTAATTCTTCCGACAGCTCGTGAATTTTCTCCTGGATATCCTCTTTTTTATTGGCATTGGAGGTAAGCATCTCAGCCAATTGCTCCTTTTTCGTTTTCACAGAAACGTATTCCTGATTCAATTCATTAACGACCGTTTGCTTTTCTTCAAGAGCTGATTTGAAGCTGATGGCTTTCAGATTGGAAAGCTCCGCCGTTTTGTTGTCCAGATTGGTTTTAATTTCATTGATGTTTTTTTGAAGATTTTTGATTTCCTTTTCCAGTTTTTCCAGGTTCTTCGCCCTGCCTATTCGCTTCCCTTCAAAGAGACCTACCGAGCCTCCGGAAATCGTAAA
>JAWLFL010000116.1:0-12410 GCA_041685605.1 Cyclobacterium sp. | reverse complement strand
CCATGGGCATCACGCTAAGCGAACCGTCCCCTCCTACAGCCAATTTTGTTCGGGCAGTCCGAACCGGAAACCTGGTCTTTTTGTCTGGGCATGGTCCCAGCCGAGGAGATGGGACAAGCGTACAGGGAAAGCTAGGTACGGAACTTTCCGTGTCAGAAGGACAGGAGGCCGCCCGGCTCACCGGGATCGCTTTGCTTTCTACTTTGAAAGCTGAAATAGGAGATTTAAATAAGGTAAAACGAATCGTTAAAGTCCTCGGAATGGTAAATGCCAGTCCGAATTTCACCCAACAACCCAGCGTCATGAACGGATTTTCCGACTTTATGGTAGAAGTATTTGGTGAGAAAGGCAAGCATGCCCGGTCTGCAGTAGGCATGGGCTCGCTTCCCAGCAACATTGCCATAGAGATCGAGATGATAGTGGAAATAGAAGATTAGAATATTCGATTTTGGACCCAATCAGAATCTGTCCAAAACATCATTAAAAGAAAAAAACATGTTAAGCAGAAGAAAATTATTAAAAAGACTGGGAGCACTTCCTCTGGTAGGAGGCATGATGGGCAGTGGAATTCCCTTATCTGGTGCCACGACAACGCCAACAGATGCTTTACCTAAACGGGATCTAGTCCAGGAACTGGGAATGCGAAGTTTTATTAATGCGGCTGGCACCTATACCGCTATGACTGCCTCGCTGATGCCAAAAGAGGTTATGGAAGCCATTAACTACTCCTCCCGGCATTATGTAATGCTCGACGAGGTGCAGGACAAGGTGGGTGAGAGGATCGCTGTACTCTGCCATGCAGAAGCTGCGACGGTCACAGCTGGCTGCTGGTCTGCCATGGTGTTGGGTACGGCAGGAGTATTGACCGGTAAAGACCGGGATAAAATCAGAAAACTCCCCGATCTGGAGGGAATGAAATCTGAAGTCATTGTACAAAAGTCTCACAATGTAGGGTACGTTCATGCCATTACCAATACCGGCGTGAACGTCGTAGAGGTGGAAACAGCTGCTGATGTGGATCGCGCCGTAAATGACAAAACCGCAATGATGTGGTTTTTAAACTACCAGGCACCGGATGGCAAAATAAACCATGAAGAGTGGGTGGCCCTGGGAAAAAAGCACGGGATCCCGACCATGATCGATATGGCGGCGGATGTACCTCCGGTAGAAAATCTATGGAAATACAATGATATGGGATTTGACCTGGTGTGCGTATCGGGCGGAAAGGCCATCAAAGGGCCCCAAAGTGCCGGTATCCTTATGGGGAGAAAAGACCTTATTGAAGCTGCCCGCCTGAGTGCTCCACCCCGTGGAGGAACCATCGGAAGGGGCATGAAAGTGAATAAAGAGGAAATCCTTGGCATGTACGTGGCCCTGGACGAATATATCAAAAAAGACCATGAAAAGGAATGGAAAGAATGGGAAGATAAAGTGGCCTATGTGGCCGGGGAGGTTGAAAAAATTGATGGTGTGACTACGGATGTTTCGGTACCTCCTATCGCCAATCACACCCCCTATCTCAAAATTTCCTGGGATGATTCCATCCAACTTACCCGTGAACAAATGCAAGAAAAATTACGCATGGGGGATCCGTCCATAGAGGTCATTAGTGGCGGGGATCGTGCTATCAGCATGACGGTCTTCATGCTCCGACCGAAAGAAGAAAAAATTGTAGCCAAGAGAATCGCCGAAGAGTTACAAATCGCAAAAGTTTAAACCATGAAAATCAAAACTCATAGTATGCTATTGCTGCTGATGCTATTCAGCAGCCTTTTATCAGCCCAAACCTATGATTTATTAATCAAGGGAGGAAGATTGATCGACCCGAAAAACAACCTGAACGGTGTCATGGATGTTGCCATCACAGAGGGGAAAATAGCCAAAGTGGCGGCATCCATACCTTCCGGAGAGGCCAAAAAAGTAATCCCTGCCGAGGGCTTGCTGGTAACCCCCGGCCTCATCGATATTCATGGCCATGTTTTTCATGGCACTAAACCCAATCACTACCTAAGTGATGGATTGATTGCGGTGCCGCCGGATGGATTTACCTTCCGGTCCGGGGTTACCACCATTGTGGATTGCGGAGGGCCAGGATGGAAAAATTTTGACACCTTTAAGGAAAATATAATAGAGCCCAGCAAAACACGTGTCCTCGCTTTCATGAATATAGTAGGGGAAGGGATGCGCGGTGGTGCCTGGGAACAAAATACGGGCGATATGGATGCCAAGCTAAGTGCCATGGTGGCCCAGCAAAACCGACAGTATGTAGTCGGCTTTAAAGTAGCTCACTATAGCAGTAGGGACTGGATACCCATAGACCGGGCCGTCGAAGCCGGAAACCTGGCCGATATACCTGTGATCGTAGACTTCGGAGGTTCTACCCAATTTGAACCCTTATCGATCCGGGAACTTTTCTTCGAACGATTGCGACCGGGCGATATCTATACCCATGCCTACGCGGAATTAAACGGAGCACGGGAAACGATAGTTGACCGGGAAACCCGGGAATTTAAACCCTTTGTTTTGGATGCCCAAAAGCGGGGGATTATTTTTGATGTGGGGTACGGAGGTGCCAGTTTCGAGTTCAAACAAGCTATCCCAGCGCTCGCCGCAGGTCTTTATCCAAATACCATCAGCACGGACCTTCACACGGGCAGCATGAATGCTGCCATGAAAAACATGCTAAACGTCATGACCACCTTCATGGCCATGGGCATGGAACTTCCCCATGTAATTTCAGCAAGCACCTGGGAACCGGCACAGGTAATACAACGCACAGAGCTGGGACACCTATCGGAAGGAGCTATTGCAGACCTGGCAATTCTAAACATCAGGGAGGGAGACTTCGGTGTTTGGGACCGGTCCGGTCAAAAAATAGCCACTAAGCAGCGACTGGAATGTGAAATGACGATAAAAGACGGACAGATAATGTATGATTTCAACGGCCTAGCGGCACAAGATCTGATCCAATAAGAAATATATCCAGGCTAAAATGATTAAAAGGTTTTTCCAAAATTGGGAAAACCTTTTTTTTGTGCCTCAGGAAGCACTTAAATACAAGATAAACTATTTTGAATTTATAAAAATGTAATTCTACTTTTACATCAAAAAAAGTAATTTTATTTTTTGTATTTGAGTAAAAATTTAATTTAATTTTGCATTTATTGACAGCTTACAAATCAGCCGCATTACGTTTCTAATTTTTATACTATTATGGAAAAGAGTTTTACAATCGTTGAGTACCCGGATGCCAGCCAAGAGGTAAAGGTCATCTACGACGATACCAAAAAAACCCTGGGAATACCCTTTGTGCTGAACTGGTTTAAATGTCAGGCAGGAAGTCCAACCTTATTGCGAGGAAATTGGATGAAATTAAAAGCGACACTTTGTGAGGGAGAGGTGCCCAATATTATCAAACAATTGATCATCTATACGGTGTCATCCGAGAGGAAATGTAATTATTGTGCAGAGGCGCACAAATTATTTGCGGATATGCTGGGAAAATCATTGAGTTCGGATCCGGATTTTTTAATATCCGAAAATATGGATAGCGAATGGGTTCCGGAGAGTTATAAAGTAGCCGTCAGAACAGTCGCCAATGCTGCCCTATTGGATGGGCACGTAGAGAACTCCGATTTTAACGCCCTCAAAGAAGCTGGATTTTCGGAATCAGAGATTCAGGAACTTTTTGCTCAGGCGGATTTGGTCAATATGCTAAATACCATAGCCAATATTTCAGGAATTAAGATCGACAACGAAATCGTAGAACTGAGCTACTCCTTGTAGATGGAAGGCATACAATCCTATCTGGGCTATAAAATCTTGTTTGAAGCGATGGTAAGGTTTTCTGCGGGAATTTCAGAAGTGAAAAGCCTGGAAAATCTCCCTGGTCAAATCAGCCGTCATCTAAAATACCTGATCAATTTTCATGACTTCCGCTTTTATTATGTCGTTCCGGAGG
This sequence comes from Cyclobacterium sp., assembly GCA_041685605.1. Taxonomy (GTDB): domain Bacteria; phylum Bacteroidota; class Bacteroidia; order Cytophagales; family Cyclobacteriaceae; genus Cyclobacterium. The sequence continues at coordinate 8,449 of JAWLFL010000116.1, read as the reverse complement.
GAATGGACAGCATCGTGGTAGACAAAAGTGGTTACGCAAGCTATGCGTTTGGGTGCCATTTAGACCCCAATTCCGTGGAGGCCGAAGTAATGGAGACCGGTATACCTGCACAGATTAACTGCTCCGAAACCGGACATCAAATTCATTGTTGGAAATTTACCAATGGCAAGGACCAGGACAGTCTCATTCGAATTCAGTCTCAGGATACGGTTTCACAGGCGGAAAATAGCATTCCGATAATCAAAGTAATAAATAAAATGGTCGCCGCGAGAGTGGAAAACCTCAAAATGATCGATCTGATCCACCGGCAAAACCAGAAATTAGAAAAGTTAACCGTGGCCCTGCATTCAAAAAATAAAGAGGTAAGGGAACTTAACCGCTTGCAGGAAGCCACTATTCAGGTAAAGACGGCCAGTCTGAAAAGCTCCAACAGCAAACTTAAAGCCTTGATACAATTTAATTCCCATCAACTTCGCGAGCCGTTAACCCGGGTCCTGGGTATGATCGCTATTAAAGATGACATCCCGCAGGATGAATTTATTTCGGATATCCTTCCACTGATGCAGGAATCCGTCTTGGATCTGGACCTTGCCGTAAGGGAGGTAGTTGAGAGGTCCGAATTGCTAAAAGATGAAATCGAAACTACTTAGAAAAGAAGGATATGAAAGTTTTTTTAATTGATGACCAGAAAATCACCAACGTGCTTAATAAAAAATACCTGAATATGATTCGGGAGGATTTGGTGATCTACGATTTTGATGATCCCGAATTGGCACTGGAAGCACTGGAAAAAGAAAAGCCCGCATTGATCTTCCTGGACTTGAATATGCCTATTGTAAGTGGCTGGGATATCTTGAGCTTTATGCGAAACCATCATATCGAAATCCCCGTCATCATCCTGACTTCATCCAATAGCCAGCAGGACCGGGAAAAAGCTACCCTCTATCACAATGTTTTTTCTTTCCAACTAAAGCCTCTAACCAAAATCAGATTTACCGACTTGCTCGATGATGCTTTGAAGTCGGGTAATGAGGGAGACATCGGAACGAAACTGGTGCCTGATCAGAAACCAGAAAAATAACACCCGGGGCGGTAGAAGTTGTACTACCCCTCATTTCTTTCCTTTAAACTTACTTTGTCTGTCTTATTTACGATATCCCGGATAATTTCGTCCAATTCTCCCGCCGAATCCAGAATCATTTTTCGGAAATTATCTTTCCCGAAGTCCCTTTCCAGGCTATCCATACCCATTACCAGACTCATCAATCGGGCTAAAGGGGCTCTTACTACGTGAGACTGTAACCAGGCGATTTCTTGCAAACGTTTGTTCTGATCCTCTATCGCATGAATGTACCGCATCCGATCGGTGATATCGTTTGCCAATACCACCTCTGCTTTTATACCCTGATAATCAATTACGTTACCTTTAATTTCCACCGTGAATATTTCCCCATTCTTTTTTCGGTGCCTAAAGATCTTGGGACCAGGGTCAGGTTTTCCATCTCTAATCCCCGAAATGACTCTTTCCAGGCGGGACACTTCTTCTTTCGGGCGGATATCCCGTAGACTCATGCTCAAAAATTCCTCTTTTGAATAGCCATAGTGATCGATTGCCGCCTTATTGACATCCAGAAAATCTAACGTCTCCAAACCATACAGGTACATGGGTTGAGGACTTAAATGAAAAAGCTCTTTGTAACGTCTTTCGGAATCTTTTAGCTGACTGGATATCTGGTACCTCCCTATACTATAAATAATGCTTTTGTAGAGTGATGTAGGAGACAATTCATCTTTGAGCAGGTAGTCGGAAACCCCGAGCGCCAGAGACTTCATGCCAAATTCTATATTGGAATACCCCGTAAGCACCACAATACTTACATCTCCGGCCAATTCTTTAACCTTTACTATCAAATCCTCTCCCTGTAAGTCAGGCAAGGTTAAATCCAGAATAACGGCATCCAGACGAATTCCCGGGTCCTGCAGTTTTTCCTTGGCTTCCTGAAAAGTGTGGGCAAAGGTCAACTCCAGGTTCAAGATTTTCTCATGAAGGTACTCTTCAATTAAAAGAACGTCACCCATGTTATCCTCGACCAATAATAAATGATATCCCTCGTGATCTTTTACCATTCCATTTAAAAAAACAAACCAGACAGCGTCCTGCTTTTTGTGTCTGCTGCTTGTTACAATGATTGCTGTTTTCCAATTACACTGTTTTATTTTATTTTAATAAAACATTTTAATTAACTCAATAATAAATCTAAATCCAATCAATCCCTAAATTTTCTACCGCATAAACAGTAGATCAACCAGATCATTGCATTTTTTGACTCATTGGAGGGATTTGGGTACCGTAAAGTAGAAAGTGCTTCCTTTTCCCTCTTCCGAATGAAAGCCAATGGTCCCACCAAGGTTCTCAATGATTTTTTTACTCATGGCCAGACCGATCCCGGACCCGGAATACGATTTATTCGCATGTAACCTGGAAAACAAAATAAAAACCCGTGATTGAAACGACTTTGGAATGCCAATACCATTGTCAATTACCTGAAATTCCCAAAAATCCGCCTTTTCCGCTGCCTGAATCTTTATTTTAGGTTGTTGCTCGGGATGCTGGTACTTAACGGCATTGTTGATCAGGTTTTGGAATACCTGATGAATGGGTGCTATTGGAATTTTTAATTTCGGAAGCTTGCCAAGGATAATCGCTGCCCTTTTTTGATGTATCAATTCTTTTTGTAACCCTAATATATTGTTTACGATCTCCTCAATAGCTACTTCTTTTACCTTCTCATCCATTCTACCTACCCTGGAATAAGCCAAGAGGTCCATGATAATAGTTTTCATGCGGCGGGCACCATCCACCGCATAATGAATAAATTCCTTCCCCTTTTTATCCAACAATGGATCGTACTTCTTTTCCAAAAGCCCCAAAAAACCGGTAATCATTCGCAAGGGCTCCTGCAGGTCATGAGAGGCGATATAGGCAAACTGTTCCAGTTCCTCGTTGGACTTTTCTAGCTCTTGAGCTTTTTTCTGAAGCTCATCATTAAGGTTTTTGAGTTTTTCTTCCTCGTCTTTCCGATCGGTCACATCCCTTGACATGCCCACTAAGCCTACCACCTTCCCTTTTGCATCCTTCAGAGGAACCTTATTGGTCAATAACCAGACCCGGTTACCATTCCTGTCAAAGTAATATTCCTCGACGTTCATTGCCGGCTTACCATCCTGAATAATTTTCCGGTCATAAGCGGCCATTCCATCAGCTATTTCTTTGGGAAAATAGTCATAGACCGTTTTTCCCAAGGTTTCCCCTTCGGTTTTGGCACCTAGCGAATGTTCATATTGGTATCGGTTATTAATGATATGTTTTCCAGCAGTATCTTTGACATAGATCTGAATGGGCAGGTTATCAATGATCGCACGCAAAAGGGACCGCTCTTTAATTAAGGACTCGTCTGCCCGTTTTTTTTTGTAATGTCATAACCAACCCATATGTACTGGTATATCTTCCCCTGATTATCACGAAAAGGAATAACTACCGTATCCACATAAAATATCCCCCCTCCTTTTTTTTGACCCCGAAGCTCTCCTGTCCATATATTTCCTGACAGCAGTGTATCCCAACAGTTGGCGATCAACCCCAGGTCCCGCTCATCATAAAAGCTATTTAGAGAGTATTTCTCGATACTATCCTTATCATAACCTGAAATATCCTGAAATTTTTGGTTGAGGTATACCACCTTTTTCTCTTTATCCAAAATCATCACCAGACAGGATTCGTCCAGTGCAAACCGGTAATCAGACAATTCTTTCAGGCTTTCCATTAGCTGGTCTTCTGCTTCCAGCCTTTCCGTAATGTCATTGATCAAAACCATCGAGCACCTCCTTTCTTCTATTTCTACCAGGTGACCGGTAATATTCACGAGCATAACCTCGCCCGCTTTATTGAGGTGTCTCCATACTTTATTATGGATGTCTCCATAAAAATCCGCCTGCCGGGTATACTTCTCGATAAGGGGAATATCTTCCGGAGGCCTGATGTCACGAATATTTAATCGCAAAAACTCTTCCCGGGTATAACCGTATTTCAGCAGTGCTTGCCGGTTACAATCGATAATATTAAGGGTATCAAACTCCCATATAAACATGGGCATGGGATTTTCCATAAACATATACCGGTACAGGTGATCCGAACCGGAGGAAAGGTCAATGGAAAGGACCGAAGCCTTGTCCAACAGTGATTGCACCATTCCACACGACTGAAATGAAACTCCCTCGGGGATCACCCTTCCCCTGATCCTCACCCAGCCTCCTGAAAGGAGTGCTAGCGCTTCTTCAAATTCCTGATTTGATTGCAAAAGTCTTTCCAGACTGTGTGTAATTGTCCTGTCAAAAGGAGGTTGAAATAAATTTGTGAAGGACTCTATCGACAAGGATCGCCTATCGGTAACCCCAAGGATTGCCGCGCCATCAGGACTTAAACGGACAATTTGCCGGTCCGAATCGATTTCCCAGGCTCCAACGCCACAGGCTTCCAGAATACGTGACCACTGGCGGTATTCCTGCTCGTTAACACCCATGACTTTTGAATTTATCTTAAAAATAGTTCGAAGCTGGTATTACCTCTTGAAGGACCTTCCAGGTTTTTCTACTCTAAACCAATCAATATTTCCACCGTCTTGCAAGGTTATATAAGCCGTTCTTCCATCTGTACCCCCAAAGGCAATATTAGAAGGCTTTTTCCCTGATACGTTGATTTCTTCCAACAATTCCCCCTCCGGAGACAGCTTGGCTACCGTACCTTTTCCATGCCGGGTGACATACAGGTTCCCTTCTGTATCCACCCGCATCCCGTCCATTCCGAAATCATCATCAAACGTATGAATGAGCCTTTTATTGGAAATTTCTCCGGACTCCCCGAGATCATACGCCCAAACGGTGCCCTGTACAGATTCATTTACATAAAGGGTTCGGTTATCAGGGCTGACTTCGATGCCATTGGTCGTCCCCATATCGGATTCAAGTAATACAAATTGGCCATCCAGACCTACCCGCCAGAGCTGCCCGGTACTTTCCTGCCAATTTGGGTCACTGGCAAAAAGGATATCGTTGTCCATTATCGCGAGATCGTTGGGCTGGTTTAAATCGTCATGGTGGGCATACACCGAAATCTCCCGTGTATCCATATCCACCTCCAACACATTATGATCCGTATAATCTGCAATCAACATGTTGCCCTTTGAACTGAAACGGATGCCGTTGCCGGTACTTCCCTCGGGAAGGGTTACAAACAAGCTGGCCTCCCCCTCGGGAGACACCTTGCCGATGGTACCGGCTTTTTCAAAATTCACTACATACAGGTTTCCATCTGCATCTACCGCAGGCCCCTCAATACCCGTGGTGAATTCGCCTCCACTGGTAAGCGATTGACTGTGGTACAATGCTTCCTTCTCTTCCATATTTTCCGTTTCTTTTGTATCTTTCCTTGGACTACAGGCCAATACCGTTACTAAAATCAAAACACCACACAAATGGCTGCTTTTCAAAAAGGACATGAATAACATCATTAATTAGACAAAATTAATCGTTTCTATTGATCTACTTCAAAGAAAATAAAATGGACCCGATTCTCCATTACATTAATCACACAAAATATAAGGAATAATTTTATCAAATCAGAACTATTCCTAACCTATCCACAGAACCTATGGTCACCAAGTAACTTGCAAGCTCGTAGCCTGCAAGGCTGCCATCTCCCAAGATATAGGCGCTAATGCATTTGGAGAAAAAAATTTATTGCCATATATTCCGTGGTTTTATTGTTTACACGAAAATCAATTCCCAAATTCAACTCATGGAAAAACTGAAAAGAAGATCGACGCTGAAAAAGTTATTTGCATCCCTGGCTGGAATCGCTGGCATTGGAACAGTCGCACAAGCCAAGGTTGAAAGGGCCCCGGAAAAAGAGGCATTTAGCATACAGGAGGAACAAGACGTACCTTTGTTTTCCGGAGCTACCAAAATGGGGAATACCGTGTATATCGCAGGAAAAGGGGCTCATTTTGAAGGCGACATCAAGGCGCATACCGATCATGTGCTGAAAGAACTTGAAAAGGAATTGGTAAAAGCGGGAAGTTCTATGGAAAAGGTGCTGAAAGTAAATGTATACTTGCACGACCTGAGCGATTACAAGGGAATGAATGAGGTATTCAGAGGAAGATTTGGCAGCAAACCTCCTGTAAGAACAACTGTGGCTACCTACGGAGGTGTTCCCGGGGATTCCCTGGTTGAAATGGACTGCATTGCCTACATCTAACTGAAACAATTATACCAAAATAACCCAAAATCGTTTCCCCTTGAAAAAAGAACGGATTTTTAAGTACCTGATTGGAGCAGGCCTTATCTGCCTGCTCCTGGTTTTCATCTTTATTTTATCAGGCAAAATCGACTCGGCAGGTCCCTTGCTGATTCTTTTTTTCGCACTCCTGGGCATTGGATTTCGTGGATTCAATCAGCTGAAAGGCTATACCTATACCACCATGATATTTGCCGGGGTGACTGCTGCCATGTATTACCCGAACTACTTCGTGGAATACAATGGCTATGCCTACAGCAATCTGATCACCCCCTTGATTCAGATCATCATGTTTGGAATGGGAACTTCCATGTCCATTAAGGATTTTGCCGGGGTGGTCAAAATGCCCAAGGGGGTGTTTGTCGGATTGTTGTGCCAATTTACCATCATGCCGGTGCTGGGTTTTATTCTGGCCAGCCTGAGTAATTTCCCACCCGAAATAGCGGCCGGTCTCATCCTGATCGGAAGCTCACCCAGCGGCCTGGCTTCCAACGTGATGAGCTACCTGGCTAAAGCCAATCTCGCCCTTTCTATTACCATCACAGCTATTTCTACCCTGCTTGCGCCGTTAATGACCCCTTTATTAATGAAATTTTTGGCCGGTGAATTTGTAGCCATCGATGTGCTGGACATGATGTGGAGCATCATAAAAATGGTCATCCTGCCAATTGGTGCCGGCCTGCTGTTTAACCGCTTTCTCAGCGGCAAGGCCAAATGGCTGGACGATGCCATGCCACTGGTTTCCATGATCGGTATAGGTGTCATCATCGTGATCATTACAGCCGCAGGCCGGGACAGCTTACTGGATATCGGCGGACTTTTGATCCTTTTGGTCTTTATTCATAACATTATGGGCTATAACCTGGGTTTTTGGTTCAGCACCTGGCTTGGCTTATCCGAAAGGGATGCGCGGACAGTAGCCCTGGAAGTGGGGATGCAAAATGGCGGCCTGGCCTCCGGATTGGCAAAGGAAATGGGCAAAATTGCGACCGTGGGTCTCGCACCGGCAGTCTTTGGACCATTGATGAACATCACTGGATCCGTACTGGCTTCCTATTGGCACCGGAAGCCACCAAAAGAATAAACTTTCCCTCCCTTTAAAATAAACTTTCCCAAAGTTTAGAACTTTGGGAAAGTTTATATACACGCAATTTACCGTCATTTTGCGCGTAAATGATAAATGTTACCCCCTGCACTTCCATTACTTTTATGTCCCTGACCTCTCCGGGAAAAGGCAGTCCTACCTTTGCCGGGGGCACTACTTGCCAGGATCCGGAAGGGTTCCTCGCAAAGACAAATCCCGGATTGGCGTCCAGCCTTCCCGTACTGACCCGCGTTCTACTCAGATTTCCGCCCGTCAGCAATAGGGGCTTTTCCATACCGGGTAATCGACCCATTTCAACCGCATACAGCGGGGAAAATTGAGCCGCTGCCGGAAGGGGTTGAACCGTGAATTGACCCTTTCCGTCGTTTTCCAAAAGTACTGATTGTAATTGATGTGCCGAGAGGGTATCGGCTCCCGTCATTTCCAGCTTTCCATAAATATCCTCCACGCTAGCTTTGGCAAAAGACCGGTAATCGGCAAATTCACCTTTCATCATGGGTAACTGTCCAATAAGTTCATCCCGGCTGAACGCAAAGGAATTGGTATCGGCTTTATAATAGGTCAGCAATGGATCCACCCGGCCATTGTTATCGAAATCCTTAAACACCACGCGCAACGGCTGCTCCCGGTCAGCCTGGTAAACGGTATTCTCTCCGTAATTTCCAGCCACAACATCAAGGTCTCCATCTTCATCTACATCCAACACCGCCAGTCGCAACCACCAGCCTTTGGTCTGCTCGACCATTTCCTCATTGATTAGCTCCAAACGTCCAGTTTGATTTTTGTAGATGTGAATTCCCATCCACTCGCCTGTCAAAATCAACTCCGCATTACCATCTCCATCGGTGTCTGCAAATTGAACGTCACTCACCAGTCCGGGAGCAAGCAAATCCTGATTGTAATCCATCGTAGCGTCTCTGAATTGCCCCTTTCCGTCATTGAGTAACAAATAACTGCGGGGTGGCTCCGGGTATTTTCCAGGCAAATAC
>JAWLFL010000372.1:0-2996 GCA_041685605.1 Cyclobacterium sp. | reverse complement strand
GCCGCCACTCCACCATTATCAGAGGTAAAAACCACAATCGTGTTCTCAGCCAAGCCCAGCTCATCCAGTGTTTGCAATACATGCCCAACGGCATCGTCCATGGTTTCCACCAGTCCGCCGTAAACGGGGTTATCCTGCACTTGGCGGATAGGAAGAAAGTGACCCATTTTGAATCCGGTTTCCGCAATACCGGCTTGTTCGGCCTTATCTCTATATTTGGACCATTTTTCTTTGGTCGTCTGGATGGGAGCGTGCACCGCATAAAAGGAAAGAAAGGCGAAAAAGGGTTTATCCTTTTCCTGCCTGATAAAATTGGCTGTTTCCCGTGCCAGGCGCATGGTCAGGCTTTCTCCGTCGGGGCCGCTTTCCAGGTAGGGATTTTCCCAGGGGGCATAAAACCCTCCCATCGGGCTGCCCTTATCCCAACCGCCTTTATTATTGTCAAAACCATGATCCCCAGGCAAAGATCCTTCTCCGCCCAGGTGCCATTTCCCGGCAAAAAACGTGGTATACCCTGCCGCTTTCATGGCTTCCGGAAGGGTCGTATATTCCAGGTCTAAATGATCTTTGTTTTCCGGGGGCAATAATTTATTAAACCTTCCGGCCTCTCGCCAGGCTTCCCCGGTTTTGGCACCTATCCAATCGGTGATCCCATGCCTGGCGGGGAATTTTCCAGACATAAGGCTGGCCCGGGAAGGGCTACAAACCTGACAGGCCGCATAGCCATTGGTAAAAACCATTCCTTCATGGGCTATTCGGTCGATGTTTGGAGTCTCATAATAATCGCTGCCCATGCAACTTAAATCGTGATAGCCCAGGTCATCTGCCAGTATAAAGAGTATATTGGGTTTTTGCTTTTCGGTCTGCTCCACTTGCTCCTGCTGACAGGAGGCCATCAGCAGGGCAGTGAAGAGAATCAAATTGGATTTTAATGTCATTATTTTTTTTATTAAATATAGTAATTCGACTGGAATCTAAGGGCCAGAAGAAGCCATAATTTCGTGATCCGATCAATAACCGGGATTTTGTTCCAGATTGGGGTTCCGATCGATCTCGTTTTGAGGAATCGGAAAAAGCACATGATAGTCGAACGCACTTTTCCCCCTCTCATTGGCCAATTCAATAAATTTTCCATGCCGGATCAAATCCTGTCGACGCAATTCTTCGGTAAAGAATTCCCAGGCCCTCTCATCCAGTATATGGTCCCGAAGGGCTTCCTTGCTGCTAAAATTATTTAATGAAAGGGCTGGCACTCCTGCCACCTCACGGACTTCATTGATCAACGAAATCGCCTCCTCCGTAGGTCCTGAAATTTCATTTAAGGCCTCGGCTCTGGACAAGAGAATATCCGCATACCGTATGATAGGGAAATCGTTTCCCATATGTTGGCCTACCCCATTGGGATCCTCCCCAAACTTAAAACTTCTGGAATTATCGGTTCCCAAGTCTATCAAATTTCCATTAACGTCTATATATTCCTTAATAATCACCTCTTTTCTCTCGTCATCCGGATGGAAAGAATTTACAAAGTCATCTAACAACTGGTATTGAGCTGCATAATTTGCCCTGGGTGGATAAGCGAATTGATACGATGGGGGAGCTGCGTGTGCTAGATAGGTAGTACTTAAACCTGGAATGGGTAAATTGGGGCGGATGTAGATAAACTCATCATTCTCCTCATTTTCAATATCGAAAAGAGCGTCTCTGGAACCCTGATCAAATAAGGAATATTTATTGAGCTCCATCACCATTTGGGCTGTTTCAGCCGCTTCCTGCCATTTTTTATTGTTCAGGTAGAATTTGGTGAGCACACTTAGCGCAATTCCTTTGTTAGCCCTTCCATAATTCCTGGCTTCTACTGGTAATACCTGGCTTGCTGCCAGTAATTCGTCTTCAATAAAACCAACTATTTCCTCCCGGGAGGCCCGGGCGGGTCTGGCTTCAATTTCCAATTCACTACTGGTAATTAGGGGAACCGGCCCGAAAATATCAAAAAGGTAAACGTAGTTACTGGCCCGGATGAACCTGGCTTCAGCCAATATCTCCTGTTTCCGTTCCTCATTCATATCAATATCAGGAACCCTGTCAATGATCAAATTGGACCGATAGATGGCCGTATAATCCCTGCCCCATTGACCATCCAGAAATGGATGGGTGGCATTCCAGGTAAAATCTTCGATCAATTGGGCGCTTCTGCGTAATCCTCCTCCCCTCTGGATCAAAAGATCGGAAGTCAATTCTGATAATAGTAAGTAATCCCTACTGCTTCTCCGCTGGTCTGAGGCATAGGCTGAATTGAGCAAAGATTCTGCATCTTCTGCAGAAAGAAAAAAGTTGCTGGGTCCTAATACCGAATAAACTTCTTCTTCCAAAAGATCTTCACATCCCTGAATGGAAATAAACAGGAACAGTGCGGCAAGTATTCTTATATAGTTGATTTTCATTTTTCTCAGGTTTTAAAGTTCCAAATTAACGCCAAGTGTAAACATTCTGGTAAAGGGATAGGCATTGTAATCTGCCCGAACATTGGAGGTTCCAAAGGAACTTACCTCAGGGTCCATCCCCGAATAATTAGTGATGGTGATCAGGTTTTGACCGGAAATATAGACACTGGCATTGGAAAAGTATTTACCGGATAGGTTCGGAATCCGATAATTCAACTGAATATTCCTTAACCGCACGAAAGAAGCATTCTCAATGGCTCTGCTGTTGACAGGACCCCCATAAGATACATTCACCGGCTGTGCATTCGTATTTTCATTAGTAGGGTTTTGGGGAGTCCACCTATCCGTGTAGGATTCCGCCAGGCGATTTCTTCTAAATGAAATCGGATTTTCAGACTCCACTCTGTTGAAATTGAAAATCTGGCTTCCCTGTACGCCCTGAATAAAGAACGATAAATCCAGGTTTCGGTACTTAAATGCATTATTCACCCCATAGGTAAAATCCGGAAAAGGCGAACCTAAGACATCCCTGTCGGCAGGCGTTATCTGTCC
>JAWLFL010000371.1:0-2997 GCA_041685605.1 Cyclobacterium sp. | reverse complement strand
GCCTGGCAGGTATGCTCCCGGAACCAAAACCGAAGGCCCCATCAGCCCCTTGGGAATGGACCTGCTGAAGGTCATGGAACAATACCAAATGATTCTCGACCTGACCCACCTGACCGACCAGGGGTTTGAGCAAGCCCTGGAAAGCTATGGTGGTCCGGTTTGGGCAAGTCACCATAATGTGCGGAAAATTGTACCCAATCAACGGCAACTGACCGATGACCAGATTAAGCGCTTGGTGGAAAGGGGGGCCGTCATCGGAGGCATGCTGGATTGCTGGGCCATGGACATCCGCTTTATAGATACCATTTCCGATCCCTGGCAACTAGACATCCGGCTGGAACAGCTGGTCGACCATTGGGATCATATATGCCAACTGGCAGGGGATTGCCTGCATGTAGCCATAGGCAGTGATTTGGACGGAATATTTGGTACCGAACAGTCTCCCTGGGACATGAACTCCATAGCAGACCTTCAGAAATACGAGGAAATTCTGGATAGGAGGGGCTATACCAGTCAGGATATTGACAACATATTTCACGGCAACTGGCTGCGGTTTTTGCGCAATGCCTTGCCCGTATGAATGCTGAACCAGGCAAATTTTTGAACTAACTACTGGTAAATTATGAAAGCAGACTTAACACTGATGGCCGGAGCAGCAAAGGTGGATACCACGCCCCCTCTGGGCACCATCATCAATGGAGATTTTGTCACCCATTATGCCCAAACCATTCATGACCCCCTATTTGCCAAAGCGCTATGGTTGGAGAATGGGAGTGGGACCTTGGTTTTTGTAGTGGTAGATATCTGCGTCATGGGCCTGGAACTGATTGATGAAGCCAAAACGCTGATCCGTGAGCAGCAGGGCCTGGAGCCTGGCTGCATCCTGGTCAGCAGCACGCACACCCATGCTGCAGGAGCTGTGGAAGAAGTACATTTGGTGCCGGCAGACCTTGCCTACCGGAAGCGCCTACCAGAACGGATCGCCCGGGCGGTGTCCCTGGCCAGAGAAAGAAAAAGGCCGGCCCGGCTGGCTTTTGGTTCCGCCCAGGCTCCAGAACATGCCGTTTGCAGGAGATTTTGGATGCAGGAAGACTATACCCCCGTCAATCCGGTGAGTGGAAAGCAGGATGCCATTAAAACCAACCCGTTTGGGGTGGAGAAGCAGATCATCAGCCCTGTATCCAGTCCGGATCCGGAATTGAGTTTTCTGGCCGTTCAGGACTTAAAGGGAGAGTGGATCAGTATCCTTGCCAATTATTCCATGCACTATGTGGGCGATTGGGTAAATGGTACCATCACGGCCGATTATTTTGGTACTTTCAGTAAGGCCCTGAAACAACAACTGGGGGCAAAGGAGGATTTTATAGGGATCCTTTGCAACGGTACCAGTGGAGATATCAATATCTGGGATTTTCTGAAGGAGAAAAATTATCCGGAAGCCCATTTTGCTAAAAGTCAGCTTATCGGGGAGGACCTTGCGGCAAAATTAATTGAGCAAATCGCTGAGCTGAAGTGGAAAACCCAGCCAAAATTAGCATTTCGCTATGAAGTAGTGGAGGTAAAGCGTAGGCTTCCCAATGAAAAAGAACTGGCCGAAGCCAAAGAAAAGGTAGGCAGGGGAGATTATGAAAATTTGCAGCCCAATCAGGAGGGTTGGGCGTACCTTTATGCCCGGGAACAGGTATTATTGGCCGAATTTCCTGCTATTGCCCAATGTCCGGTACAGGTTTTTCATATCGGAGCGGGCAGTATCGGGGCCTTGCCCGGAGAAATATTCGCTGAAACAGGCCTGAAAATTAAAGCGGAAATGAAGGGAAAACCCTATTTCACCGTCTGCCTGGCCAATGGAAACCTGGGGTATGTGCCTCCTTTGCATGAGCTGGAAAGGGGAGGTTATGAGACCTGGCGGTGTAGGATCAGTAACCTGAATGGGCAGGCGGAAAAGATCATGCGTGAAAAAGTGTTGGAATTGACTCAGCTAAGTAAGTCCTAGCAAGCCTTCCTGGAAAACAGGCATCCTGTCGGGAAGGAAATTAAAGCTGATCCAGAGACAGGATATAATAGACCATGGTTTGGGCATCTTCCATTTTTAGGTGTGGGTGTGGGCTCATAACCGGATTTCCCCATGATCCGAAGCCTCCTGAGATGACCTTTCTGGCCAGCATGTCCACATAGGCAGGTTGGACAGGATACCTCTGAGCGATATCCTTAAAAGCAGGTCCCTTGGCTTTGGTATCGGTCCGGTGGCAATCTGCGCATCCCGAATAAGCTATCAATACTTCTCCTTTTGATACCAGCTCATCCGGTATGGGCTCACTTTTTCCCTCGATTTTTCGGATATAGTCTTTTTTTGGTGCATCGTTTTCTTTTTCGGCAGGAAGATCCTTCTCACACCCGGCCAATAGAACCGAAGCCAACAACATGATTTGATAAATGCCTGTACATTTCCTGGTGACCATACACAAATGTATTAAAAAAGATAAAAAAGTCTTAATTTAATTTCCCAAAATTTGACCTAACCGTTATTTTTTTCAGTATAGTATTGGCTGGAATACTGGAATTATTCAATAGATATTGAATATGGAATGGTGAAACTTATTAAATTTGGTTCTACCGAAAACCAATAACGATGGAAAAAGCAATAATAACCCTTTCACTCCTTTTTATGACCACCTTTGCCCGGGGACAATCCGGGATGCAAGAACAGATCAACCAAACGGCACTTGCCCTGGAGGAACAAGTGATAGAATGGAGACGTGATTTTCACCAACACCCCGAACTGGGCAATGAAGAAACCCGGACGGCAGGTATTGTTGCTGCCCATCTGAGGGATCTGGGCATGGAGGTCACCGAAGGAGTGGCGGTAACAGGAGTTATTGGGGTCTTAAAAGGTGGCAAGCCTGGCCCTACCGTAGCCATCAGGGCGGATATGGATGCATTGCCTGTAACGGAACGCAATGATTTGCCCTTTAAATCACAGGTTTCCACCAATTACAA
>JAWLFL010000370.1:0-3042 GCA_041685605.1 Cyclobacterium sp. | reverse complement strand
TCCCATATCCGGTATTTTTGAACACAAAATGGTATTTCAGACTCGGGGTGCCCCATTAATGTAGATTCCATCGCATGATCAAAGTCGGTATCAAAAAATAATTTTATTTCGCTGATTACTTGTGCTTTATCCCATTTCAACTCAACAAACGGTTGACGCTCATCTATGGCCGCTACCCAGGCATTGGTCCGAGTAGTAGGGCGGAAAATTCCATTCAACAATTGCTCGGAAGAATAGCAGTTCACCGGGCTTTCCAGCTCAAAACTCAGGTTATGTCCCGCAGGTCTGCGCTCGGGCAACCAGAAGTCAAATGCCTCCATACCAATGTTTTGGGGCGGTTCTTGCCTGCTACTGGTGGCTACTGCTTTATTAAACTTTTGAAAAACCGTCAATATGCCCGTCAAACGGGTTTCCGAGCATTTGATTTGCACCTTTTCATTGGCAGAAAAGGCCACAAAATAATATTCTGAATTTTCTATAATACATTGTAAATCAACTGATATATACTGCTCACCTAAAGCTAAATCAAATGTCTCTTCAGCCAAAGTAAGCTCAGGAGTAAAGTTTCCCTTCTTCAGACTTTTCAGAAGCCTAACGGTTATTTGGGTAGGTTCAGCCGCTTTAACCTGGAACCTAATCGCCGGAATTTTCCCTTTTTGTAAAGGCAGCATCTGGGCCATGGCAAATTCCAATGACTTCCAGGGACCGTCCGCAGGAAGGCCTGTGAGCGTATATGTGTCTGATGTTTTTATGTTGGCCTGCTGTGCCAATTCATCTGGATCCGATAATTTTATTCCGGGTATATACTGTCCGGATCTGATCAGGCGGCGCTGAAGCAGTTGCATGGTTGAACTGCCAGTTACTTCCGCAGGTGCCAGCTCTTTTTCCTTGCACAAAACGGCGGCCATGGCCACCGCCTGCGCATTGTGTCCGCAAGTCGCCATTACCCGCGTAGACCCAAATGCCACGTGGCTGCTACTTACTATTCGTCCGGCCAAAAACAGGTTTTTTACGTTTTTGCTGTACATGATCCGATAGGGAATCTGATATACGCCCTTGGTATGCCATTGGGTACAACCGGGTTGATCTCCGTATACCCCATCGGCCGGATGCAGGTCCAATGCCCAACCCCCAAAGGAAACGGCATCGTCGAATTGCCGCTGTTGAACCAGGTCTTTTTGGGACAACATAAACGGCCCTTCGAAGCGCCTGCTCTCCCTTTTGCCCGGAATGGTTCCTACCCATTCCAGCGTATGGGTATCCATATCAGGAAACTCCCCTGAATTCTTAAGGTAATCCCAGATCCCGTAAATCACCCGCCAAAGTTCCCATTTGATATTTTCACTTTCATGAATGGTATCCTTCCTCCCCCCATACTCTACCCACCAAAGCCGGCAACCATGATCCTTGAGGTTAAAGGATTTAAAACGGGGTAATTTTGCTAGTTCTTTATTGGTGTAGGACGGGGCCACAAATCGAACAGGCTTTCCGGTATCCTTGCTGTAGAAATACAGGCTATGCCCCAGCAATTCCCCGTATTTGTGATCCGGTGCAAAGGGTTCGTCAAATTCATCGGCAGATTCAGCTCCCATCCGGAAAGCGGCACCTGCCAAAAATGCCATGATACCATCCCCGGAAGCATCTACGAATAAGGGGGATTTTAGATGGTATTGGGTGGAATTTTGACTGCAAAACGCCAACACATAATCGATTTCATCGGCTCCTCTTTTGACCAAATCATACATTGCCGTGTTTAAAAGTAATTTAATGTTGGGTTCAAGGGATATTTTCTCGATCAGAATGGTATCCAATATCAATGGATTACCTTCCGGGTTGCGATAAAGGTTTTCCACCAAAATTTCATCCATGACCCCTCCTTCCCTGGCCCATCGGTTATTATTACCCATGTGAGAAGTGGCCCCCAGCATCCAAAGCCTGATTTCCGAGGACCCATTTCCGCCCAGTACCGGCCTGTCCTGCACGAGCGTTACGTCTAGCCCCTGTCTGGCTGCCGTGATGGCACAACAGGTGCCTGCCATTCCACCGCCCACAATCACCAAATCCGAAGTGATGCTGGCTATTTTTAATCCTCTTTTTCCAGTATTAAAACCTTCCTTGATCATACCAAATATTTATTCCCTCAATTGATTTTACTATTAACTTCCCTTCCTATTCGTCCGCGTATATTTCACCAGGCCGAAGCCTAAAACTAAAATTATCCCACCCATCAATAGCGTGTAGAAGATCCCCTTTTCTGCAATCAGGCCCAGCACCAAAAACATTATCCCTATGGAAATCAGGGCCAAACCGATCACTTTGATGCCAAAGCGGTTTTGGATCTCGGCTTCTTTGTAATGGGAATCGTTTGGTTCTCCTTCCCGCTGCTTCCAATCCCTGAATAATGGCATCATTTTGCTTATTTTACCTTTTTTAGCAGCATAACCTTCATAGCTAGCCAGAAGCAACAAGGGCAGGACTACCCCCAGTACCATCTCCTCACTTCTATTTAATGCAAATCCATTAAGTAAGGGTTGGATAAATTTAAAATGCAGATTGATCAGGAGACTGATGGCCGTAACGGTCAGAATACTGGCTCCGGTTTGCCTTTTCGAAAACAAGCCCCAGATGGCCGGGGCATACAAAGCACCACCTGTGACGGCCCCGATGCTCAGGACTACTTCCACGATACCTCCTGCCATGGGCACCAAAAAGGCAACCCCAACCGTGCCTAAGCCAAAAATCAAGGTGGCCCAGCGAGCCACACGCATCAAATGGAATGCCTTGGAACCCGGAAACAAGGATTTATACACATCGTTGGTCAGCACTGCCGCTGCCAGGTTGAGGGAGGTATTGACTGAACTGGCCGTGGCAAAAATCATCCCCCCCAACATCAAGCCCAGCATCCCCACCGGTAGCACATTCATACACATCATTAAATAGGCGCCCTCGGTTTCCAGGCCGACCAAACCGGGATCCACCACCCGGTAAATCATGGGCGGCAACATCCAAATCAAGGGACTGATCAAATACAGTGCGCCAAAC
>JAWLFL010000369.1:0-3043 GCA_041685605.1 Cyclobacterium sp. | reverse complement strand
CTTTTTCGGGTCTCGTACCATTACGGGGCAGGGTACCAATGGATATGGTACTTCCCGGTGGGTGAGAATTGTCAATTACAACACCAATAACTACTTCACCTATTCCAATACCTTTGAAGAAAGGCATCAGATTGAAGCCGTAGCGGGAATGTCTTTCCAAAAATCCGAAGAGGACTACACCCGGGTGGATGGACAGGAATTTCCCTTGGATGAGCTAAAAACCCTTGAATCGGCTGCAGAAATTGTGGAAGGGACTTCTACCTTCACCAACTTTACGTTTCTGTCTTATTTTTCAAGGATCAATTATAAGCTGGACGACCGCTACCTGATGACACTCAGTGCCCGTTACGATGCCTCCTCCCGATTTGGAGAAAACAATCAATACGGATTCTTTCCTGCCGGATCCCTCGGCTGGATCCTAACAGAGGAGGGGTTTTTGAAAGGGAAGGAAGGACTCAGTCTACTGAAATTACGAACTTCCTATGGGTTAACAGGAAATGCCGAAATCGGCAACTTCGATCACCTGGGCCTCTTCGGTCCTGTTTCCTACGGATTGCAACCCGGTCTGCAACCAACCCAAATTCCAAATCCAAACCTGACCTGGGAAACCACCGCGCAATTTAACGTCGGAATTGAATTTGGTTTGTTTAACGATCGACTAACAGGCGAGTTAGACTTCTACGACAAGCAAACCAGTGATTTATTGCTTTTAGTTCCGATTCCTGGCACTACCGGATTCGCAACCCAAAGACAAAATATCGGGAAAATGCAAAATTACGGATTTGAAGTAGTATTGAATTCCGCAAATTATGCCGATCAAAACTTCAGCTGGAATACCTCCCTTAATTTTGCGCGAAATATCAATCGGGTCCGTGAACTTTCTGAGGGACAAAACTCCATCCCTCCCTCCTCTTCCCGATTCTTAAATGGAATATTTATTGGGGAATCGATCGGGGTATTTTACGGAGCTCGGTATGCTGGCGTAGATCCAGCGAATGGCGACGCGCTTTATTACAACAATGAGGAACTGACTGAAACAACGAACGATTTCAATGAAGCACCCAGAATGGTTGTTGGAGATCCTAACCCCGATTTTATTGCGGGCATCACCAATGATATTACCTATAAAAATATCCAACTTTCGTTTCTCTTTCAGGGGGTATTTGGAAACGATATCTACGAAGGGGGCGGCGGTTTTTATGCCGCCAATGGCGATTGGTTTGACAATAGCACCGCCATCCAATTCGGCCGGTGGCAGAATCCTGGAGACATCACCAATATACCGCAAGCCCGGCTGGGTGAATGCAACGGCTGTAATGCATCCAGCCGCTATATTTCGGACGGAAGCTATGTCCGCTTGAAGACGCTTTCCCTGGGCTACAACCTTCCCTCCAATTTGATTGAGAAAATGAATATCAATAGTGCCAGAATCTTTTTGATGGCCCAAAACCTGTTGACCTTTACTGACTATATGGGCTGGGACCCGGAGGTAAACGCGGATTATTTGGGAAGCACTACTTCAGATTCGAACGTTTTCCAGGGAAATGATTTTTATTCTGCCCCTCAAGCCAAAACGTTTTCTTTAGGCCTTAATGTAGGATTTTAATAACGGAGAATAATGAAATTTAATTATATATTACAGCTTTCGTTTATCGTAAGCGCAATCGGAATAATCAGTTCATGTACGGATCAGTTAGATCTGAAACCTGCTCAAAGTGTGGATCAGGAAATTGCCCTGAACAGCGATGCTAATATCAAGCGTGTTTTGATAGGGGCCTACGCAGACCTGAGAAATGAGGACCTTTGGGGAGGAAGAACGATCCTCTATGCAGAAATGCTTGGTGCTAACAATGAAATCAGATGGGAGGGTACTTTTAATCAACCCAGAGAGGTTTACAACAAGAGCATTTTCACGAACAATTCATTCGTCACCGACACCTGGCTTCGGGCATACAGTGCCATTAATACTGTCAATAATATCCTGGAGGTTATTAACCTGGTGAATGAGGAAGACCGTAACAGGATACAAGGGGAAGCCTTATTTATCAGAGGGGCTATTTATTTTGAATTAGCTAAACTTTACGGACTGCCCTATGCAGCAGGTAATACCGATACACACCTCGCAGTACCTCTGGTACTGAATCCAACCAGAGAAGTGACCGAAGAGGATCTGGTGCCCAGAAATACCATCGAGGAGGTGTATCAACAAGTGTTGAATGATTTGACTACGGCGGAAGAACTTCTCCCTGAGAGCAATGGCTTTTTTGCCCGAAATTATGTGGCTTCTGCGCTGCTCTCAAGAGTTTACTTACAGATGGAACGCTTTGGCGATGCCAGAGATGCAGCCGATAGGGCAATCACCCTTGCGACGGAAAATGGTAAAGGCCTGGTGAATGACTACATGGAAGCATTTAATAATGAGGCAGATACGCAGGAAGATTTATTTACCATTCAGGTGAATGCCCAGGATCCGGAAAATAATATGCACCTGTTTTATTCTACCCCGGATTTTGGTGGCAGGGATGGCGATATCACCATTTTGGACGCACACATCAATCAATACGAGGAAGAAGATGAAAGGCTGGAACAGTTTGTCGTCAGAGCGGGCGAAAGACGTACCGATAAATGGAGGGACCAATTCCGCAACGTAAAAGTAATCCGCCTGGCCGAAATGTACCTCACCAGAGCAGAAGCCAATTTCAGGGAAGGAACTTCAGTAGGAGCTACTCCGCTGGAAGACATCAACCGGATTAGGGCCCGGGTCAACTTGTCGGCCAAGTCCAGCTTGAGCCTGGAAGAAATCCTACTGGAACGGAAATTGGAACTGGCTCATGAGGGACACTTTATCCATGACATAAAAAGAACCCGTGGAGAAATACAGGACAACAATACCAATTCCTTGCAATACAGCTACGATGACCCTAGAATGGTGCTGCCCATTCCTCAAAGGGAAATGGATGCCAATCCTGAATTGGTTCAAAACCCAGGTTACGGAGGCTAACTCCCCCAGCAAGGAAGGAACGTTCTACGTCTTCATGCCCAT
>JAWLFL010000368.1:0-3046 GCA_041685605.1 Cyclobacterium sp. | reverse complement strand
TCTGGGCCCCTCGCTGTCGGCAAATATCAACCCGGAGTCCATAAAAGAGATTCGCTATTTCAATGCCAGCCTGATGGGTGCCAGGATTCAAACGATGATTCCCCTACTTGAAAACGTGCTGGCATCGGAGCATCAATTGAAGCGAGCCTGGGTATGTATCCATCCCTACATGACCCAAAGCAATGAAAAAGAAGCCGGTCAGATAATGACTCCCAGGGCCTATTGGACAGCCTTTGGGTCCATTCATCTGCTCCGCGTATATGGGTTTGCCTTGATAAGGTGGATGAATTTGGTTCCCCACAAATACCCGTCGGAGCAATACCTGGAGAATGGAACCAATAAATTTGAGCCGCTATTCAGGGTGCCCGATGTAGCTGCTAAGATTGAAGAGGAGAAAGCCCTGCTTCATTCGGAAGATTTTGAGATTACGCCTATTTCGGAAGCTTCATTAAAGGAACTGTGGCGATTGTTGGAGGCTAACCAAATACAGACCACCGTTTATTTTCATCCGGTTCCCTTGCCCATCTATGAGGATCACAAGGGATCGTTTTCGCACTATTGGGAGCAGGTAAAATCGACTTATTCCGGAAAGAGTCCCCTGATTACTTTTGAAAATTTTAACCGTGCCGATTTCTCCTTTTTTACCGGAGACCTTTCCAATTACATCGATCATGGTCATCTGAGTGAGAAAGGCCAACAATTACTACTAAAAGAACTAATTCGGGAATAAGGTTTTTATAAAATGGCTCAATGATTGTGTGTTTAAGATAAAAAATGAGGCCTGCTAACTGCCCATCGTAAATTTTTGAAAAGAATAATTTAAATAGACCGAATGAGAATTTTGAAGATAACACAGGTTTTATTGGTAACCATTTTGATGGCCGGTTGTACGGCAGCCGAGGTCAACCGCTTTATCCAAGGGGCTACTGAAGCCAGCCTGACCGAGCAGGATGTGGGAAATGGTTTGAAGGAAGCCCTTGTCAAAGGCATTTCTACCGGGGCAGATCAGGCATCTCGTGAGGATGGGTTTTTCAAAAATGAACGGATTCGCATCGCCTTACCCGAGGATGTGCAGCGGGTGGAGGCCACCCTAAGAAGGATCGGCATGGGCACGGAAGTAGACCGGGTACTTTTGACCATCAACCGGGGGGCAGAAAATGCCGCCAATGAAGCAAAGCCCATCTTTATTGAGGCCATCCGGCAGCTTACCGTGCAGGATGCCTGGAATATTCTGAGGGGAGAGGACGATGCGGCGACGCAATACCTGCAACGGCAAACCACCGAAAAACTAACCGAACTGTTTGAACCCCATATTCAAAAATCGCTGGAGCAGGTAGGTGCCACGCGGTATTACGAGGATTTGGTCAGTTCGTATAATAATTTTCCCACCACCTCCCGTAAGCTGGATCCGGACCTAAAGGCCTATGTGACCGACAGGGCCATTTCCGGATTGTTTACCTTGATCGCGCAGGAAGAAAAAGCCATTCGTGAAAACCCGGCCGAAAGGACCACGGCGTTATTACGTAGGGTTTTCGCCGCGCAGGATAATTGAGAAAATGCCGGATAATCAGGAAAGTACCAGCGATGTTTTCATCAATCTGCCCGCCAGCTTTTGTAGGGCCTTTTCTATTTTTTCAGCTTCTTCAGGAGAAGGTTTCTTGGCTCCGGAGGCAAATGCCTTCATGGCTTCGGGGTCGAGGTTTGTCAGCTTTGCCAATTCTTCCAGTTTGAATACCTCGAATGCTTTAAAAAAGCTGGGGCAATCATAATAGTGGTTAAATGCCACCGTATCCGGATCCAGGCTTTCAAATTCCCAGAGCAGTTTCTTCAATTGTGTTTCCAGCCCCGGAATGCTAGGACCGGATTGGGTCAGGGGATTATCGTTGAAGGTAAGGCTGCCTTTATAGGTATTGTCTTCTTTGGTGATTACCAGGTCGAGTGTAAGCGTCGTCATTGTGGTCTTTTTTTGGTTGAGGGGGTATTTGTTTTCACATTCCCCTTTTGGAGCCTTTAAGGTAGGAAAAAAGTACGACAAGATCGGTAGCTGGATACTCTCGGAATATTTTTGAATTACCAAGTGATCACTGCTCAGGCAAACAGGGGTTCTTTCTCTGGCGAATAGCATGGAGTCCTAAAAGCCGTTTTTTTCCTATTATGACCTATTAAATTAAACATAAAATAAGCTTAGTTTACTAAATATTTTTCCGCCTTGCAGATTTTGGCGTTTAGAAATCCGGGCAGTGCCTTGGCAAGTGCAGAGGCATGTTTGACGAAGGGTCTGGATTTAATCGTTACCTTTTACGAAAATACTTTAGACCCTGAGGAGTTTGCCTATGCGCGGGAGGTGTCCGGATTTTAGCCAAAAGATGCATAGCGGTGGGGTTTTTTGGTTACTTTTTTGATCCCGATTCGCTTCCCTGCTCGGGACAGGCTCTATAGCAAAAAAGTAACAACGTAAACCAATTCCGAGATGCGAAGTGCTGCGTGAACGGCTAATCACAGAAAAGATGAGAAATCGATACCAATTCATTAGATGCTAATCGTCAACCATTATTATATCAAGGGGACGGTTTTCCTTGAATGAATAGTGCCTATTGTTTGACACATCATTTTGATTGTTGGGAAAATGCCTAATTCAAAATAGTTACTTATATTGAACCATGCATCCCTATATCCCCCATCTGCTGGAAGATATCGCCAAGGCCCACCGAAACCGGGATTTCTTGCAAAAAAAGCCCGCTCAAAGCATCGAGGAGGAATTTGAAGAAATGGAACGCTGGCTTTCAGAGGAGCCGACTACTACTTTTGGCGATTACTGTGGCTTGAAAACCGTCGATTTTCCTCCTGCCGAACAGCTATCGGAAGCGGATATGACATTAGTCCTGGAAGCATTCAAAAAAATGATGTTTTCCTGGAACCTGGGTATTGACTTGCCGGACACGCTTCCCCTGTCCATTGCCTATACCATGACGGTAGACACCCTCAATCAAAAAACCGCCATCGTTAGCGAGGGTTTTATGTCCTTTGATTACTGCTCCGGTTCTCC
>JAWLFL010000115.1:1292-12713 GCA_041685605.1 Cyclobacterium sp. | reverse complement strand
ATACTTCCATTGTAGCCGGAGCCATAGCCCTGACCCGTGGTCAGGGAACCGTTGGTGCCAATCGTACCATTGTTCATTTTCATAACGATGTTGATAAACCCGGCGTCACCGTCCGCATCGTACCTGGCAGGAGGCACGGTGATGAGCTCGATTTTTTCGATGTCGCTTGCGATGAGACCCGCCAGCATCTGGTAGGCGGCCTCTACGGGCATTCTGAATCGTTGTCCATTCATCAGGATAACGACGCCGTTTTTGCCCAAGACGGAAAGCGAATTGTTTTGCCGGTCCACGGATACGCCGGGAGACCTATCCAGGATCTCCAGAATGGATAGCCCTGCGGCGGTAATGCTATTGGCCACATTGACGATCATTTTTCCCTGTTCCAGCTCAAAAAGCAGGCGGTCGGCCGTCACGGTCACTTCATCCAGCTGCTGTTGTTCTTCAGTTACCCGGATAGCGGGCAGCTCATTTTTGCCGGTGCCCGGGAAATGGAAGCGGGTTGAATGACTTTTTTCGAAGCCAAGCAGGGACACTTCCACGAAGTAATCACCTTTAGGTATGTCCGAAAAAACAAAGTGTCCCGATTCATCGGAAATAGCTCCCTTAATCAGCGGGGAATCCGTTTCATTCCGGAGCAATACACTTGCAAATGCGAGTTCTTTGTCCCCGGAATCCCGCACGTTTCCCTGAATGACTCCCTGCGAAAATCCCGAGTTAAGCAACAAAGATGAAAGTAACGAGCATAATAGCGTCTTCATAATGAAGAAATTTATCGCAAGCATCAACTAAGGGGATTACCTCCATGCCAGTGGATGCACGCGTGGTTGGTTTGTGTCCGGATGAGTTGTGGCTATGCTTGGTTAGCGTATTTCTTGAGCCATCCAGATCTATCTACGACTAAGTTTCGTTTTGTCTGTTTTCCACATGGTGTTCTGCTTCGTTTTACTTATTCGCTCAAGGAAGGATGATATCCCTGCTTTTTCGTCTCCACCAAAAAACACCGCCCTTACCCGGGCATTCGGATCATTGATGTCGGTGGCGGATAGGTTGTCTTGAGCGTTGGATACCGATGTCAGCGCACTACTTGCGCCCAATAGCAGACTACAGATCGTACCTATTGCTCCTGCTAGTGACGGCATCCTTTTCTTCCTGTTTTTTGCTTGGACAGAGTCCGTTGCGTTAAATCTAACCGTTGGCATTGGGAAGAATATTGTTGTTTAAGTGAAAGAAATTGTCGGGATCGTACCGGTGCTTGAGTTTTGCCAATCGGGAATAATTCGGCCCGTACGCCACCTTGACCCGGTCCAGGCCATCGTCTGGCGAGAGCCAGTTTACCGCGGTGCCCCGGGTATGGGGCTCCACTTCGGCCCAAAAAGCCTTTGCCCAGGCAATCAGCGAATCGGCCTCTTGCGGATCCGCCCACTGTGGGGTAATGTCGAAATACCATTGCTGGTCCCGGTAGGGGAAGGGCGTTTCCTCCGGATCCACCCGGGTCACTGCGCCTTTCATCGCGTTGAATAAAACCATGGAATAGGGACTGATGCCTTCGGTGTTTCTCACGACGATGTCGATCAACTCGTCGCTTATTTCCGGGAGATAGCCCATTTTGTTGTACCGTTGCAATCCATGGGGAACGGCTGCATCAAAACTTTTTTGAAGCTGTACGTAAGGACCTGGAGCGATCAGGTCGGCCATGGGTGGCGTAAAGGCCTTGAGCGGTTCCAATTGCCGCCTTCCCTCCTCGAAATCTCCCGTCCAGCAGACCACGAATCCAAAAACCTTCACCCCATCGGGTAGTGTAAAGATCCCTGCAATGACGCTCATTTCGTCTGGCGTATTCATGGAGTACTCCCGGTAAAATTGTAGCAGCGCTCTCGCCTGATCCAGGGGATAGAGGATCATGCCGGCCAGTACCTCCGGCCCCACTTTGTGAAGCTTGTATTCAAAGGAGGTAACCACACCAAAATTCCCCCCTCCTCCGCGAATGGCCCAAAACAGGTCCTCGTTTTCGGTGTTGGAGGCTTTGACAAAGCTTCCGTCAGCCAACACCATGTCTACCGAAAGCAGATTATCAATGGTCAGTCCGAATTTATTCATCAGGTATCCCTGTCCCCCGCCCAGCGTCAATCCTGCTATTCCCGTGTGTGATACGACTCCTGCTGTAACCGCAAGTCCAAAAGCCTGTGTTTCATGATCAAGGTCTCTCAATAGGGCCCCGGCTTCAGCCCTGGCGGTTTGGTTTACGGTATCCACCCGGATACCTTTCATATTGGATAGGTCAATTAAAAGTCCGCCATCACAGGTAGACCTTCCGGCAAAACTGTGTCCCCCCGCTTTCACTGCCAGTATCAGTTTATTTTCCCGGGCAAAATTCACTGCGGCAATCACGTCTGAAGGTCCGGCACATTTGACTACCATAGCGGGGTACTTGTCAAACATTCCGTTCCAGATGGTCCGGGATTGGTCGTAGCCTTCCTGATCGGGAAGGACAAGCACTCCCCTCAGAGATGATTTGAATGCTTCCATCTCAATTTCTACGATTTTTTTATCATCTGAAATCAATTCGTTGGTTTTCATAAAAATGGGGTTTTAGAGTGGTAGGTATGATAAACTCCTTGAGCATTTGGTAGATATAAGGTATCTACCCTCCTCCTTGGAGCTAAACAAACCTAGGAAATAAAGAGTAAAAAGATTTAGTCAAATGTTCCAAAAACCGGTGCAGATGTTCTAAAAAACACAGAAGTAGGTCAATATCCTTTCTGCTACATAAAATTGTAACCTAGGTACCGATTATTGGAATAGTTGTTTTATCGGATTAGAAAAATGTGGTATAGATTTACGCGAATTAGGGTATAGCTAATTTCAGTCAAAGGTTCAAACAACTCATTCGTACACGGTGGTTTTTCAACAAGTGCTACTGGTTTGCATAGTGGAGAAACGAATCCATTTCCTACCTGGATCTGCGGTACCCCCGGATTGAGCACGCAGCGACATCTGGTGCGGCCGGGCAGGACAGAAAGTCCAGGAGGGGAACGCATTCGATACCTGGAAGCGGGAATCTGCTGGAACCTGGAGATTCGGGTAAAAAAGGAAAACATCAGATTGAATTGAATTAATCAAAGAGAAAAAACCGGGCTTATTGGCCACGGGTTTTTTTGGCATACCTGGCATTAGATTGAACGTTTCGAATACACCTTTCGTCAAAACTGGATATAATTTTTACTGCTCAGCATGCTATGCAGGTTTCATACTCGGGAAGAAATAAATTCAGAAGGTGTGGTACCAAACTGTTTCTTAAAACATTTATTGAAATAGGATAAGCTGTTGAACCCGACGGCATAGGCCACCTCGGTAATATTTCCCGATTTTTGTTCCAGTAGGTACAGGGCACGTTTCAGCCGAACTGCCCGGATAAATTCGGTAGCCGAACAGTCGGTCAATGCCTTGAGCTTTCGGTGCAGGTTGGTCCGGCTCATGCCAATTTCCCGGCTAAAAAATACCACATCAAAATCCGTATTCGCAAGATTGTCTTCCAGGATCGCCATGGCTTTTCTCAGGAATTTCTCATCGGTGGAAGTTACGGCGATCTCGGAGGTTTTCAGATCAAGCGAACGGCTGAATCGTTCCCGGAGTTTTTTCCGACCTTCAATAAGGTGGTGTATACGTACCCGAAGCTCTTTCATATCGAAGGGTTTGGTCAGGTAGGCATCCGCACCCGTATCCAGACCGCCGATTTTGCTATCCGAATCGGCGCGAGCGGTGAGTAGGACAAAGGGGATATGGCTGGTCCGCTCGTCGTTTTTCACTTTTTCACTAAGGCTTATGCCATCCATTACCGGCATCATCACATCGGAGATGATCAGGTCGGGTACGGTTGTAGCAGCTATGTTAAACCCTATTAGTCCATTTTCGGCTTCCAGGATCCGGTATTGGTTTTGCAAGCTTTGCGCAAGAAAATGCCGGAGTTCCGGATTGTCTTCAACGATCAGTAGGGTAGCCAGGGCACCGGAGCTAAGAGCGAGATGGCTGAGAGCGTCCTTCCCGGCTGGATTGGTTTCCTGCGGTATCCAGGCGGGACTCATTTCGGATTCCGATTGCTTCAGCCCGGGAATCGCCCTGGGTTCCGCTCGCTCCAGGCTCAGCTCAACGGTGAAGCAGGTTCCCGAATCGGGGCTGCTTTCCACGCCGATGGTCCCTCCCTGAAGTTCGGTAAGTTCCCGGACCAGTGCCAGGCCGATTCCCGTACCTTCGTAGCTGCGGGTGGCAGAGGCCTCTCCCTGGTAAAAGCGGTCAAAGATAAAGGGTAACCTTTCGGCTGGGATTCCGATGCCGTTGTCGACGATTTCGAATTGCAGCCGGACGTCTGCCTCGGTTTGGGCCAGGCAGGAAACGTCAAACCTTACGGTTCCGGCAGTTGGGGTGAATTTGTAGGCATTGATCAGGAGGTTGGACAGCACCTTCTCCATTTTGTCCGGATCAAACTGTAGGTAAATGGGGCCTTCGGGATAGCTGCTGGAAAAAGTGATTTGCTTGCTTTCAAACTGAGAGGAAAAGGTGCCGGCCAGTCTTTTGGCAAAACCGACAATTTCTCCGGGTTCCTTTTCCAGGGTTAATTTGCCGGCTTCCAGTTTGGAGAGGTCGAGCAACTGGTTGACCAATTGGAGCAGTCGATCGGCGTTTCTTTTTATCAGGCGATGGCTTTCCTGCAGGAGTGAAGGAGATTTTCGTTCGTCCTCAAGGCGGTCCACCGTGCCGGAGATCAGGGTAAGGGGGGTTCGGAATTCGTGGGAAATATTGGCAAAAAAGTCCGATTTGGTCTTGTCCAGCTCTCGCATTTTTTGGGTTTCAAGGCGCCTGACTTCCATATCTAACAGGCTGGTCTGAAGGGTTCTTTTGGTTTGAGCGTATTCTATGGCTAACAATACAGAAAAGGAAGTGGCTGCAAAAAATACAGCCAAATCCAGGGTGATGGCTAAATCATAGGGAATGCGTGGAAGTATGTTGAAAAAAAACAGGCAATATAATGACCAAAAAAGAAAATTACCTGACCAACCTAAAAAGACAATCCATGCACCCTTGATTTCTTTTCGGACGGCTCTCCAGCTAACCAAAACCGCAACCATTGGCCCCGACAACAGGAAGTAGGGCCAATAATAGTTGGCTGCTTCATAGGGCCATTTCCAGGAGGGAATAAAAAGTAGGGCGGAAACAGTGGCAAACCAAAACAAGCCATCCAATTTTTCCCTGGCAAAGGAATACACCGCCTTTATTCCCCAAATGATGTACGTGCTGAAAAAAAGGCAACTGATTAATCCAATCACAAAATAGGAATCCCCTTCCCTGGGCATACGACGGAACACATGTTCCAGGAAGTAGCCTAATGCCAAACTACTGGTGAACAGGCTGTAATAAAGATTGGTTTTATTGGATGGATAGGTGACAAAAAAGAAAAGGTGCAGCAATCCTAAAAACAATAAAAAAGTAGCCTTTCCCACCAATCTGGAAGTAGATACAGCCCGTGTCTGCACCATGCCTTGTATAGCCTTATCCATTTGATTCAATTGAATGATCAATGCCGGATTGCCCCCCCAAAGCCCGAGGAAATTCATATAGGGATTTCTTTGAGTAAATGAAAACCGCACCGCCAAAACCTGATCGGGTTGACCTTCAAACTGAAAACTGTAAGGGGTGAAATTTGGATTGAAGATCACTTCTTTATGGGGGTCGGGACTAACCACACCCAGTTTTTGAATCAACTTGCCATTCAGGAAGATTTCAGAAGCTCCCCGCTGGAAAATGGTCATTGCCAGGGGAGTGTTTAGTAATGAAGTATCGACATCTAAACGCAAGCGAAACCAGCCAATTTCGGATTGTCTCAAATCCCTCAGGTAATGGATGTCGGTGGTAGGATTGATCGGAGACCAATCGCTGTCATCGAAATCAGGGGCTGCCCAGGAGGGATCGTCTCCGGGGTGGAATTTCCAGTTCTGATTGAGGATAATTGGATTGGTGTCAACTTGAGAAAGGATCACAATAGTTGAATCCACTGGTGCCGCTTCACTTGTATGGCAATAAAGAAAAAAACATAGCAGGTACATGAGCGGTAGCGAATGGAAAGGTACGCCCGTCAAAAAACAGATAGGAGGGAAACCAGTGGCCTCCAGGTATGTTCTTTTAATAATAATTCTACAGTGTTTAAAAATGAATTGCATCAAAATTATAAAATTAATGATGTGTTATTAGGTAAATAATATACCAATAATTTACTATACATCTATACTACGGTATTTAATATGCTGTT
This sequence comes from Cyclobacterium sp., assembly GCA_041685605.1. GTDB lineage: Bacteria > Bacteroidota > Bacteroidia > Cytophagales > Cyclobacteriaceae > Cyclobacterium. The sequence goes on along the minus strand of JAWLFL010000115.1, from coordinate 6,412 downwards.
AATTTTTTCCCTGCGTTTTTTACAAGTCGATGAATAGCTATTTATAGACTACCAAATTATGAAATCAACGATACCGGCTGTTAACACAGATGTTCCAGAAAGTTGTCGGTATGTTCCATTTTGACGATTTTTGGAAGCGATAGCGCAAAAGCGGTTTTTTTAAGGCGGCTCCCGGCAAGTAACCACCGAAGGGAGGGACGGTCGGAATGGAACGTTAGATTTTCCAGTATCAACCGGGCTTTGTTTTAATTTTACCGATTTCCTCCTATATTTAAGTCAATGCTTCACCCATATTTTAGAATTAACGTTTTACCCAATGACCAAAAACTACGCTTGTATCTTTTCCTGCTTGTTTTTTTCCATTTTATTTTCCTGCTCCAAACCGGCAGCCGAACAAAAACCCTACAATGTATTGTTTATTGCCATTGACGATCTGCGACCCGAACTGGGGGTATATGGCAATGATATCATCCAGACGCCCAACCTGGATGCCATTGGATCGCAAGGAACCCTATTTGAAAACCACTACGTGCAAGTGCCCACCTGCGGAGCTTCCCGATGCAGCATTTTGACTGGCTTGTTGCCGCAGTCCAGGCAACACCTGCAGAATTCCGCTGTTGAGCAGTTCATGTCCAATGAACCAGAAAGAGAGACACCGGAAAGTTTTGTGCATCACTTCAAAAGGAATGGTTATTATACGGTAGGCATAGGAAAAATAAGCCATTCGGTGGATGGCCTCTGGTATGGCTACGAAGAAAGCCCCGAAGGAGCCAAAATGGAAATGCCCCATAGCTGGGACGAGATGCTTTTTGATCCCGGCAAATGGGAAACCGGATGGAATGCCTTCTTTGGCTACGCGGATGGGTCTAACCGGCAGGGTAAAGACAAGCAGGTCAAACCCTATGAAGCCGGAGAGGTGGATGACCTGGGCTATCCGGACGGCCTCTCTACCCAACTGGCCGTAAAAAAACTGAAGGAACTTTCGGACAAAGACCAGCCCTTCTTTATGGGGTTGGGTTTGTTTAAGCCCCATCTGCCCTTTACAGCGCCCAAGAAATACTGGGATCTCTATGAGCGTGAGGATATCCCGCTTTCCCCTTTCCCTGAATTACCTGAAAACGTTCACCCCAACAGTTTACAGGAAAGTGGAGAATTCAATTCCTATCAGTTGGGAGACGAGAAAGCCGGGTTGGACCGGAAGCTTTCAGATGCATACGCCAGAAAGCTTCGGCATGCTTACTATGCCTCCGTCAGCTATAGCGATGCCCTGGTAGGCAAAGTGCTCGAAGCCCTGGAAGAGGAAGGGTTGGCGGACAATACCATCATCGTGGTTTGGGGTGACCATGGCTGGCATTTGGGAGATCACCGGGTCTGGGGCAAGCACACTAATTTTGAAATGGCGCTGCGTAGTCCGCTTATGATTAACGTTCCCGGGATGACCCCCAGAAAGATCGGAACAGACATGCCAGTCAGTAGCATTGACCTGTATCCCACATTGATGGAACTTACCGGTATTCCGGTAGATTTCCCGCTGGACGGCCAAAGTCTGGTTCCCTTGATCACCACCGGAGCGGATAGTACTAGAGCCGCCCAGGCTTTCAGTTACTTTAGAAACGGTATCTCCATGCGTACCGGGCGGTACCGGCTCGTTAAGTACTTCAGGGAGGCCGAACCTACGATAGAACTTTATGACCACCAAAACGATCCCATGGAAACGGTAAATGTGGCGGCTGAACATCCTGAAATCGTTGCTGAATTGATGCCGCTTTTAGAAAAGGGAAATACGGGCTTGTATGCCCATTCCTCCAACTAAACGATACAACCCAAAATGAAAAACCAATACCAACACATCACCACCAAAGCATTGGTCTTTGCCATGCTATCAATATTGGTTGCCGCTTGCAGTAGCTCTCCGGACGAAGGGGAGGACCAAATAAAGAAACCCAATATCATCTATATCCTGGCAGATGACCTGGGTTATGGGGATCTGAGTTTTTTGGGGCAGGAGAAATTCCAAACGCCGCACATTGACGCGCTTGCCGCCAGGGGAATGGTCTTCACCCAGCATTATGCTGGCAGTACGGTTTGCGCCCCATCGCGGTCTGCCTTGATGACCGGCATGCATACCGGTCATACCCAGGTCAGGGGCAATCGTGGCCTGAACGGCGGACAGTTTCCCCTGGCTACGGATACCCAAACCATACCGACCGTCCTGAAAAAGGCGGGCTATGTCACCGGCGCTTTTGGCAAATGGGGATTGGGCTATCCTGGTTCTACCGGGGCTCCGCTGCAGCAGGGTTTTGATGTGTTTTTTGGTTACAATAGCCAGACCATTGCTCATAATTATTACCCCAGAGAGCTGAAGGACAATAACGACATCCTTACGTTAGAAGGCAATCAGGGCACCGGGGAGGAACAGTATGCACCGGAATTGATTCAGCAGAGAAGACTGGAATTTATAGAAAATAACCGCGACACCACCTTTTTTCTGTACATGCCCTCCATTATTCCTCATGCGGAGCTTACAGCTCCTCAGGAATATATGGAGCAGTTTCTGGAAAGGAAATCTCCTGAGCCGCCCTACGAATATGAAAGTTTACTAGGACCTGAAACGCCCTACCAGGGTGTAGATGATCCGGAACATCCCCGGTACAAGGTGGGCGGATATGGCTCTCAAACCTATCCCCACGCGGCCTTCGCAGCCATGGTCACTTTACTGGACGATCAGGTAGGAGAGTTGGTAGAAAAACTGGAAAGCCTTGGCTTGCTGGAAAACACCCTGATCATATTCACCTCAGACAACGGTCCCCACCTGGAAGGTGGGGCAGATCCGGATTTTTTTGACAGCAATGGTCCCTTTCAGGGATACAAGCGGGATTTACACGAAGGGGGTATTCATGTACCCATGATAGCTAGCTGGCCGGCAAAAGTGGAAGCAGGTAGCCAAACGGATCACATCAGTGCTTTTTGGGATATATTGCCCACTTTTGCAGCATTGGCTGAGGTGGAGCTGGAGCAAAATGTGGATGGCATTTCGTTTTTGCCCACGCTTTTGGGTGAAGAAGGGCAGCAAACCCATGACCACTTGTATTGGGAATTTCATGAACAGGGTGGCAAGCAGGCCATCCGGAAAGGGAAATGGAAGGGCATCAAATTGAATGTTTTTGAAGGCAATGAAGACATCCTTTTATTTGACCTTGAAAACGACCCGGGGGAGGAAAATGACCTGAGTGAAGCGCATCCGGAACGGGTAGCCGAAATGAAGGCCCTGATGCAGGAGTCAAGGGTAGAGGATCCGGAATGGCCCTTTGAAGAAAAAATTCAAACGAAAAATTAGCCTTGAAGTTATTTGAGCTGATTGCCCGGACTCACTGGCAGACCAGCCATCCCAAGCCCAACAATCCATTTTAAAACCTGCTCAACTGAATAGCTATTGGATGATTTGAATGGGACTAACCGAGAAAAATCTTATGAAAATATTGCCATTAAAGTGTTGCCTGTTTTTGGTTTTGATCACCCTGGGATGTGCGGCCGATAAACAGGAAGATACCTATCAAACCTGGGAACACTACCGGGCTACCAAAACAGCCGCCCAATATTCTGGTCTGAAGGCCATTAACAAGGATAATGTGCACCTGCTCCAACCGGCCTGGACCTTCCATACCGGAGATAAAAGGGAGCGCACCCCCATGGAATGCAATCCCATTATCCTTGGCAACACCATGTATGTGACTTCTCCCCAATTGGATTTAATCGGTCTGGAAGCGGCCAGTGGAAAAGAGCTGTGGCGTTTTGATCCGGAAGTTTTTGGGGTGTCAGGAGGAGTGAACCGGGGCGTAACGGCTTTTACCGAAGGGGGCAAAACACGGATTTTTATGCCGGTTGGCCATTGGTTGTTTGCCCTTCATGCCGAAACCGGGGAACTGGTGGAGGAATTTGGCGAAAGCGGAAAGCTGGATTTAAGGCAGGACTTGGGCAAGGACCCTGAATCCCTTTCCATTGGGTTAAATACTCCCGGAATTATTTACAAGGATTTGCTGATCATCGGATCGGCCACTGGGGAGGGATATGATGCCTCGCCGGGTCATATCAGGGCCTATTCCGCCAAGACCGGGGCATTCCAATGGATATTCCATACCATTCCACAGGAAGGGGAATACGGCCACGATACCTGGCGATGGGTGGAGGATGAAAACTATGGGGGCACCAATAACTGGGGCGGTATGAGCCTGGATGAGGAAAGGGGATGGGTGTATGTATCCACCGGATCTCCTACCTACGATTTTTATGGCGGAAACCGGCTGGGAGAAAACCTGTTTGCCAATTCCATCCTTGCATTGGATGCCAGCACCGGTGAGCGGCAGTGGCACTACCAGGCAGTAACCCATGATGTATGGGACTATGATTTGCCCTGTGCGCCTACCCTTGTGGATTTTCCCCTGGATGGGGAGACCGTTCAGGCACTGGTACAACCCAGCAAAATGGGAGAGTTGATCCTGCTGGATCGCATTACCGGTGAGCCGCTGATGGAGGTGAAGGAAAAGGCAGTTCCTCCTTCCTATGTTCCAGGGGAAGTCGCCCATCCGACCCAAAAATTTGATCAAGGCATTACAATTGTACCTCAGGGCCTGGACAGTACTTATTTGACCAATATTTCTGAGGTTGCAGCAGCATATGCGAAGGCTGAATTTAAAAAGTACCGCAATGAGGGTTTTTACACCCCACCGAGCCTGGAGGGCACCCTTACTTTCCCCGCCACCAGGGGAGGCATGTTATGGGGAGGATTGTCCTATGATCCCGTCAATCAGATGGTTTATGTCAATGCCAATGAAATACCCATGATTTTGCAACTGAGGAGCCTTTCAGAAAATCAGGGTAAGGGCTCCTTTAGTGACTTAAGTGCAGGTCAGCGCATTTACCTGTCCAATTGCGCCAATTGCCATGGAGCAGACCGGCAGGGTCTGGGGGAAGCCTACCCGGCACTAATCGGGCTCCCAGACAGACATAACCGGGAATCGGCCAGGATCCTCATCACCGGAGGAAATGGGGTGATGCCAGCCTTTCGGGGATTTGATGCACAGGAGCTGGAAGCACTGCTGGACTATTTGCTGGATCAGGAA
>JAWLFL010000115.1:0-1192 GCA_041685605.1 Cyclobacterium sp. | reverse complement strand
CAGCTGGTAAAAAATTGTTGTTTTCGTCAAAATGCCCCTTTCCCCTTAAATCTTGGATTTGAGATATGAGTGGTTTGATGCAGACCTGGTATCCTTCAAGCGGTCAGACCAGACGCAAAACCAGTAACGTTAACGTTCGTAAAAATCATTCTGTCAGAAATTGAAGAATTTCGCAAAAATCCCCATTGGCCTCTTGAAAAGTCAATTTGCTGAAATGTCAGTTTAAAGCTGATTCGGAGACATTACAATGGGCTGAGCAAATCCCACGGTAATACCGTGCCCGTAAATCTGCACGCATCCAAGTCCCTCCGCCGCGGCGGAGGGATTTAGTTACAAATACCCGAAAGTGCTGGCAATCCACTATTGCATTCAAATCGAATGGACGTTTACCCAATCGAAGCTGAATAGGTGTCATGAAAAGGGTTGAGAAAACTTCTCGTTAATACCGCTACCGGTAAATCCTACGAAACCAACTCCCTCTTTCTCAAAGGAGGCTGGGGGATTTCTTTCGCAAATGTCAAATAATTCCGCAAAACCTTATTCTGTGATATTTCCATTTTCATCAATGCTGAGTTCTTTCCTTTCCCCGTCTTTTTCCAGGCGAACATTGAAATGCAATAGGTCTCCTTCTCTTCTGGCAGACACTCGCGTGACTTCATGCCCGGGATATTTGGAAAGCAGGATGGTTTCAAGATTTTCCGGGAGGGGATCTTCGTACGGGATGGTGTTGGAAAATCGCCTCTCCGAGACAGCTTCGGATTTTCGCTCGATAAATTTATTGGTGCCATCGGCTTGTTTTTCCAGATCAAAGGCATCGTAAAGCTCTCCAATGGCGGTATACGATTCAAAGCTTAGCTTATCGCCTTCAATGTTAATTACCTGAAAAAGCTGGGTGTTTTCCGCAGCGCGGTCTCTTTCCGCCTCATAGTCGTCCCAGCCATTTTTTTTCAGACCGTACATTTTACCCCCGCTTACGGACACCACGTATACCGTTCCGGTTTTGTCACGTGCGTTCACGCCATCCATTACATTGTCACCGGGAGAAACCCTGCCGCGGGCATAGCTGTGATCGTGTCCCTGCAAGGCCAAATCTACCTGGTATTTGTCAAAAAGGGGCTTCCAGGCTTCCCGAAGACGGGCGTTTTCCCTTCCTTCGGAGGCGGAGAACAAGGGATGGTGGTAGGTGACAATG
>JAWLFL010000114.1:0-12721 GCA_041685605.1 Cyclobacterium sp. | reverse complement strand
GCGGTCTGACTGTAGTTTTATGTTAAAAAAGTGGGGGAACCATATAGGTGATATAAGGGCATGTAAGGGATAACGATCGCCCTTATATTTACTTAAATATCTTATATGGTTTAAAAAAAAGGGAACCATATAAGTGATATAAGGACATGTAAGGGATAACGATCGCCCTTATATTTACTTAAATACCTTATATGGTTTTAAAAAAAAGGGAACCATATAAGAAATATAAGGGCATGTGAGGGTCTACGGTTACCCTTATACTTACTTAAATACCTTATATGGTTTAAAAAAAAGGGGAACCATATAAGAGATATAAGATCATGTAAGGGATAACGACCCCCCCCCTTATATTTACTTAAATGACTTATATGGTTTAAAAAAAAGGACCATATAAGTAATATAAGGGAATTAAAGGGTTTACGTATATGATCGCCTTATTGCTTATAGATCCAATCCGAAACGCTGGTTAAATCCCCTGATTCCTTGCAATCCACCGGTGTGAAGGGCAAGTATTTTGCTTCCTTTTGGAAAATAATCTGCTCGAATCAGTTCCAAAAGTCCGAAAAATAGCTTTCCCGTGTAGATGGGATCCAGCGGCAGACTGGCCTGGATTTGCATATGCTTGATAAAATCAATGAGTTCTGGCGTGAATTTGGCATAGCCTCCAAAGTGAAAATCAGTTTGGATTTCCACGGGTTTGGTGGGATTGATGTGGTGTGCGTCCAGCAGTTGTTGTACTTCCTTTCGTATAAAATCGCCTTTTAAAGCAGAGAAGCCTAGTACTTGTTGCTGAGGCAGTGCGCTGGCGGCAATTCCGGCAAGGGTACCGCCCGTACCTACTGGAAGGGCTATTACGGGCATGGAGGCATCCTCATCCGATAAAATCTCCGAAGCACCCCGAATAGCAAAGGCGTTGGTGCCTCCCTCCGGGATCAGGTAAAAATCTCCGAATACACGGCGGAGCTGCGCCAGCACGCGGTCACTTTGTTTTTCCCGGTAATCTGAGCGGGAAAGAGGGCGCAATCGCATGCCTTGTTCCCTGGCATCCGCCAAGGTGGAATTTAGCGGATCATCCACTTCTCCCCGGATAATGCCTATGGACTGAATGCCCGCTTCAGCACAAGCCATTGCCGTGGCGTGAATATGGTTGGAATAGGCACCTCCAAACGTCAGTACTTGGGTGTGGCCGCTTTTTTTTGCTTCTTGTAAATTGTAGCGAAGCTTGTAATACTTATTACCCTGCATGCCCGGATGCATCAAATCCAGCCGTTTTACGACTACATGTACCTTCTTTTCGGATAGTAGAGGTAGTTCAAGTGCTTGGTAAATGGGGAATTTATCGCTTTCCAAGAAATTATATTTAGGGATTTTAGATTAAAATTCTGATTGTTTTTCATCATATCCTAATTTTGTGCCATGACTACATCCAATGAGGGAGATTTGCCGGAGGAGGAATCCTATTTCGAACCGTACGAGCTGCAGGTAGATCCGGGGCAAAGGCCCCTTCGGATAGACAAATTTATTACGGACAAAGTTGCCAATGCTTCCCGGAACAAGGTGCAGCAGAGTATCGTAGCGGGAATTGTAAAAGTAAACGGCCTGCCTGTAAAGGCCAATTACAAGACGAAAGCGGGTGATCAGGTTTATTTTGTCATGGAACGTAGCCGCAAGGATACCGACGTGGTTCCGGAGCCCATTCCACTAGACATCCGCTACGAGGACGAATACCTGCTGGTGGTCAACAAGCCTGCTGGAATGGTGGTGCATCCGGCACACGGAAACTGGACCGGTACGCTGGTAAATGGATTGGCCTATTATTTCAATCAGCTTCCGGAATTGCCTGGAAATTCCGGCAGACCTGGATTGGTTCACCGTATCGATAAGGATACCTCGGGTCTTTTGGTGGTAGCCAAATCCGAGCAGGCCATGGCGCACCTGGCCGCTCAATTTTTTGATCACAGCATCAAGCGAACCTACCTGGCACTGGTATGGGGTGAGCCAGTCGAGGAGAAAGGAACGGTGGACGTACCCATAGGCAGGGGAATGAAAGATCGAAAAGTAATGCAGGCCTATCCCGATGGAACCGCAGGGAAATCGGCGATTACCCACTGGAAATTGCTACAGCGATTCCGCTATGTGAGTTTAATCAGCTGTTCACTGGAAACCGGTAGAACCCATCAGATACGTGTTCATATGAAATACATCGGTCACCCCTTGTTCAATGATGCCGTTTATGGAGGAGATAAAATCAGAAAGGGAACGCAATATGCCAAATACACCTCCTTTGTAAAAAATTGTTTCAAACTGATCCCCCGGCAGGCACTACACGCGCAGTCATTGGGTTTTGTCCACCCCATTACCGGCGAAAATCTGTTTTTTGAATCAGAAATTCCGGAAGACATGGCCGCCGTAATAGAAAAGTGGGAAAAATACGTGCAGAGTGATTCCTAATGGTTATTGATTTGTTAACCGAGAGAATTAAATAGGGGTCACAATTAACAATTAATCTCAAATTTTAGCTTTTTATTGAATAGTATTAAAAAATAGATAATTTTTTATGAAATTATTTCTTTAAAAGTAAGCTTTCATTACATTTGAAACATCAAAATATTCCAGGGTGGTAGTGCTGCCAATCGTTTTAGATTGTATTTTGGTGTCAACTTGTAGGATGTTGAAATTGGCAGACAAGCCCTCCTGTCTCGGGGGTGGAGGATCCAGATTTATCTGGTGTACTGGATAAAGCACACATCGAGCTCAATGTGTTGCCTAACAGCTCCGTGGAGGTTCGAATCCTTCTCCTACAGCAAGAAGTAACAATCCGGCAGGTATACCTGAGTGTACATTGGCGGATTTTTTTTGTTAGCATCTCGCGCTAATTGCTTCTTTTGTTTCAGATTTTTGAATAATATCCACTTTATTTTGTATTCTTGATCTGGAAATGGTGGAAGAAAGTTTACATACGAAACAGCAAAGCAACCGGAAGAAGCGCTGGCTAAAAGTAGTTGGAATTCTGGTTTTCTTCATTGTATTTTTGCAAGCGGGCTTGTACTATGGTGGGGACCTCTTGTTTAGAGAGTTCATTAAGCAACAGGTAGAAAGCGTATCCGCCGGAAAATATGAGGTGGATTTTGATCGAATTTATTTCTCACTGCTGCAAAGGGGCCTTTTTGTAAAGGGATTTTCCCTGGACCCCACCGATCCGGCTATTTTTGACGAACAAAAAATCCCCTATTACCGGATTGATATAGACCAATTTGAGCTCCTGGGGCTTAGCTATTCTAGAAGTTCGGGCCAATTATCGGTCGGTACGCTTAGGCTCACCTCCCCCAGGGTGCAGTCCCGACAAAATGCCAGCCCGGAAGATAAAAGCAATGCCAGTCCCTTACAGTTGCTGGAAAATGAAATTCAAAAATCCCTTGGTGAGCGTCTGCGGGAGATTGTGGTGGAAGATTTTTTCGTAGAGCAGGCCAATTTATTGATCGAAAACTTTATCAGCCAAAAGTCAATCTCCGCTTCCAATACCAATTTATACGTTAAAAATATTCAGGTAGGAGGAGAACATCCGGATGAGCTACCCTTTGGATTGGAAGGCTTTCGCCTGGACTTTGATGATTTTGACATCGTTTTGTCGGATAGTATTCACCGGGTGACAGCCGAAAAGGTGGAGGTGTCTTCCTTGGAAAAACGCATCAGTGCTCAGGCCCTGCAAGTGGTTCCGGACCTGCAGCGAGCGGCCGATGTGTATTATGAAATCGGCCTGGAACAGCTGGTGTTGGAAGATGCGGATATCATGGAAATGTTTCGCACCGCAGAGGTAAACGTCGGATCCCTGAATCTGGAAGGACCGGAATTTGTTTTATATACCGATCGAACTACCCTGGAAAACGAACGAAGGACCACGGATCTTTATGAATTAATTCGGGATGTCCTTACCTCGATTTCGATTCAAGACCTCACCATAAACCAGGGACAGTTTCTTCAAAGGGGAGTCAGTCAAGCCAACCAAAATCGGATTGAAGCTGATGATATCCGATTTTCCATGGAGGGGGTGTACATTGGTCAGGATGAAGCATTGAAAGAAAACAGTTTCTTTTATGCCAACGATGCCACCTTGGAAATCGACCGGGCAAGGATTGCCCTGGCAGATGAGATCCATTGGATTACTGGCCGTCGAATCTATTTGTCCTCCTACGATGACCGGGTCACCATAAACGAGGTAGAAATCAATCCTTTGGTAGACGAAGACAGCTTGTCGGATATCTCCTTGTTCGAGATCAAAGTTCCCCAACTGGAGTTTGCCAATGCCAATCTCAGAAAAGTATACAACGAGAAGGTTATCGACATCGGAGAACTGATGATTCGTTCGCCGGATGTAATGATTAAAGATATCCTGGGCAATTCTGAAAAGCCTGAACGAAGCACCCAACTGGCCTCACTGCAGCAATTGACAAAGGGGTTTTTAAATGCAATTTATATTCAGCGATTGGAAATGCAAGAAGGTAGCCTGGTGCTGGACAACCACCTAAGACTTCGGCAGGACAGCCTTTCCTTTGGAAAAATTGATTTTGTACTGGAAAATTTTCAGTTGGATGAACAGCAGTTAATGGATTCGTCTTCCAGAATTTTTCTGGCCGAAAACCTGCAGTTAGAAATCGAAGATTATGCTCTCAAACTTTCCGATAACCTGCACTTGTTTTCCGCTGATAAAATCCGCATAGATACCAAAAGAGAGGAATTGATGATCAATGGGTTTCGCTTGCAACCCCATTCGCCGGAGGAGGTGCTACAACTGCTGGACCGGTATGGCAGAACAACGGTTCTGGACATTACCATACCTGAATTTCTAGCCAGCGGAGTGGATATCAATCAGGCCTATTTTCAGGAAAAGTTATTCATTAACCACATCGATATTCCTAGTCCTAATATCCAATGGACCAAATACATTCCATCGGGGGAAGAAGAGCAGGCCAAACTGGAGCGTGGAGATATACTAAACCTGATCACCAATTACTTCGAAGTGGTGAGCATTGATTCCCTAAGTATTAGTGAAGGTTCGTTTGTGTATGATAATTTTGCCAATGAGCGTTTTCGTACTTTTGCTGAAAACGACATTGAGGTCAACATCCGGAATTTTTACCTGGATGAAAAGGTAGATCCGGCCGAAAACCAAACGCTCTTTGCAGAGGAAGTGGATGTCAACCTGAACAATTACCTGTTTAATATTGCCAATGGAAAATACAGCATCGTGGCCGAACGTATTACCTTCAATTCTGCCACGGAAGAAATCAACACGTTTAATGTCAGGCTGAATCCAAACCGGTACCTGGATTCCAAAGTAAGCATAACAGCGACCATTCCCGAGCTTAGCTTTCGGGGAGTGGATTTAGAGGCCTTTTTATTTGATAATACCCTGTCGCTTTCAGAGTTAAAACTTACCGATGCGGGCGTCAAGCTTTCAATAAACCGCGATTATGGGGAGGAGGAAACCGAGGCAGAACCGGAAGCGGAAAAGCCTGCGGAACGGAAACTTCCTAAACGGATAGATGTCATTCGGATAGACTCCATCCTTACCTCCAATGCTTCCTTTAACGTGGCGTATTATCAGGAGGGAAAGGACCTGGATTTGATTAAAACGGGGATTAATCTATCCATTGCCTCTTTTTTATTGGATTCAGCACGTCTTTCGGAAGGTGATATTGCCAGTTTTTTCTCCAATGTCAGTTTGGAAGTGGACGATTTTTCCCTGGCCTTAAAAGACAGTATCCACACGCTGACTTTCTCCAAAATTGGCTTTGATTCCGGAGATGAGGAGATTTTGGTGGATAACCTCCGCATTGATCCTAGTCAGATTTCAGGCATCAAAGGGGTACCGGTGGTGAGGGCTAGCGTTCCCCGGGTTACCATCAATACCCGATCACTGCAGAGTTTCCAACGCACTGGAAGCCTGGATGTATCCCTTCTTCAATTCAGCGATCCGGATGTAAGCATCTACCTGGATGAAGACGAAACCCTGACCCTAGTGCAACCGGAAAATGAGAAAGAAGTGGTGCAAAAAATCCTGGAAAGCCTGCTGATAAGCGATTTCAACCTCTCCGGGGGAAAACTTGCCCTAATTAATAAAGCAGATACCACCAAGGTGACGGCGTTTGAAAATCTGAGTTTAATACTCAGTGATCTTAATTTTGATTTCACTCAGAATCAAGCCATCAGTTCCGAATTCTTTTTTAGTAATGACTTCCAATTTGAACTAAAAGACTACGAGCTTGACCTGCCAGACAGCCTGAACCGGCTGCAGATAGGGCAGGTGCTGATTTCTTCGAATCAACTTGTTCTCAATGATATTCGTTACTTCCCCAAATCAGGCCGGTATGCGTATACCCGACAGGTAGGAACGCAAACCGATGTTGCCGAGTTGTACATCCCGCAGGTAGTGGTAGATGGTTTGGATGCCGGTAAATTTATTGCGGAAGAAAAGTTAGTCGCCCGGTCCATGGCCGTCTTTTCTCCTCATGTGGAAATATTCCGTGACAAACGATTTCCTGAGGACACCACCGTGGTGAAGCCAATGCCACAACAAGTAATGGATGCCCTGGGTATGGTGATGGTTTTGGATACCTTGCTCGTGAAGGATGGGCGCCTTCGCTACAGAGAGTTTCCGGAGAAAGGAATGGTTCCCGGTGAAATCATTTTTAGTCGGATGGAGGGGCTCATGTATCCCTTTAGTATGGGGAAAATGGATCAGGAACGAGAAGAGGCCATTGTTAAAGCCTCCTTTCTGATCAATGACGCGGCGGATTTGGATGTGAGTCTTTCCATGAAGTTTACTCCTCCCTATCCCATTGCAGTGGAGGCGAGCGTAGGTTCTTTTGAACTGCCGGTTATCAATTCCATATTGGAGTCCAATGCCTTTGTCACGGTCGAAAGGGGCAAGATTCGGGAAGGAGAATGGCATTTTACCGCCGATCAAGAGCATGCCATTGGAGAAATGACGCTGAAATACAATGATTTAAAAGTCCGGTTACTGGAGGAACGTACGCTCAAAAGGGCGGGGGGCCGAAAGGGCATCCTTACCTTTGTGATCAATGCCCTGGCCATGCGAAAAAATAATCCCCGGCCCTTATTTAAACGACTCGTATCATCCCCCATATACAAGGAGCGTACACCCTATAAGTTTGTCTTTAACTACATGTGGAAGGCTACCTTTTCCGGATTGATGGGGAGTTCGGGCTTGATGCAGCCTCGGATTCCTGCAAAAGAGGAAGAAGAGGAAGGCTTTGAAAGCGCTGAATGAGCCTTTCCCTATTTAAAAGGTAGGTGGCATCAATAATTTATTATAGATTTGTGACCTTAAAAAGACCAATTGCCCATGCAAAGCCAGAAAATAGACCAGATTAAAACTGAAATTGCTGCTGCCAATGCCAAATCTGCGGAGGAGCTAGAAGCCTACCGGATGCGGTTTATCAGTAAGAAAAGTGTGGTAGCTGCGCTGTTTGCGGATATGAAATCCATCCCTAATGAGCAAAAAAAGGAATACGGGCAACAGGTCAATGAAGTAAAGCAACTGGCAGAAGAGAAATTCAAACAATTGATCGAAGCGGTCAATACGAGTCGGCAGCAAAAGACCGGACCCTTACCGGACCTAACCCTTCCGCCCACCACCTGGCCGGTGGGTGGGATTCACCCCCTAACCGCTACCCGGCAACGGATCGTGGAGATATTCGAACGGATCGGCTTTAACCTTTCCGAAGGCCCTGAGATAGAGGATGACTGGCATAATTTTACGGCCCTGAACTTTCCGGAAAACCATCCTGCCCGGGAAATGCAGGATACCTTTTTCATTGAAAAAAATCCGGACATTGCCTTACGGACCCATACCTCTTCTGTACAGGTGCGCGTTATGGAAAACGAAAAGCCCCCGATTCGTACCCTGTCACCCGGAAGGGTGTTTCGAAATGAGGCCATTTCTGCCCGGGCGCACTGTATTTTTCACCAGGTAGAAGGCCTGTACGTAGATGAGAATGTGAGTTTTGCTAACCTGAAGCAGACCTTATATCATTTTGCCAAAGAAATGTTTGGCAAGCAAACGCAGGTAAGGTTCCGGCCCTCTTTCTTTCCTTTTACGGAACCCAGCGCAGAAATAGACATCTCCTGCCAGCTATGCGGCGGAAAAGGCTGTAATATCTGTAAGGGAACCGGTTGGGTAGAGATCGGAGGATCCGGGATGGTGGATCCCAATGTGTTGGAAAATTGTGGGATCGATTCCGAAAAATTCACCGGATTTGCCTTTGGTATGGGGATTGAGCGGATTGCCATGCTCAAGTACCAGATCAATGATCTGAGGTTATTTACTGAAAATGACATCCGTTTCTTGCAGCAATTCAGGGGATTGCTTTAAAGGGGTTAAAGTAGTCTACCCCGAAATAGTTGGAGGCCGTAAAATCAGCGGCGAATAATAGGTTTGGACACAAGGACTATGCAATCATTATTTTTGAATCTTAAGAGAAAATTTCAAAGCAAATGGAAGGCCCTGCGATTTCAATTAAGCGCGTCGAATCATCCGGCGTTTATTGGTTTCTATAAATACCTTTATAATCCCGGTAAAGGGAGTTTGAGTGATTTTCTGAGTCGCTATTCGCTTACAAAAAAAGGTGATTTTACCGTCGTTCAAATTGGGGCAAACGACGGCATCACCCACGATCCCATCCATAAATTCATCAAAAGGGATGGGTGGAACGGGGTTTTGCTTGAGCCTCAGCCGGAGGTGTATCATCGGTTTTTGAAGAAAATTTATGCCAAAAATAAGGGGATAAGCCCCCTCTGCGCTGCCATCGGTGAAAAGGACGGCACACAGGACATTTATAAAATTGGCTTTTCCGATATGCGCTGGGCGACCGGATTGACTTCCTTTTCCAGGGAAAAAATCGAAAAGGCATTTGAGGAGGGTATCGTTGCTGCCAATTGTTCGAAATTTGGGATAGCGATCCCCAAGGATAAAGATCGGTGGATCAGTATGGAGGAGGTAGAGGTAATTGCTCCCCAAACCCTGATGAAGCGGTATGACATTCGTAAAATCGATCTTTTGCAAATCGACGCAGAGGGCTACGACCTGGAAGTGATCCGGATTTTTGACCTGCCACGGACAAATCCCGAGGCGATTGTTTTCGAAAACGTGGGTTTGAATGAAGTTGATTACGTTGCCTGCCTGGCACTTTTGCAGGAAAATGGCTACGGTACCCGGAAATTCGGACCCAATACCCTGGCCTTAAAAAAGACAGCGGAGATTTATAAAACGTTTTTTTAATGAGCAAGAAAGGCATGGTTTCCGTCGTTATTCCCTGCTATAATCAGGGAAAGTACCTGGCAGAGACCGTGCAATCGGTATTGGCATCCACTTACCGCCCGCTGGAGATTCTGATCGTCAATGACGGTTCCACCGATAATTCCCTGGAAACAGCCCTGGATCTGGAAAAACAACATCCGGAAATCAGCGTCATAGACCAGGCAAATGCAGGAGTAGCCAACGCCCGTAATACCGGGATACAGGCCGCCAGGGGTGGCATACTGCTACCGCTGGATGGGGATGATAAAATTTCTCCGGATTATATTTCACAAGGCGTGGCGGTGCTCCATCAGGATCCCGGGGTGAAAGTAGTGTATTGCCAGGCAGTAAAGTTTTCCGAAGCCGGAGAGAAGGCCTGGAAACTAAAACCTTTTAACCTTCGAGCCCTGGCCAGGGACAATATGATTTTTGTGGCAGCCCTATTCCGGAAAGCAGATGCAATAGCAGTAGGCGGTTTTTCGGAAGACATGCACATGGGGCGGGAAGATTGGGAGTTTTGGATAAAGATGCTCAAAAATGGAGGGGAAGTGGTACAGCTGCCATTTGTTGGTTTTTATTACCGGATGACACCGGATAGCAAAAGGAAGAAGACAGGCACTGGCCGGAAAAAGCGGGAGCGAATAGATTATTTGAATGCCAAACACATTGATTTTTTTGAAAGGGAGCTCAGGGGCCCGCTACGATTTCAGCGCAGCTGGTCCAGGAGGTACAATACCTTGTTGAAGTGGTTGGGGAAGGGCTGATATTGGAAGCTTGGCCTTCAAATGGAAAAAAATCCGGATAGGTGCCGTAGTTGATAGTATGTTGCCCTGGTTGAACAAATGTCCCACTTCTTTATGTGAGAATTGGGGTTGTCTGAAAATCTGGTAGTCAAACTAAAGCCGAAGAAGTTGGTGTCAGGTACTTGACAACCTAAGTTCGATCTATTTTCCGTAAAAAGGTTCAACCCCGTCCGGGGTTGGAGGTTTGTTTTTGTTAGCTTTCCGCGGGTTGCACCCACGGTTATTGTTGTTCAGGCCCTTCAGGCCTGCTTTTACTGAGTGAATCATCAGCAGCCTAAATTGGCATCTATAGCGTTTTTTTCCGTTAGTCCAATTAGGTTATAATGAGGTTCCATATCACTTCTCAAGAAAAAAGCTCCTATTCGACTTCGAAGCCTGCAGGGCTTCAACAATAATAACTCCGGGCGAAACCCGGGGTTTAGGAGCCAATCTTTCCTTCCAGCAACCCTGGAGTGGGTTGAACACTTTTTTCAAAAAGCCCGGAATTCAAAACCGGTCAAACGAAGCAAATTGCGAGCTATTAAAATCGAACTCAGGTTGACAGACCGATTTATTATATGGACTGAAAATTTAAATATGTTCATTTACATAAATATTAACATATGCTATTAATAGGCCCACTTTTTTCCGGGGAAATTTAGCCTTAAAATTAGTGTAGGGTGTGCTTTTTAATTCAGCGTATTAGTTTAAGTATGGCTTACCCAAAAGGGTATGCAGGAGTTATTTAAAAAAGCCAAGTCCACCATATCAGAACACATCAAGAAGGTGTTTGAGGGAGGAGAATTGGACGAAGAAGTGGTGGTTCGGGATTTCCGAACCACCAGTCCGCATGGGGCTATTAAGGACAAAACGCAGGAAAATAGCGTAAAATATTACAACCTGGACGTAATCATTTCGGTAGCTATCGGGTGAAGTCTCAACGAGGTACGCAGTTCCGTATAGGGCTGCTAAGGCATTGCGGGAATACCTTATCAAATCATTCTTCAATTCCCAAACCTTTCCTAAACTGGTTAAAGTCCCTTATATCGGCCGTAGGTTGAATAACCGTTGGAACCAAATTTTCCGTGGTTTCGATGGCCACTACTTTTACTTCTTCGTAAGTTTCTCCCGGTCCTGTTGTGTTCACCCGTGCGATGGTAATCTGGACAGCACTCCTGTTTGAAATATACTGATGATAGGTTCTGTAATAAGTCCGTCCAGCATTACCATAATTCGGCAAAATGTACCAGACGTTACCCCTTTTCATGTAGGTATAGAAAAGATTTTTGTTGAAATCGTCAATTGACATTGAAATTTCTAATTGTTTGAGGCTATTTATAGCAAAGTCCTGTCCATCAAAGGTATATACCGTTACATTGGCATTTCCCGGAGCACCCTGTTCACCTTTGGGACCTTGAGCTCCCCTTGGTCCAGCCGGACCCATTTCTCCCTGATCGCCCTTCTGACCCGGCTCCCCTCGCTCGCCCCTGGGACCAACCGGGCCCATTTCACCCTGTGGGCCTACCGGGCCTGTCTCTCCCTGTGGGCCTTCGAACAAACTACATGACCCGAATAAACTCATTGTAAATGCCAAGGCCATTATGGCCAGAGATTTTTCACTGATATTTCGATTTATTTTCATGAGAATTCAGTTTAAAATGATAAGATAAATATTAAGATAGTTAATTTTATTTAATATTCTTCATTTATAACTAATTAAGAAATAAAAAATTAATAAATGATTAATTTACCACATAAAATTCTTAAAAATAATCTCATGAAAGCTTTAACATTCCACTGCGGCTGTGACTGTTGCCCAGGATACCTATTTCAAATCCAACAGAATGGCCATTAAAAGAAGTAGGAACAAAGCCCTGAGATAATAATTTTATTTTTTCAGAGGTTTATGGGTTGACCGTGTTATTTTTATTAATGGTTGTTAAAAGTAAGTAATCCATCGGAAACCCTGTTTAGTCATTGTTGCGATCCTTTTATACCATGTTGCAAACGGAGCAGAAAAAGCTGTATTTAGCCTACAACTGTCCCCCCAAAAATAAAAAACCCCAAATACAGCTTGTATAAGGGGTTTTTTGTAGCCTCGACAGGAATCGAACCCCCGCCCGAATGTCCTACGTGAATAGTTGACGTAATCGTTAAATAAGGTTCGGGACGGGCGGGTGTATCTAAAGTTTAGGAAACTTCCCTGCCTGCCGGCAGGCAGGTATTCTATCCCCGTCCGACTGGCGTCAGCCGGGCGGGCCCGTCCGACCGTTTTCAGCCGGGCGGGCATTGAACTACGAGGCCAAATTATAGTAGTAAACTCTCCTGTATGCCGGCCAGGCAGGTATTCTATCTCTGTCCATCCGTTGTCAGCCGGGCGACTGGCATTGAACTACGATTTCAGTATTTTTTTGAGAAATTCTCTACCCCTTGATGATTTAAAATACTTTTCCCTATTGATAGCTTCGGCTAACGTTTCATATTCTTCATAATAAACAATTTCAAAAGGGATATATGGGCGAATGGAAACCGTCATCCCTGAATTATGCTGACGGAGTCGTTTCTGCAAATCGCTACAATGACCTTTGTAAAAATAATTAAAATTCTTGCTTCTAAGGAC
>JAWLFL010000113.1:0-12788 GCA_041685605.1 Cyclobacterium sp. | reverse complement strand
CAATCGATTGACATCATCGTAATTTTGCCGGTTAAAATTATCCAATTGAATGCGTATCGGGTATTCCGTCCCGGCCTGGGTGAGGGTAGCATCGTCGTTTCCGGTCAGGGCATTGCGGACGTTCAGTCCCAGGTAGGCATTGGTCAATCCCAGACGTTGTAATTTATCCTGATCAGGAATGATCTGAAATTCAGGGCTTCCTTCTTCTACAGATAATTTGACATGGTCTGCCCCCGGAATGTTTTCAATGGTTGTTTTTAAACTTTTTGCTTCAGTCAGTACCCTGTCCTGGTCCGGACCGCTGAGGGTTAGTTCTATAGGTGCAGACCGGGGAACAAGACCCAAAGCTGCCATGGAGTAACTGGCCCCGGGAAACTCTTTTTTAAGTGCTTCCCGTACATTTTTCATGTACGTTTCAGTCGGTACCGTATTTCGTTTATTGGGAGCTTTTAGCTGAATTGTCAATTCTGACTTATAGGCTGAACCGACCCCCAAGCTTCCTATACCCGTGGATGGTCCGCCCACATTGCTGAAAACGGTAGCTACTTCTGGCTGCTGAAGCAGGAAATTTTCTACTTCCAGGGTACGGATGTTGTTTTCTTTGATACTGGTGGACTTGTCGTATTCCAGGTACATCCGGAACTTTCCCTGATCACCCGTGGCAATCAGTTCCTTTCCGATGATTCCTTGTCGCATAATGACGCCTGTAAGGGCAAAAAGCCCCAGAATGATGCCGGCAAAGGCCAGTTTGTGATCCAGCACCCATGCCAGTTGCCTGCCGTACCAGGCGATAAAGCGATCCAATTGCAGTTCAAACCAGATCAAAAAACGGTTGAATGCGGTACTGGGTTGCAGGTCTTCGGATTTACCTATCCGTGAAGCCATCCAGGGGGTCAGGGTAAAACCAACCAACAAACTGGTCAGGGTGGAGGTGATGACCACCACTGAAAATTGCTTGAGCATGTCTGCCACAAATACCTGCAGGAAGAGTATGGGCAGGAATACTACCACGTCGACCAGGGTGATGGAAAGGGCGGAAAATCCGATTTCCATCCTGCCGTCCATGGCGGCTTTGCGTTTTTCTTTGCCCATGTCCAGGTGTCGCTGGATGTTTTCCAATACCACGGTGGCATCGTCCACCAGGATGCCGATGATCAGCGACATGGCCAGCAAGGTCATCAGGTTTAACGTATAACCCAAAATCCACATCACGGCAAATGCTGTTACCAGAGAGGTAGGAATGGCGACCAGAACGATCAGGGAATTCCTGAAACTTCGCAAAAACAACAACATCACCAGTGAAACCAATACTACCGCAAGAATCAAATCAAACACCACCGAGTTAACGGCAGCAATCGTGTTGTCTGTGCTGTCATCGGCAATGATAAATTGAATCCCATCGGCAGCATGCAGTTCTTCGATTTGCGCTAATTTTTCCCGAACGGCCCGGGACACATCCACTGCGTTGGCATCGCCTTGTTTTTTAAGCATCAGGCCAATTCCTTCCTGCCCATTATAGCGGCTTACTGAAGTGATTTCCCGGATACCGTCTTTTACGATGGCCAGGTCCCGCACATAGACCGGACTTCCCGGTACCGGCATGGCCACCTGAACCTGTTGAATATCTTCCAGTTTGGTGAATTTTCCAGTCAGCCGTACTGCTTGTTGATTCTTTTCCGTCTGAACCAAACCGGCAGGGATGTCCAAACCGGAGCGGTTGATGGCTTCTACGACCTGCTGTAGGGATAGCTGGTAGTGCCGCAGTTTTTCCTGATCCACCTTTACCTGGATCTCCCGTTGCTCACCGCCCAGTACGGAGATTTCAGCGACTCCTTTGAGCTGTTGGATCTGGGGAAGGTAGTCATCGGTAAGGTTTTGGTAAAAGGCCGCACTGCTCAGGCTACTGGTCGCTGTGATGGACAGGATAGGCAGGTCGTTTGGAGAAACCTTGCTCATTTCGGGCGACAACACCTGCTCGGGTAAATCTTTTCGGATGTTGTCGATGTATCGCTGGGCATCCAGCATGGTCTGATCCAAATCCACACCGTATTTCATGTTGGCAATCACTACTGAAGCATTGGGAAGGGACTTGGTAACCAGGTAATCCACGCCTTCCAGATTGGAAAGTGCATCTTCAATCTTTTGGGAAACAGAACTTTCCACTTCTTCCGGTTCGGCCCCAGGATAAACCGTTTTGATTACCACCACCGGTTGGTTGAAATCAGGCATCAATTCATAGGATAAATTGGTGAAGCCAATGTAGCCCAAAAGGATGAACAGGCTGAAAAGGACAATGATCAGCGAAGGCCTGTTGATGGATATGGAGGTAATGTTCATGACTTTTGGTTTAGTGGTTGGCAATTACAGAGGCACCGTCAAAGACATTGATCAGGCCGCCTACGATGAGGGTATCTTTTTCCCCGAGGCCGGATCGGACGAGCACTTTGTCCTGCATTCTTTTTTCGATGTGAATGTCCCGGATGATTGCTTTTCCGGCTTTGATCACATAGACCTGTGGTGCCAGGTCAGAGCCAAGTATGGCTGAGGAAGGAATCATTATTCCTTCTATTTCGGTATTCCTGTGGAGGTTCAGTTGACCAAACATGCCTGCTTTAATTTCCTTTTCTGGCATATTCGCAACCATGATTTCCACCGGAAAGCTATTGGCAGCATTGCCCCGACTACCGATCATGTGGACTGTACCGGTAAGTTCAGCTGGAAGAGAAGGAATACTGACGAGGTATTTTTTGCCCACTTCGAAAAGTTTCAGGTCCTGTTCCGGCACCTGTATCTCCAATTTGATGCGGCCAATGTCGGTAAGCTGCAACAGGGGTTTTCCTGGTGCCGCAAAATCCCCTTCCTCAGTAAGTTGGGCTGTGACGATGCCATCGAAGGGAGCCCGGATCTGGGTCTTGTTGATTTGTTCCCGGAGGGTACCTGCCTGTACCCGGGCCGTTTCCAAGGCCAATGCCGTTTTTTCGAGTTGTATACCCTGTATGGCCTCGTTTTCTACCAAAATGCGGTACCGGTTGAGGTCTGCTTCCAGGCCTTTTACCTGTACCTCTGCAGCTTTAAGCTGCCATTGCAATAAGGCATCATCCAGCATAACCAACACCTGTCCTTTTTTGACCGTGGCCCCTGCGTCTACCAGTATGCGATTGACTTTGCCCTGGATTTCGGCACTGAGTCGGCTTTCTTTATCCGGGGCAAAGGTGCCCGTAAAAGCGTATTCAGGTTGGATCTTTGCCATTTCGACCTGCAGGATACTGACGGGTATGGGTTGCTCCCGGTCATACTGGAAAACCCGCGCTTCAGCGATTTGCTTGTTGGAAAGTAGTTTGACCACTACCAGGCCCAGCAGGACTAATGGAATCAGGATATATAGGATTTTTTTCATGGGGTATCAATTCAAGAGGTTTCCACTGGTTTTTTTGCGTTCGAGATTTGCTTTGAGGTAGTCTACCAAAACATTCAGGTACTGTTGCTGGGCGGCCCGCAAGGCATTGTCTGCCAGCAGTACCTCGGTCAGACTTACCATACCTTCCTGTTGTTGGATTAGGGTTTTCTGGTAAACGGAAACCGCCAGGTCGATTTGTTGTTGACTGGTGTGTAGCAGGTTTTCAGCTACCTGGCTTTGCAGCGAGGCATTTTGGTATGCCATGTGCGCTTGTTCCGTGATTAGCTCCTGTTGCAACTGGCTATTTTGCACTTCAATTTTCTTTTGATGGACCTTTTTATTGGTTACAGTCCCGTTGAAGAGCGGGACACTCAATTGGACTCCTACAAAACTTACCGGATAGAAATTCAGGAAGGATTCCGGATTTCCGGTGTAGCCAAATCCCGTGCGGCCGTACTTTCCAATAAGGGAAAGGGACGGAATCTTGCTGTGTCTAAGAGTGGAAAGTTCCTGCAGGGCTAGTTGTTGTTTTTTCTCCTGCACCCGTTCATCCAGGGTGCTACGTGTGGAACCCACTTCCTTCTCGGTCTGGCTAATATCAAGTGCAACGTCTATTGGGGAATGCAGGGGTAGCCCCATCACAAACTTCAAGGCATTCAGGACTGTTTCATACCGACTTTCGACCTGGGTCACGCTGCTTTCCAGTTGTTGGTTTTGCAGCAGCACCTTGTCCCAATCTGTACGCTGCGCCAGGGTTTGTTCGTAAAGGAGGCGGGTATTTTTTTCCAGCTTGCGGCTGTTGACAAGGTTTTCACGGATAAAAGCCAACTGGTTTTTCAAAATCTGGGCATTGTAATACAAGGTGGCTACTTCCAGGTACACCTGTTCCTTGGTTTTGGCTTCCTGAAGCAGGCTGAGCTCCTGGAAGGTTTGGGAAGCCTTGATGCTGCCCATGACCTGAGGGTCGTATAAAGGCATTTTAAGGCTTAGGTTGGCACTGATGTTATGCGGAACCCCAAACTGCACCTCCCGAAAGACCCCCTCCGGACCCCCGAATGCCGATTGGGGCATCAGTTGGTAAGGCAATTCAGTAAAATACCGGTAGTCCCCCTGAAAGAAAAGCTTGGGGAGAAGTTGTGCGTTGGCTTCCTGGTTTTTAAGCCGGGCAATTTTCCCCTGGTTTTGAGCGATCTGTATGGTTTTGTTGTGCGACAAAGCCGTGTCGATACAGTCTTCCAGTGACCAGACAGGAGCCTGTGCCTGGACCTGAATGCTAAGCAGGAAGAAAAGAATCCAAGGCAGATAATGTGGGTGAATGTTTACTAACATAATAGGATAAATTTTTTTATGGTTTCAATAGGGTTAGCAATGCTTCGAGCATGTATTTTCCCTGCCGGAGTATATCAAATTTAAAGTTGGCGATTCGCCACTTGTACATTTGCAAGCGGAAGGAGCCCATGATGATATGGACGAGTTCCTCGCTGCCGAGTGCTTGCGTAAATATTCCCTGTTGTTGGCCCTGGGTTATGATAGGCATGAGGTAGTTCATTTTAACCTGCATGAGCTTCAGAATGGCCTGATTGATGCTTTCGCTTTCTTCCAATAGGCCGTCCGAAAAAACGGCCACCACAAAATGGGGGTTTCGGGAAAAGAAACGGAATTGGCTTTCAAAGAGCGCCCTGAAGTTGGCCACAGGGTCTTGATCGGCTCGGTAGACGTTTCTCAGGCGCTGATCCATATCGGCATGTAAGAAACGGAGCAGGGCCAGAATGATCTCTTCCTTACTGGCGAAGTGCCGGTACAATGCGGCTTCCGAGAAACCGATTTCCCTGGCCAGATTTTTGGTCGTTAACCCACTCAATCCGGAATTAGCCAGTATTTTTCCCGCCGTTTCGATGATTTCCAGTTGTCTTTCAGATAATTCCATAAGTAAGTGAATAATCACTAACAAAGATACAAACGTTTTTCATAAATCCGAATCATTGGTTTGATTTTTTTTCAGTCTTACCGGTGGCCAGACAGTTTTGCTGTCGCTTGGTACGCATAGCCTCATCCCGAACGATTGGTTTGGTCGGGAGATCAACCCAGGCCAGAGCGGATGCGGCTGAGGGATACCTGGGTGATTCCCAGGTAAGAGGCGATGTACTTCAGGGGAATTTTTTGAACAAAATCGGTGGTTTCCAGCAGTTCCAGGTACCGTTCCTTTGCCGATTTAAACTGCAAGCTTTCCAGCCGCTTGACGGTATTCACGTATTCCCGCTCAAAAATGAGCCGAAACAATCTTTCCAAATCGTGGTGTTGGTCGTAAAGGTGAAAGAGCTTTTCCGAATCAATGGCCACCATCCTGGTTTCATCAATGGCTTGGATGCCTTTTGAGGTAGGATTTCCGGTAAAAAGGCTCTCAGCCCTCACGATGAGGTCATTTTCAAAGGCAAAGTGTTCGGTAATGTCATTGCCATCTTTGTAGTAGAAAATACGAGCACCTCCTGTTTTTACTATATATACTGTCCGGCAGCGGCTTCCAATTTCCTGAATGATTTCTTTTTTGGAATAGGTCTTTTCCCTGATTATTTCCTGCAATGCCTGTTTTGCATCGGCAGAGACTTTGTAAATGGTATCGAAAAAATCAATGAGATTCCGCATACCAGAACAATTTACCGTGTAAAATAAAATCTAGCCCCAATAATCATTTCAAATCAAAGTTGTCCGAGATAAATTCTTTTTACTCATTTATTACGACAAGGTTTAGAAAAAACTCACCATTAGTTATATTGATGTTACCTTCCACTAAAGGGTTTTGTACGATGCCGGAAAATGTGCCTTTAACAGTATTTTCGGTAAGCTCTGTGATTTCAAGAGAGGAAACGGGATTATTGATATCGGTTACAAAAATGGTTTCCCCAATCTCATCACTTAAATTAACATTTTGATAACTAATAAGTGCGTGTAAAAAACCTACCGGTAAATCTTCTGGTTGATTATAAACACCGACTGTTATAGGATTATCCAAACTAAAATCGATACTTATACTTTCCTGAATTCCCTCCCCGGAACCACCTGGTCTTGAAGCACTCAAAACCAATTTATAGAGATCATTTATAGGTAACGTTCCCAATTCAGCTGTCATAAAATTTTCGAAATTTAAAACCCTTTCCTCACCATCAATATTGGCTTTTATAAAATATTCATCTGTGGGATCTTGCGGGTTTCTTCCGTTATCATCGTCACTAGAACAAGAGAGTATTATGGCAAAGAGAAAAAGTAATCCTACATGTTTTATAAAGATTTTCATGTTGTTTATTTTTATAATATGAAATATTGGAATATATTTTAATTTATAGTTATAATTCGTAATAGAACAAATAGCCTGTCTAAAAATTGCATTATATTTATACTTCTATCAGATAAAGGTAGAAAAAATTCATGAGAAAGGCTTACTAATTGGCTGAATTCTTATTGCTTGTAATCCCCTGGTCTTTACTTACATCTTCACATGATCTCATCACAAAGCCATCACGGGATATAATACCATCATTAAACGCCTTGTAGTGGAGCTAACATAGTACATGATTCGGTTAACAAATTGGTTGGCAGTTGGAAAGGCATAGCTTTACCTTTAAACTGCTTCTTTCACGATTGATCGGGATCTTGATGGTTGAATTTTCTTTCCAATCTAAATAACCAGAAATTTTATGCGGCCCACGAAACCTGGCGTAAATAAACTGTATTTTCTTATGCATGTTGGACTGCTATCTGCGCTTTTATACGGATGCACGGATAATAATGCGGATAATACCCAGGTGGAGGAGCCACCGAACGTGATCCTGATCATGAATGATGATCAGGGTTATGGAGATATCGGGGTGCATGGCAACCCTTACCTAAAAACTCCCCATCTGGATCAGCTTTATCAGGAAAGTGTACGCCTTACGGATTTTCATGTGGACCCAAGTTGCTCGCCTACCCGGGCGGCCATCATGACGGGGCAATATTCATCCCGGTCAGGCGTATGGCATACCATTGGTGGCAGGTCACTGCTGCAGCAGGATAAAGTGACGATCGCTGACCTATTCAAAAACGCCGGCTATCAAACCGGGTATTTTGGCAAATGGCATTTGGGTGAAAATTACCCTTTTCGCCCGATGGACAGGGGCTTCCAGGAAACGCTGGTTCACGGGGGTGGGGCATCTGCCATCCATCCCGATTATTGGGGAAATGATTATTTTGATGATGTGTACCGGCATAACGGCGTATTCAAATCCTATGAAGGCTATGCAAATACCGTATGGTTTGAGGAAGCCCTGACATTTATTGAAAAAAACCAGGACAAGCCCTTTTTTACCTATATTTCTTCCAATATTCCCCACGCCCCTTTACTGGTAGATGAAGCCTATTCTGCACCCTATAAATCGGACTTGTCAGACCGGATTGCCAATTATTACGGCATGCTCGCAAAATTCGATGAGGATCTGGGTAGGTTTCTAGGAGAGATAGATCAGATGAAGTTGCGGGAAAATACCATTGTGATATTCATGACGGACAATGGCCCCGGCCCCTGGTTTGGAGGAATTATCCTCGATGAGGAACTATTTGTAACGGAGGGCTTTAATGCTGGCATGCGGGGAGGAAAACTAAGGGGATACGAAGGGGCGCACCGGGTGCCATTCTTTATTCGCTGGCCTTCGGGAGGTATTGGGGGAGGCAGGGATGTGGATCAACTTACCGCACACATCGATATACTGCCAACCCTCATTGACTTGGCTGGCCTGGATGCACTTGAAGGATTGGAGTATGATGGACGGAGCCTGCGACCCTTGTTGACCGATTCGCAGAAAGAATGGAAGGATCGCACGCTCTTTGTTCACAATCAACGGTTGCAATACCCGGAAAAGTACAAGGATTTTCAGGTGTTGACCGAGAAATGGAGGTTGGAAGGACGCGATAAAAAGGAACTGTATGACATCCAATCAGATCCGGGACAAAGGCAGGATCTTGCGGCCCAAAACAAAGAGGTGGTGGATTCGCTGACCAAAAAATACGAAGCCTGGTGGCAGCACATATCCACTGATTTTGACTGGTACAATCACATAATAATCGGTAATGAGCATGAAAACCCGTCCACCATCTATGCCCATGATGCCCTCAGGTCTGAGGAAGGATTGGTCTGGGCGCTTGATGTGGATCAGGAAGGGCTGTATGAATTCCATCTCTATCGCTGGCCCATCGAATCCGGAAGGAGAATCGTAGAAAATGAAGGGCCTACTTTTCGGCACAACCTTTCCCCCACATCCACTTTGCAGGATGATCGCTTTCGTATTGAAACCGACGCTGATCCTGGTACAGCAGCTATCAATACCGCCTATTTGACCATTGGCAATCAGGAGCGGCAGGCGGAAGTGAACCCTGATATGAGAGCTGTCAGCTTTCTGGTGTATTTGAAACCAGGCCAAACCGCCCTAAAGGCATGGTTTTCGGGAGATAAAAACTACCGTGCCAACTACGTGCATATCCGAAGGATTGGACCGGCCGTTAGCCAAGATACCACCGGATATCAGGCAGTCCATGCCGATCAAATTTTAAGAGGGGAATTAGTGGGTGAGTGAAAATTAGGTGCTGGGTGAAATTTGCCATTTCATCCCTGATACCCGCTCCTCGGAATTTGCAATTCCGTGGACAGATAAAAGGGGATTTGTAATCCCCGGAAGTGCACGAAAGCAGGATTACAAATCCTGTTCATCTGTGGTCCGAGATTGCAAATCTCGGACAGCATGCTCTCCCGCTTTGCGGAATTTGCAAATCCGTGGGACAGATAAAAGGGATTTGTAATCTCCGAATAGACAGGAGGATTCTCATAGGAACCTATGCGAACAGTCCATTTGCGATGGCCAGGCACTAAGAACGAGCAATGTCATCTCACCATCAAACTGGTATAATCAGCACATCATTCCACTGTGGCACATCATCACATCATTAAACCATCCTATCATCAAACCATTAACACGAATACCCTGATGGGTGAAATTTGCAATTTCTCCCTAATATCTACGAAAATACCGTTTGGAAAACATAGGCCATTTGCAATGGCCATCCGGGTATGAAATTCGGTTATCACTTTACCCTACCATCAATCCATCATATAATCAAACCCTATACCTATTAAAGGCCTCCTGATGCGCTTGTTTTACCTGTTCCGCCAGGGATTTGGGTGCGATTACTTTCAGTTTGGCACCGTAGGAAAGAAGCTCCATTAGCAAATCATGCGTCAGGAAGAGTGTTAATTTGATCCTCAGCTCTTTTTGATTGTCAATCATAATTTCCTGGGTGTGATGCAGTGGCAAAGTCTTGATGTACTTCCCCTGAAAGGGATCAAAGGACAAGATGATTTCCTGTGGATGTTTATCGTTGGCACCCATGATGCCAAATGAAAAGCGGTGGTTTTGTTCTACGCTATAATTTTCAGGATAAATAAAATTTTGATTCGTAATTTCCAGTTTCGATAAGCGATCCAGTCCGAAGTGCTTAACGGCTCCTGCCCCTGCATCCCTTCCCAAAACATACCAGCGGTTTTTGAACTCCTTCAGTGCATAGGGCTCGAGCGCTCTCCGGCTGATGTCTTCCTCCCAGAATTTTCGGTAGTCAAACCTGACAAGGAGTCTGTTTTTGATAGCATGGAGCAGACCGGACAGGTTTTCCGTACCATGGGGTCTACGCTGTTCCAGATGAATATAAGGCGTAAGATCCTGCGCCAGGTTGAGGGAATGGAACATGTCGAAGGCTTCCATCATGCGCTGAAAGTTCATGTTTTCTGCCTGGTCCTGCTCGATAAAGTAGCCTTTTCTGGCTCTGGAATAGGCAATATCAATCCCAAATAGATTTCGAATCTCCCGGATATCCCGCTGAAGTGTGCGCTTCGAAAACCCCAATATCAAGGTGTCATCCTGCATCTGCAGGTAGTCTAATTGCAAATCAATGTACCTTCGAAGTTCTTCGAAAGAGGAATAGGGTTTTATTTGCAACTTTTTGACGATCAAAAGGAACCTGGAAATATAGCCTTTCTTTGACATGATGACTTTAACGGAAAGATTATGGAAAACGGTTTTCTGAGTAGCCTGGAATTATCGCAAATTAATTTTGAAAGTAGAGGTCTCTGAATAGATTCTCAAATTAATTTTCATTTATCGCTTTAAACCCTATTGCATTCGGTTTTTTCTCCTGAAGGAATTCCTGCTCCTCCTGATTGTAAATGGCTGTCAGGGTCATGGGTGCATTTAGGTCGGATTGAAAACCGAGTTTATTGGAAAGTTGTGCGGCTTTGGCTGCCTCCAGTTCTTTAAACTCATATTTGGCAATCAATCGGCCTTTTCGCAGGAGGGCCCGGTCTACTTTGGATAGATCGGTATTAAAGGAACAGATGAGTTGAATATGCAGGCAATCTGATAGCAACCCGTCCGAAATGTTCAATAGGGTGGAAACCGGAGAATTCCCGTCCGTCTCCCGGTCGACGACGATATTTTCGGCATCTTCAATGACGAAAACAGAATCGGGATTATCTGTCAAAACCGAGATTAAATCCGGATTGGTCAGGGCATTGGCCATATTGGGAGGAAGGAAAATGACTTTTTTCCGGATGGAGGAAGCCAGGTGGCGAATATAGGAGGTTTTACCGGTTCCCGGTTTCCCGTATAGCAGGACCAGTCCCTTGTCCTTGGGTTTTTGCAGTCGCTTGAGAATGCCTTGATGGATGGCCATAAAATCATCGTTGTAATTATCCGCTATACTCCATTTGGGTCGGTTGACTTCCAGGGCTTTGGTTTCAAAGCCGGCAGAAGAGCGCATGAGCAGGAAAATATAGGCCTGTTGGCGCCTTCTTTTTTTGAATCGTTTGATGGCTTTGTTCAACGACTCCACTTTAGCGATGTCTGTTTCAGCAAAAAGGAACCGTACAGTGGAGCAGTTGGTATCGAAATTGACGAGCAGGTCTTCGAAAAGGATATAGAAAATGTCGTCGTACTCGGCCTTTTTGCTGCCGTCAAAATAGCGCTTGATAAAGTGTTTTTTCTGGATTTCGCAATGGTATTCTTTTTCAAACCAGCGGTTGGCCCGCCTGCAATCAATGTTGATTTCGCTGATCAGGTTGGGTATGGCATTAAAGTGGGCGACAAATAAGGTCAATTCATTGAGGTACCTACCTCTTGGGGCAAATAGATCCCCCAGGTTGATTTTGTTAGAGCTGCTTTCGATACCTGTTCTTTCAGTTTGGATCATGGTTTCGGTGGTTCCTTTGGTCATTACACGTATTTTTGAGTTTTTATCAAAAGTAGCCAGTTACAACGCCAAAGGGTGTCGCTCATAATTTTATTTCACAATTCACTCGGGATTCTATAGCCAGGCTTTTAAAATAGTAATGTTTTCTGGTTAATTTTTTTACCGTCTTCGGAAGCTCGTATAGGTAAAAATTATGGGCTGGATGAAATTTATGTGCTGGGTGAAATTTGCAATTTCTCCCTGGTATCTACAAAAAATATCTTTGAAAAACCATTTAACAAAAGGCCATTTGTAATGGCCGTCCGTGAATGAAATTAACCCATATAAATAAATCATCATCAAATCGTCATCGCGAACGCAGTGAAGCGATCTGAACCGAACGATATACATAAGGTATTGAAAACCTTAATTCGGATACAATTTACCGACCCCGGCTTCAGTTCTGCTACACCGGACGTCCCCGTTACCGAACAGACAGCCGCGTCGCTGCGCTCCTCGCTGTGACGATTTACTAAATAAGCACATCAGTACATGCCTTCGACTCCGCTGCTTCGGGCTGGGTGAAATTTGCAATTTCTCCCTGGTATTTTCGGAAATTTCATTTGAAAAAACAATTTCCACTAGGCCATTTGCAATGGCCATCCGAAAATGAGATTCAGTTTTAACTTAATCGTACCATCATACCATCCCATAATCAGACACTTCCTAAACCAATCGTTGGTGAAATCCTATTTTTCCACTATATTGAAAGCAGCTTTTTCCGGTGAAGCAGGGTTTATAATTCCGAAAAGAAGCCTGGTGGGACAGAGGCAGCGGGAATAAAAAAACATCTACCTTTAATGCTCAAACAGTGTTTTGACACTTGTTACGGAACGGCTTGAACGAAAAGAAATAAAACTCTAGATAAGTGCCAAGGTAAAATTTTTATATTTAGGAAATTTACCATATACGACTACAAGAAAAATAACTGCTAATAGCTAGGTCTAGTTTGTTGTAGTGGGCTAATGAATTTTAAAATAATACTAAGACGAACTATGGGTAAAAGTTATGGAATAGAAATTTGTAAAAATGCATTAGCCCACTACAACAAACTAGACCTAGCTATTAGCAGTTATTTTTCTTGTAG
>JAWLFL010000367.1:0-3080 GCA_041685605.1 Cyclobacterium sp. | reverse complement strand
TCTACGTTGTATTCTACCCGGTATTCTTCGGGAATGACCCCTCCTTCTTCGGTGTACTTGTGGTTTCGGTTGAAGGCGGTGGCCAGTATTTGTTCCTTGCTGGCATTGGGAAGCAGGTCTCCGGCCAGTTGCCAGGTGATGAATTGATCGTAGGGCAGGTTATTATTAAAGGCATGGATGACCCAGTCACGGTAGGGCCATTGGGTACGGATGTTATCATCCTGGTACCCATAGCTGTCCGAATAACGGGAAATATCCATCCAGAGTACGGCCATCCGCTCGCCAAAGGCGGGGCTTTCCATCAGCCGATCAATGATTTTGTCGGTGGCTTCAGGGGATTCATCGTCCCGGTAGGCCTGCATCAGC
Organism: Cyclobacterium sp.; assembly: GCA_041685605.1. Classification (GTDB taxonomy): domain Bacteria; phylum Bacteroidota; class Bacteroidia; order Cytophagales; family Cyclobacteriaceae; genus Cyclobacterium. Next base: position 2,714 of record JAWLFL010000367.1, on the reverse strand, counting down.
TCCAGGCTGGGGGGCAGACCGGTCAGGTCGATGCTCAGGCGCTTGAGCAGGTGCATTTTGTCTGCTTTTTCATTGGGCTGAAGTCCCCGTTGCTCGAGTCTGTTGAGCACAAAGTGATCGATTTGATTTGCTGCCCAGGCGGTGTTGGATACCTCGGGGAGTGCCGCTTTTACCGGCGGAACAAAGGCCCAGTGCGGTTCGTAGGCGGCACCCTGCCGAATCCATTTCCGGATGATTCCCTTCTCTTCTTCGGTGAGTTTCAGGTTGGACTCCGGAGGGGGCATCATTTCGGATTCGTCGCTGGTCTCCAGCCTTTTTACGACTTCGGACGCGTTGGGCTTGCCAGGTACAATGGCATGGGCTTCGGGGTTTTCCTTCAAGGCAGCGTAAGCACTCTCGGCCAGGTCCAGTCGCAGGCCAGCTTCCCGCTTGTTTTCATCCGGCCCATGGCAGGCATAACAATTGTCCGAAAGAAGCGGACGTACATGGAAATTATAGCTGATCTGGTCTCCGGGAGCCATGTTTTCTCCACCGGTAGGCTTTTGACAGCCGGAAATACAAAGTAGTAAAATAAAACCGTTGATTATTCTCATTGATTGCTAATATAGTACTTGTATGTAGTAAGAGAGTGAAAATGCCTAAATCTCATCTTGCAAAGGGAAAATCTTGGGGAAAATCAAAACGAATCGGATTCCATAGCTGTACAAATCGACTAATCGCCTGTGTGATCCTTGTAGAAATCCCATACTTCCCTGGCCACATTGCGTCCAAGTTCAAGTCCTTCCAGATTATCGGCCTGGATATGGTACCCTCCTAAAACTCTGGAAAAACCTGCCATTTCTGCAGTTTCAGTAAAAGTTGGGAACTCTAGAACTACGGTATCACCCAAGAAATCCGGTTCGGTCATGGCCCCTGCCACCAGGGTTACTTTTTGACCAAATGTATCGCTGCCTGTCCACAATCGGAGTGCCTCTGCGCAGGCACCACTCACTGCGCTGTGGCCTGAAACATAACTCGGAAATGGGGGACATAAAAAAACCTCCGGGGAATAGGGACGCCATTGGTCACCGGGTAGACGAGTCATTCCTACTTTTTCGCCACCCCAGCCATCAATCATCCGACCGTCAAAAAGGTCATGAACCAATGCAAATGGTCTGGCGTAATCGTAGTGCATTTTAGAATCCCAGGCAGCAATAAAGGCATCCATGGCAACTACCTGGTTGTAAAAATACATTTTCACGTCCTGGTCCAACGTATGGTTGTCCCGCCTGGAAACATCCTGGGCAAATCGAAACCAATGCCCTGCCTGCTGTACAGATTGGGGACCATCCCGCATATATTCCACCAATGCTTTCTGGTAATCCGTCAGATTTGCTTGAACATCTACCACCTCCTGAATTTGTTTTTCCAATTCCTTGGTCCCTAATCCTGGAGGTGGGCCCGGACGAAACTGGTCGGCAGCTTTTAAGCCAATGGGGTGAACCCTATCCCAGAAGGGCGTCAGACATTCGGGGGCAAACCGCCCTCCTTTTCCATCCGAGAAATATTTTGGTTGCCATCTGCCCGGATCCAGGTTTTCATCTGCCGAGTTGGCTGGTTTGTAGCCTGTGTAATTAAAATAAGGTGATTGATCAGAACCAGGCTCTTCCCCATATTGGTTCGATCCGTCCCCTGTTCTGGATCTGATCACATCCTGAGCGGCCAGATTGCCGATACCCTCCGGGGATTGGGGATCCATAGACACATTCATCGGGTCCAGGCTCAAATCCAACATGAACCCGGTAAACAGCAGGCTGTCTGCGGGGAAATATTCCAAAAGTGAACGGTAGGCGGCATAGCTGATGGCAATTTCCTTATTTTCCAAAGTCCTTTCCTTTTCAGGACGCCTGCTAACTCCCTTCATATAAACCGGCTCTGCTTTACCATCGTAAACCGACCAGGCATCAAAAATGGAAACAAAAACCAGGGCTAGATACCGGGAGGTTATGGTAGGCCGCGGCGAAAATCGCTCTGTATCATTCGCAGTAGCTTCCAGCGCAAGATGACCCCATTTGTATGCCAGGTTATCTTTTCCCAGATGCTCATTTTCTGCTTTTGCAGCTGGCTTTTCCCCGCAGCTGTAAAGTAAGCCCACCGAAAAAACCAGGATAAAGGATAGTAACTTATTTTTCTTCATAGGAAGTGTAAATGATGTCAATGGCTTGCTCCGGTAATGCTACCGGAAGTTTACAGGTATTGTTTTTACAAACATAGACCAAGGTCTTTCCTGACACGAGTCTATTGTTAAATAACGGAAGTTCGCTTTCCTGTGCGGTGCCCACGATCAGCGTGTTAGGCAGGTGGGTCTGATTCAGTCGTTTAATTAGGTTTTTTGAATTCGAACCAACTACTGCCACCTCCATGTATGGATGAGTCAGGTGCATCAAAAGTTCGTTCCACTTGGCATAGGCCCGCCCGTCTGAACGTATATTGGGAATCATCGAAGCAAGCATCTTTTTTGACCTTTCCAAAAAATCCTTGTTTCCCGTCAAATGGCCTAACTGAAACAAACTCAAGGCCATGGAAGCGTTTGGAGATGGTATAACGCCATCATGGGTAAGGATAAGTTTGGAAATCAACTCTTCGGTCTGGTTAAATCGGAACATTCCGGTCTCTTCATCCGAAAATTCCTCCAAAATAAAGGAATTGAGGAAAATGGCCAGATCCAAATGTTC
>JAWLFL010000112.1:0-12845 GCA_041685605.1 Cyclobacterium sp. | reverse complement strand
AACCGCATCATCCGGCTGGAAATGAGGTTGCGGTATTTCCAGCTTTCGGGCAAACCATTTTTACACCTGGAAAAGAAATTGAAAATGAAGCAGCTCATCGCACTGCGCTTTGCCGGAAGTAAGGAACTCATCCCACTGATCGACCGGGCTATTCAAGAAAACCTAAGCCCCGGGGAAATAAAAAGAGCCATCAAAGACTGGCAAGGAGATTACATGCGGGTTTAAATGCCAATGGCATCCCCAATCGGGATACCATTGGAGACAGTCGGTTAATCAATCAACTTTTTCAACAATACGCGGACCTCTTTCGGGTTCTTGATGTTGTAATTTGCCTGCGTGTAGGCGTAACCTACTCGTATGGTGTAGGCATTTTTGGGCATGGCTTTAAAGGTGTCTTCATCTGTCCAATCATCTCCCAGGGCCATCACAAAATCATACTCCTCACCTCTCATCATAGACAAGGCAGCACGACCTTTATTGATGTCGGGCCTCTTGATTTCCAGAACCATGTTTCCTTCCAGCACCTGCAAATTGTGCCCCCTGGCCATGTATTTAAGGTGACTGAATAACTCTCTCATTCGCAAGTCGCCCAGGCCGCTCTCCACCTTCCGGTAATGCCAAACCAGAGAATGGTGTTTTTCTTCGATAAAGGCCCCCGGAGTTCTCAGTACATAGTATTCCATTACCTGCCGGATATCTTCTTTCCAGCTATCGTCTACATCCGCATACAAGGACCATTCCTCTTGCTGGTCCTTCTTTTTGAGCCAAACGCCATGTTCGGCGATCATATCCACGTGTTGGCCTTTAAACCACTTGCCTAAGGTCTCCTTATCCCGTCCACTGATAATGACCACCTGACATACCTTGGAGAGCGTGGCGACCAGCGACTTCAGCTCCTCGTCGGGAAAGGCATCCTGAGGGCGACTTTTGAATCCTACTAAGGTCCCGTCATAATCCAAAAACACGATAGGCCGTTTTGCCGCTTTAAATGAATCGACTAATTGCCCCACAATTTTAGGATCCAGGGATTTGGATTCCAACTCGGTTTGTTTTTCCTTAACGTGCTTCAGCCGGTCCATAAATACCTTTACCCACTGAAAAATATCGTATTTTTTCAGGCTGGATTGCATGGAACTTATCCGTAACTCCTGCTCTTCTTCGTCCATGGAAAGGGCTTCTACGATGGCTTTTACCACCCCTTCCTGATTGTTTGGGTTGACAAGTATGGCATCCACCAGCTCTTTACTGGCACCAGCCATTTCAGAAAGGATTAACACTCCTTTTTTATGCGTTTTACTGGCGACAAATTCCTTACACACCAAATTCATCCCATCCCTCAGCGGGGTGACAAGCGCAATATCGGACATGGTATAGAAGGCACTTAACTCATTGAATGGGAAACTCCTGTAAAAATAATGCACCGGCACCCAATTTAGGGTGGAGAACTTACTGTTGATCCCCCCAACCAGGGTATCTATTTCCTCCTTCAGTACCTGATAGGATCTTACTTTATCCCGGGAGGGCACCACCACCATGATCATGGAAACCTTTCCATGGTATTCCGGGTGGTCTTCCAATAATTGGGTAAAGGCCTTGATACGTTGAGGAATTCCTTTGGAATAATCCAACCGGTCAATGGTGATCAATAATTTCTGATCCCCCAGCATTTCCTTAAATTTCTTAACGTGGTTCAGCGTCTTTTTACTTTCAGCTGCCTTGGCAAATTTCTCGTAGTCAATGCCCATCGGAAAAGAATCCACATTGATCAAGCGGTTATCTGCCTGAATAAACCCGCTTTCATTGGAAAGCCCCAGAATACGCCCTACCGCACTGAGGAAGTGGCGCATATCGTCATACGTATGGAAACCTATCAAATCGGAACCCACCATCCCTTCGAGCATTTCCTTTCTCCAAGGCAGCATGCGGATAATCTCGTAGGACGGGAAGGGTATGTGTTGAAAAAAAGCAATCGTGGCACTGGGAAGGTGATTCCGAAGCATCATTGGCAAGAGCAGTAATTGGTAATCGTGGACCCAGATGGTATCATCCGGATTTGCCTTGGCCAATATCGCATCACAGAATTTCTGATTTACCTGCACATAGGCTTCCCAGTAAGCATCTTCGTAATTGATGTATTGAGTAAAATAATGAAACGCAGGCCAAATGGTTTCGTTGCTAAACCCCTCGTAATAAAGCTCTACATCCTTTTTGGTTAAAAAAACAGGAACCATTTTCAGTTTTTTCAACTCGCCGACAATTTCATTTCGCTGCTCTTCATCGGCTACATCATTGCCGGGCCAGCCTACCCATATATTCTCTCCTTCCTTATAAATGGAACCCAAGCCGGTGGCCAATCCTCCTGCACTGGGTTTAAATTCAAACTTGCCATTTTTGTGTTGCAAACTTATAGGCAGTCTATTGGAAACAATAATCGTTTTGGACATGTCTGGCTGTGGGTTGCTTGGTATAAAAAGGTGTTTCGGTAAGGTTCGTTAAAAACGCTTCTAACAGCGTCTAATTTAATGAAAATGCCTTGATAAAAAAAACCGGATGCTGTATTCCGGCAGCAAGATTTTCTACCTCAACGGTTTTAATAAAACTGATTTCGCTGAAATAATTTCCAGAGTAAATTGCCGGTCAGGGCACTTGATCCACCGATCAAAAAACCCAGAAAGGTGGTAATTCCCACCAGAACCGCACCATTTTCCATCCCCAGGATCCCGGCAATCCGTTCTGGAAAATCCGAATCAGTAGCTGACCAAGTGATCAACGGAACCAGCAGCCAAACCAGGCCAACCCCAAATGCACCTGCTATAAACGCATTTAGGGCCGGACCTTTCCAGCCCAGGGCAAGCACCCCGATCAGGATCATAATGACCCAATAAGGAACCAGCCCGCCCAGTCCATAGGCGATCAGTGCATTCAGTATCAATTGAAGGAGTAGCCGCATCTTATTCCGGTTTAAAAAGCGTATTGAAAAGCAATCCTTCCTCCTCCTGTGCACCCTTCAGGTCCATTTTCACATAATCACCTGAAGCCCACTTGTCGACCATATTGTCGTAAAAGCGGCTCCCCGGATTTCCTGACTGCCCCCCCGGGTAAATGCCGAAGGCCTGAATTTCCGGTCCCATTTCCACCACCATTCGCCAACCTGGCCCCCAGTCGTCGCTGGTGGCGTTTACGATGTTTTTACCGCCCCCTATTGGTATGCTTTTTCTTCCAAAAGCCTCCAGATTGGGAATGATGTGTGCCAGGGTAGTACCCTTGTAATGGGCCCAGGTCAGGGAATCCACAGGGGTACCCAGTGCCTCCATCTCTTTGACCATCCTTTCAAATCCCCTACCGATCCAATGTCCGGCCTTTTCCTGCTGCGTCGTCGAGGGGTCATCAAACCAGGGGCCGGTGGGTTCTTGCAGGAGCAAGCGGGAAAGCACGTATTTATTCGGGTAGACAAGGGGCTGTTGGTCCGGATTCCAGGACCTGAACAAGGCCGATTGCATATTGCGCCACCAGGAAGTAAAAATGGCCGGTGCCGAAATATCCGCCCCGGCATCAAAATCCCAGGACTGTAGGGGAGTTATCCATTTTTGGTTTAGAGGTGTTTGGTAACTGCTATCCAGATTTTCCAGCATGTAGGGGACTATTTCCGAAGCATGCAGGTTAAAGTTATCTGATTGAAGATCCATCATATCTGCTGTCGAAATGGACTGCATTTCCGACAAGCGCGCATGAATTCTCCGGTTTCGGAAATATTCGAATTCGTTTGCAAAGACGTAATAAGGGTAGTTTTCGGAGGCAGGGTGCTGATTGGCCGACATGACGAAACCCCGGTCCGGATTAAATTCCCGTACCTGATGCTCCTGGGGTATCCAGCCTTGCCACTCAAAATCCGGATCACTGCCATCCATCAGGTATTTTCCCTGTCCGGTCCATTTTACGGGAAATTTTCCCTGAACCGATAGGGCGATATTTCCATCGACATCGGCAAAAGCAAAATTCTGGGCGGGAGCGGCATAACTGGCAATGGCTTCTAAAAAATCATCGTAACCCCTTGCTTGATTCAGCCTAAGGAAGGTCCGCTGCTCATTGGAGCCCTCCAGCGCGGTCCACTTCAATGCAAAATCAGTTGGCTCCCCCTCCATTAGAAAGTTTCTGTCATAGACCACCGGCCCGTAATGCGTATACACCACCGTATCGACATAATCTTGCTGACCTTTTATTTTGATCCTTTCCAAACGAGTGGTGCTCTGGATCCACTGCCCGTTGTACAGGTATTCTTTCCGGGATTCGTCTTTAAAGGTAATTTTATACCAGTCTTTCACATCCCTGTCGGCATTGGTCATTCCCCAGGCTATTTGTTCGTTAAATCCAATGATGACTCCCATGGCTCCGGGAAGGCTCGCTCCTTTTACGGAATAATCTGGCGTACTCAACTGGATCGCATACCAAAGGGAGGGCAGGTTCAAGGCCAAATGGGGATCATTGGCAAGCATCGCATTTCCACTTTCCGTTTTACTACCGGACACCGCCCAATTATTCGACCCGTATCCGGGTTCTTTATCCGGCAGTACGCTGGAAACCAAGCCCGAATCGGGGTAGTTCTCTTCGGGAACAGGAACCGGTTCCCGTTGAAAACCCCAGTCTTCCTTGGACACCACCGGGAGGGTTCCCTCCGGGTACTCCGGAAACAACTGCTGCATCCAGCTTTCGCCAAAAAGATTCCTAACATTGGTATAGGCCAGATCCCGGTCGCCGGACAAGGTCTCCGCCATGTTCATTAAAAAGATAAGGGTTTTAAACGGGCTCCAGGGTTCGGGCTGATAGTCCAGCAATTTGTATTCGATGGGAAGGTCCCCGGGGGACAAATTCCGTATGTATGCATTGACCCCATCAGCATATGCCTGCATGAGGCTCAAGGTCTCCGGATCCGTTTTTTCCAGGAAGGATAATTTGTTTTCAGCACCAAAGCCCAGCCCTTTTCTGCGCATTTCCCGGTCGTGATTCAACGCAATATCCCCGACTACCTCTGATAGCCTGCCTTCCGCTGCACGTACCTGAAATTCCATTTGCCACAGCCTGTGGGCGGCCGTCACGTACCCTTGAACACGGAGCAGATCAGCCTCATTTTCTGCAAAAATATGGGGGACCAGGTTCGAATCGTATTTCACCTGCACAGGGGCCATTAAGCCTTCCAAATCCAGTTCCTCCACCGGATTCCGGTCTTCACTCGTCATATTTTGCCAAAATCCCCGAAAAGGATCAAAAATACTGGCAAGGGGAGGCAAACCGGCCAGGTTTATCGATAGCCCTACCGCGATCAGCAAGGTGATCATTAACGAAATAAAGAACCCGATGTATCTCATTCAATCTCGATGGGCAATACCAGTTTTTCCCATTTTACTTCCAAACCATCCGCAACAACCTCAATGGAAAGCCATTCCTGGCTTTCGTTAACCCAGGTGGGAGCTACCTCAACCCGTAACACGTCTTCTTCCTCGTCATATTGAAAATGCCCGTGCTCCAGGTCCCATTCAGCGTTAAAGATGACTGTCCAGGGATCGTTGGCTCTGGGAATGGTAAAAAGAGAATATTTTCCTGGAGCCAATGGCTCCCCTTCTATCAGCACTTCTTCTTCCAGCGTGATATAGGTAGCCTCATTGGCTCCGGTCCGCCACACTTCTTCGTAGGGCACCAGGTCGCCCCAGATTTCCCGGCCCTTAATGCCAGGTGAACCGTATTGCACCGTTATGGATTTATCCCCGATTTCTCCTGAGGTGGTTTTAAGTGGACTGGCTCTCTCTTCTTCCGAAGCGGACTCCATGGTCGCCCCTTCTTCCGAACTGGCATCATTCGTTGAAGGTCCGGAACAAGACCAAATGAAAAATAGCAGACATAAGCCAATCAGGTAATAAAAATTCTTTATCGTCGTATGCATGGATAACCTTGTTTAATTTTATTCTAATTTATGTATTTTTTTCTGCCCTGCCATATTCATTTACCAGAATAATGCAGCAAAGTGGAAGCGATATGCGAATATCCCCTAAGAAAAGGTAGTACATTTGTGGAATCGGGCCATTATCCGCTCGCAGAAGGGAAGCAGTGCTCGTAGTCCATTTTGGGATTGGGCGGCAAAAAAAACGAATTTGTTGTTTCTTGTTTATTTTTTTCACCAATTTGTGTTGAAATTTCAGCTATCCTATGCGTTTCATAATCGTTGCTTTCTTTTTCGTTTCGGTGCTCCTTTTTTTCAGCGTCCACGTATCTCCCGAAAGCTGGGGTTATACCGGATTATTTTCACTGCTGATACCCGTTTTTGTTTTACTCAACCTCTTCTTAATTGTCCTGCTGCTTTTTGGCAGATTTAGGTTAATTATTTTCCCTGTTCTTGCCCTGCTGATCGGATGGAAATTTCTTTCGGTCAGTTTCCAATGGAATACTCCCGACACTACCACAGAAGGCTTTTCCGTTCTAAGTTACAACGTAATGCTATTCAACAACAATTGGGGCCCTAATCGGGAAGAATTGATAATAAATTCCGTACAATGGGCCCGGGATAATCCTTCGGATATTAAATGCTTCCAGGAATTCTATCAGGATTTTACCACTCCTTCCAAAAATGCCCTAAAAATATTGAGTAAGGACGGAGCTTACGAACATGCTTTTTTGCCGGTAGACGGTAATCCAAAAAAACGAGCCTTCGGTATCGCCATTTTTAGTAAATTTCCGATCATCAACAGCGGTAAGGTTTTTGACAACAAGAAAAACAATGGGGCCATGTTTGCGGATATTAAAATCCGGCAGGATACCATTCGCGTGTACAACACCCACCTGGAGTCCATGAATATCCGGGCTGCTGACCTGAATAATCTGGAAGGAATTAAAAGCCAATACCGCAGCACCATAAAGAAATTAAAAGAAGGAATACAGATGAGGGCCTCTCAGGCACGCATTCTTAAAGATCATATTGGAAATAGCCCCTATCCGGTCATATTGGCCGGAGATTTTAACGATCTGCCCTACAGTTACACCTATTTTAGCTTTAAAGAGGTGCTGAACAATGCGTTCGAGGAAATGGGAAGAGGGTTCGGTTTTACTTATAATAAGGTGCTTTTCTTCCTTCGCATAGACAATATATTTTTCGATGCCCCTTTAAAAATCCAACAATTTCGCACCCATAGGGAAGTAGACTATTCCGATCACTACCCTATTTCGGCCGTTTTTGCCCTCCCTGAATAGGCGGCCCTGTCTTTTTCTGAATCCATTTTTGGAGGTACGTCAACAGCACCGGTAGCCAAAATAAATCTGCCACTAAAGCAAAAAACAGGGATAAGCCCACCAAGACTCCCGTAAACCAGGGAATCTCCAAATCACTGAAGGCCAATACCATAAAACCGGAAGAAAGGATAACGGTGGTAAGTACGATCGCTTTTCCGGTGGTAAGAAAAGTAATCCGGAGCGCTTTTTCAAACGGAAACCCTTTGGCCAGTTGCATGCGCAGGCTGCTAAGGAAGTGAATGCTGTCGTCCACGGCTATTCCAAAAGCAATGGCGAATACAATGGAAGTGGATAATTTAAAATCAACCCCCAGTAAAAACATGACCCCGCCGACCCATACCAGGGGAATGATGTTGGGAAGCAATGCAACAAGTGCCACTCTCCAGGATTTATAAAGCAAGCCGATCACCAAAACCACTAACAAAAAAGCGAATCCCAATCCGGAAAAAACTTTCTGAGTGACCTGTTCGTGACTTTTATCGATCAGAAAGGAAGTGCCGGTAAGCCGTACCTGTAACAAACCTTCGTTCACTTCATCGGCTACAAAGGCCTTGAGCCTTGCGTGCTGTTGGTATCCGATATAGCTACCCACATCTTTAGCGCGAGCGGAAATTCTGCCGGATTTTACGTCTTCCGTCCACAATTTCCATTCGTTTTCATCAATCCATCGCTCCATCATCGGAGCCATGCGTTCATAGCTGCCCTCAGAGGAGAGGGTGTAGGCTTTGGGATTCCCGCTGTTTTGTGCCTTATTGATTCCCTTCACCAGGGTGAGGGGAGACAAAATAGCATCCGTGCCGTAATTATCCCCTATAAAATCCTCCAGTTTTTTGATTTCCTTGAGAACGGCGTAGTCAAATAAATCCTGTTTCGAATCTCCCACTTCCAGAAAAACTTCCAGTGGCTTCGACCCGTCAAAGGTTTGATCAAAAAACCGAAAATCCTCCTTTAGCGGGTGATCTTCCGGTAAGCTATCGACGATGTACCCATTGGTCTTCACCTGTGACATCAAATATCCGGCACCCAGGCTGACCAGGACAAAAATCAAGGTAATACGGGTTCCCCGGGTGATCACCTTCTTGTAAACCGAGCCTAATACCCGATCCCAACGCCGGGCCCAATCCTGATTTTCAGCCGATGGCAGGGCAGGAAAAACCAGCAAGGCCCAGGGTAGCAGGGTGACCAATGCCAGAAACATAAAAAGAACTCCTAATCCCGTATACACACCAAACCAACGCAAACTCCCTATATCGGTAAAATAAAGAGAAAGAAATCCCAGGGATGTCGTCAAGGCTGTCAAAAAAACAGGAAGGGTTAGCTCCTGGCACATAGCAGCTACTGCCTTCTCTTTCGGCAGGGAGTCTCTCAGGGATTGTTGATAATGATTTAAGAAATGGACCAGGCCACTTAGCCCAATGACCATCAGGATCGGAGGTTGCATGACCAACATGACATCCAACTGCCCTCCGGTAGCCAACAGGAAAGATCCGGCCCAGAAGACTCCCAGGACGATGATTAGGAAGGGAAGCAGCACCGCCCACCAACTGCGGTATAATAGCCATAACAATAACAACACCCAAATCCCCGCCAGCCCAAGAAAAAGCGTAAACTCCTCCTGAAGCAAGCTGACAAATTCTCCCTGAGCCCTTATTTTTCCAGCTATTTTAGATTCAGGAAGCCCTGCGTTATGCACTGCATTTTCGATCGACCTGAACAAAGAATCACCGGCTTCCTTCCCGATAAGTTGTTGGTTTTGAATCACCAACAGGAGGTAATCCTGATCCTCGCTAATCAGGCTCCCTTGCCACTGACCGTCCTCGGAAAGTTTTTCGGATGTCTGAATCAGCGCCTCGGAGGAAGACCAATCCATCAACGGACTGAGACTCACCCCAAAAGGACCGATACGGGGCTCTTCCATACGAAGCAGCGAGTTCACCTCCTCTACTCCGTCAAATTCCCTGATTTTATTTTCCAGTTGCAAGGCTTTTTCGAGGAAAACACTATCGTATATATCCGGTTGCCTGCCCAGGGCCAGAAGAAGGTAATCGTTATCATTTTCGAATAGGGACCGGTAGTTCTGATAAAATTCCAGATCCGCATCCCCTTGCTGAAAAAAGTTTTCAAAATCATAATTAAACCGAAGTCCTTCCCAGCTATATACAAAAAATAAGGTCAGTGCGATGGCACCTACCAGTCTCCAAAAAGCCTTTCTTTTAGTCATGTTGGTATTTCCTTTCCCCGGTTCAATGTTTACCCATAACAGGCAACAAGGATAAACGGTTTGGCCAGCACCCGAATTTGATTTATTTTAGAGCAAAAATTTAGATACACATGAAAATACACACCTTTTTTTTTATTTGGGGGCTTTTACTGGCATTTAGCGGCTATGATAGCCAGGCCCAATCGTCCCGATGGCAACAATCCATCCATTACCAGATGGAAGTGGATATGGATGTTTCCACGAATCGGTACCAGGGAAGCCAAACCATAGCCTATTCCAACCATTCACCGGACACCTTACACCGGGTGTTTTTTCACTTGTATTACAATGCCTTTCAACCAAACAGCATGATGGACGAAAGGTCCCGAACCATATCCGACCCAGACCGGAGGGTTAGGGATAGGATAGCCCATTTAAGTCCCGAAGAAATTGGCTTCATGCGGGTGAACCGCCTGCAGATGAACGGCCAACCGGTCACTATGGAAGCGGTAGGTTCGGTGCTGGAGGTGAGCCTTCAGGAACCCATATTGCCCAACAGCACGGTCATCTTTGAATCCGAATTTGAAGCCCAAGTACCCTTACAGGTGAGACGCTCGGGCAGAGATAATGCGGAAGGCATCCGGTATAGCATGGCCCAATGGTATCCAAAACTGGCCAATTACGACGAGCAGGGCTGGCATGCCAACCCTTATATTGGCAGGGAATTTTATGGGACCTGGGGGAATTTTGATGTGAAAATAACCATCGATAAAGACTATGTCCTGGGTGGAACCGGTTACTTGCAAAATGCCCATGAAATCGGCCATGGCTACCAAGCCCCCGGGGTGAGCACAAACAAAAGCAGCGAATCCAGCCTAACCTGGCATTTTTATGCCCCACAGGTACATGATTTTATGTGGGCTGCGGACCCTGATTTTACCCATGATAAGTTGGTGATGGACAACGGGATTACCTTGCATTTTTTGTACGAAAAGAATTCGAAGACCGAGAAAAACTGGGAGGCCCTGCAGGAATATACCCGAAAAGCGATGGTCTATTTTAGCGAGCATTACGGGCAATATCCCTATCAGCAGTTTTCGGTCATTCAGGGCGGAGACGGAGGGATGGAATACCCCATGTCCACACTGATCACCGGCCAGCGTACCCTGGGTAGTTTGGTGGGGGTGACGGTTCACGAATTGGCTCACAGTTGGTTTCAGGGAGTGTTAGGTTCCAACGAGTCCTTATATCCCTGGATGGACGAAGGATTTACCACCTTTGCCAGCAACCGCTGCATGGCAGCCATCTTTTCCGAGAACCCTTCCGGATTTCCACAGCTCGGAGCCTATGCCAGTTACGAAAAATTGGCAAAATCGGGCCTGGAAGAACCCATGGCCACCCATGCGGACCATTACCATACGAACACGGCCTATGGGGTTGCGGCCTACTCAAAGGGAGCGCTGTTCCTTGCCCAACTAGGATATATCATCGGAGAAGAAGTCCGGGACGAGGCGATGCTGCATTATTGGGATCAATGGAAGTTCAAACACCCAAATGCCAATGACATTACCCGGATTATGGAGAAAGCCAGTGGGCTGGAATTGGATTGGTTTAAGGAATATTGGGTTTACACCACCAAATCGATTGATTATGCCATTTCCTCGGTGAGCGAAGAAAATGGCCAAACCAAAGTGACGCTTGAAAGAAAAGGGTTGATGCCCATGCCCATTGATTTCGTGATCACCTATGAAGGTGGCAGGCAAGAGACCATTTACCTGCCCCTTACCATTATGCGGGGAAACAAAGCCGAGGAGCCCGGATTTCCCGAAAGGGTCCGCACCCAGCGATGGCCCTGGACACATATCCGAACTGAAATAATCCTCGATGAACCGCTCAGGGCGATCCAAAGCCTGTCCATCGATCCATCCCTACGGCTAGCCGACATTAACCGGGAAGATAATGACTGGATTAGGGAGTAACTTTTAACAACAATACCTGGCCGGGTCGTAAAATCCGGCCAGGTACAAAAACAAATCTCTTTAACACTGTGTAAACGTGAGTTAGAGTTAAGAACGTACTCAATACCCGGCTATATCGTCACTACGACTCTGTTTTATGGGCACAATGGTGTGACGGTCTCGTTTTACTAAAGATTCCCACGGCTTCCTTCGCACATACCCACTCTAAGAGCCTACAGATGACGTATTTGTTAAGTGCTTGATTTTCAATATTATAGAATCAACCCGAAAATACATCGTCATCCCGATTTCTGCGTTTTTAAAAATGTTAAGTCTACCGATGACGTATTTTTACCACCCCCTGTCTCCCCCTCCTGAAAACAGGAGGGGGCCGGGGGGAGGTGATTTGATGTCGCTCTTTCTTTTTTTTAACACGTTGATTTTTAAATGGTTAAAATGAATACCGTCATCTCGATTTCTGCGTTTTTTAAATATTAATTCTCGGAATGACGATTTTATTATGAAAATAGTTCGAACTCACGTTATAAAGGTCTATTCCAGTCGAATCTGGTATTGGAGAACAAGGGAACTTTTTCTCATTTGCTGCACCAAATCTCCCCTCCTATCTGGATCAAAAACAGGACGATTTTGGTAGGCAAGGGTCAACTTGGAGCGTTGTCCGTTCAGCAGTAGATTGACCCCTGTTTCCAGAAACGTGACCGGCTCCTGTAATTTGTCATAGTCAGAATATTGGCCGGAAATAAAGGGTTGGATGCGTACGTTCCTATTTGGGATAGGCCAGGCATAACCCAGTTGAAAATAGCCGGTTTGCCCCGTACCAATGGCGGGCCAGGCATTTCCGGTGCCACTGAAGGTACCTTGCGCATTCAAGCCGCCACCCACGCTATTAAAACCAATAACCCTCAGGTAATTGGGCCCGAAATCATAGTAAAAATAACCCATGTAAAAGGTCCAGGACTTGTTACCAGGAAGGGGAATTTCCCCAAATAAATCTGCGGCCATCAGCGTGATGGGAGTGGTCAGTGTGTCGATTGCATTAGTTAGGTGCCACATGGCCTCATTTTGCCTTTCCATACCCAGCCCAAGGGTCAGCACCTTCTTTTGCCCATCCAGCGTTCCGGCATGAAACGGACTGATGCTTTCGTGATCAAAGAATTGGTATTTTAAATACACCGCTGTTTGGATACCCGGTTTGACATTTGCAAAACCTGAATCAAAACCTATCTGACTATTCGTTACCGGCGCATAAGGCCTGCTGAAAACGATCCGATAGTCCAATGGACCGACCTGGCCCGCCGCAAAGGCGCTCAGCTTACGCAAAATGTTGTCCGTTTGATTCACGGTCGGAATCAGAAAAGGAGCCAGGTCCAGGGTCAACAGCTTACTGGTCA
>JAWLFL010000111.1:0-12892 GCA_041685605.1 Cyclobacterium sp. | reverse complement strand
TGAAAACTACACTAAGTCCCTACAAAAATGCCCTTAGACTTTCCGAGCAGCAGACGGTGCCCAAAATGAGTGACGGCACTCTTCCCTTTGTGGAGAAGGCAATGGAATATGCCCGGGATGACAGTCAGTTTTTGCTTCCAGCGATCGCTTTAGAACTTAAACGAGCTGCCAAAAAGGTGAAATTTCCCAGTCAAAATGTGCAACGCCCCACCTTCGAACCGCAAGCTTGAATATTAAGAGCTGACTGGTAAAATAAACTTCTTTTAGCATCGAATGCCAGGTTAATAGAATTCTGAACCCATTGATGCTTTGGGAAATTTTTTTTGAGTATCACATTTAAGTCTTTATGAAAGTTACAGAAAATGCTTGAACTCAGCCTTCCCATTGCTAACATACCATATTTTTTGGCTAAGATGATTGAGGGTTAACCAGCGCAAACCCGTTAATTTTAAAGAATTATTGCAAATAGGCTCTGCTTCAAAACAACTAGTAAAATAGGTTTATATTGTTTTAATTTTCGTTTTGATCGAATAATAACAACTAATGTACCCATGAGAGGTTACCTGTCTGTCGGTTTTCCAACCGTCTGGCAGGTTTGCAGGCTATATATCCAATGAAAACAATAATAATCACATGATAAAATCTGCTTTCTTTCTAACGCTGCTGCTTTGCTTCACGGCAATTGAGGTAAATGCACAGCTAATCTTTGAAAAGGATGAATACGCAAGCCGAAGGCAGCAACTCATGGATAGTATTCCTGATGGAATTGCCATCATCCGGGGTGCATCAGAACCTCTGGGCGATATGCCTTTCAGCCAATACAACAACATGATGTATTTTGCCGGGGTTGAAATTCCCGATGCCATTCTTATCGTGGATGGTGAAAGGCGGGAAAGTACACTATTTTTTACCATCAGTGAGCAGCATGCTGATGGCGAAAATATACCCCTGGACCTGGTCAGGGAGCCTGTAAAAGTTACCGGAATTGAAAACTATCTTCCCTACGAAGATTTTTCTGAAACGCTAAAAGGCAGATTAAACAGCAGTACGGTAATTTATACGCCCTTCAGTCCGGAGGAATATATAGGCGAAAATTCCATGGAAAAATACCACAAATTCAGACGTTCCGTAACCGAAAATGAATGGGATGGCAGACTTACCCGGGAAATGCAATTCGTTGAGGTTTTAAACCAGCGATTCCCAGACAATCAGGTGTTGAATTGTACACCCTTTATCTGGGAACTGCGAAAGATCAAGTCGAAAGCTGAAATTGATGTACTTCGTAAGGCTGCCCAACTTTCCGTAGACGCACACAAAGCGGTCATAAGAAATACCAGGCCGGGTGTAGCAGAGGTAAAACTGGCTGCCCTTTTCCAGCAGGTTTGCATGTCCGGCGGGGCAAAAGGATTGGCATTCGGGACCATTATCATGTCGGATAAAAACCATGCCTATGGCCATTACATGCAATATGACCGCACATTGCAAGATGAAGACTTTATCATCCTGGATGGTGGGGCCAATGTGGGGTACTATGCATCAGACGTTTCAACCACCTTTCCGGCAAGTGGAAAATTCTCCGAAATACAGCGGGAGATATACGAGCTGGGTCTTTTTGTAAGGGAAATATGCCAGAGTCTTTACCGGCCGGGGATTTCTCTGACAGAGATCGGTGCGGCCGTTAAAGGAGAGCTTGAAAAATTAGGATTTGACACCACCGAGCCCCGGTTCAAGTTATGGATTCGGGACGGCGGATTCAACCATAGTATTGGCATGGCCGTGCATGACCGAATGCTCGACTTCGACCGTGGAGAACCGTTGAAACCTGGTTTTGTCTTTGCCTGCGACATCATGGGAAAAGCGGATGAGGTAACCGGTATACGGATCGAAGACACCGTGGTGATCACCGAAGATGGCTTTGAAATCCTATCGGAAGGGCTGCCACGGACGGTAGCTGAAATAGAGGCATTTATGAAAAATAATCAATAAGAAATCTAAATTAATTCAAAGAAACATGAAGTATCTTTTTGGTTTTCTAATGCTCTTATTGGCTCATTACGGACTGTTTGCCCAACAGATGGATATTTATCAAAGGCCGGTTACCCTCGAACCGGACAGGGATTTTGATGCCTTACATTACTGCATAAAGCTGGATATTGATATGGAGAGGAAGCAATTGACGGGACAAAACACGGTAACCCTGACACCGCTCAGGAGTGATCTGAACAGGGTCAGTCTGGATGCGGTATCACTAGATGTAAGCGATGTGCTCGACAGTAAGGGATTTCCGCTTTCTTATACTCAGGGCGAAGACAAAGTCCATATTAACCTTTCCCGCACTTATTCCTACTCCGATACCCTAACTTTTACCATAAAGTACCTTCTCGCAAAGCAGGTCGAAGGCCTGAAATTTATAGATGAAACGGAAACTAATCCCATGCAGGTTTCTTCCGATTGCTGGCCCAACAAAGCCAGGCAATGGATTCCCTGTTACGACTATCCCCACGACAAAGTGACTCAGGAGATGATCGTGACGGTTGATAATAATTATAAGGTATTGTCAAACGGCAAGCTGCTGAGCATTACGGAAAATCAGGAAAATGGTAAACACACCTACCATTGGAAACAAAGCCTGCCGCACTCCACCTATCTCACAAACCTTAGCATTGCAGATTATACGGTCATAGAAGATTCTCTGGACGCATTGCCGGTAAATTATTGGGTCTATGAAAGACATGAGAAGGACGCAAAAAGATCCTTTGCCAAGACACCTTATATGATAGATTTTTTTACCAGGCTATATGGCTATCCCTATCCCTGGGAAAAATATGACCAGGTGGTCTCTGCGCATCAGGGTGGGGGAGCCGAAGCCACATCGGCAACCCTTCTTGGAGAAGGGGCTGTAACTACCAGCGAAGAAGAAATCGACTTTTCTTTTGAAGGGATTCTGGCCCATGAGGTTGCGCATCAGTGGTGGGGAGACCTGGTTACATGCAGAAGCTGGGAGCATAACTGGATCAATGAAAGTTTTGCTACCTATTCCGACTACCTGTACAAAAGATACGATTGGGGTGAGGATGAAGCGGCATATGACCTGCTGCGGAAAAAAAACGCCTACCTGCGTGAAGCGAATAACCGGTATATGCGACCCATTGTCTTTAACCGTTATGAAAATCCGGGACAGAATTTTGACAGCCATGCCTATCCCAAGGGAGCTAATGTGTTGCACATGCTTCGGTTCGTTTTGGGTGATGATACCTTTTTCAGAGTTATCAATCAGTTTCTGCATCAATTCGAATTTCAGGCAGTAAGCACCCAGGATTTTATGCGATGTGCGAAAGAGGTCAGTGGCCTGAACATGGATTTGTTTTTCGAACAATTTCTATTTCATCCGGGACATGCCGTGTTTGAGGTCAGCAAAAACTGGGATGAATCCACTAAGATCCTTGCGTTAGAGATAAAGCAAACACAGGATAAGTGGGAGAATGTGCCAATCTATACAATCCCCGTTAATATTGGATTTTACCATACCGATGGAAAGCGGGTTGAAAAAATAGCATTGAAAGATCGTGTCGAGAAATTTGAATTTAAATTCGATACAGCCCCTTTGATGGTCCGTTTTGATGAAGGCAACCACCTGCTTAAAGAATGGACATTTAATAAAACTGAGGAGGAACTTTTGTTTCAGGTGGAAAACGATGATGTACCCGGCAGATTATGGGCTATTGATCAACTTAAGGCCTTTGGCAGCTCACCGGAAACGATTCAGAAATGGACGGAGCTTGCCAAGGGGGATAATTTCTGGGCCATCAGGGAAGCTGCTATTCAGCTCTTGTCTGAATTCCATGAAAGCAATAGTAACGAAGTTTTCCTAGATGCTATCAGTGATAGTAATTCAAAAGTCAGGGCCGCATCTATAAAAGCATTGGGACAACTAAAAGACCCTTCCATGATAGGTGATTTCAGGCGTATTTACGAAACGGATGATAGTTTCCTGGTTAGGGCGGAGGCACTTATCGCCATCGGGGAAAATGGCAATGCATCACATCTGAGATTTCTCAATGAAGCTGCAAAAGTCAGGTCGCCCCGTAATACCTTAAAAAATGCTGCTGAGAAGTCGATTGAGCTTATTCGTAATTCAAACTAATAATGGTCTGAAATTTTCTAAAAACCGGGTATGATGAAGGCTACCCACAGAGGGATGCCCTCGAAGGTCGTGAGTATTCACTAGAGACGAGTTATGGTTCTTGAAAAGCAAATAGTAATCACATGAAATTTAAATTACTTATCCCGAAACGATCCCTAAAGGGCATGTTACTCATTCTTCCGATTTTTTCAATCGCCATACGTACATTGGCTCAGGGACCAGCCGGCTATGTTGAATGTAAAGCGGAACACTCTTTTGAGGAGCCAACCAATGTTGCTTTTGGCAGCGATGGGAATTACAAATACCTGTTTAATCAGGTAGGGCCGATTGTTTTTTCGCGGGGACAGTTTTTTGGAGGGCCGAGTTCGGCAAAAGTGGAAAAAGCATGGTATCAAACCATCAGTGAAATGGATGTGGAGACCCCTTCTGCTAATCTTAAACTGGCTTTTTCAAAACTGAAGAATCATTTGACAGGGAAATCAGTACTTTCATCAGAAGCGATTACCCTACAGGACTCCATTATTCAAGCCAATATTTCAGCGATTGGCATCAAAAAGGAAATCATCGAGCAGGCTTTTGATCTGGTAAGTACCTACGAGGAGACCGCTGGCCCCCTATTTGATGTCCAAGGGGAAAAAATTATGTTACCTCGGGAGGTACAGCCCGGTATGGAGATTCATTATGCCCTTTTTTATATCATGGATGCCATTACCCGCAGCTACAGTGCTTCAAAGCTGGAAGAATTCCCGCAGGTATATCAAGGAGCCATGTTCAAGACGGCTGCCTATTTTCCGGGAGAAGTGAATCCACCAAAGGATGCGGATAATGTTTACCGGGTTAAGGTAAACGCATCACAGGCGCCAAACTGGGGAACGCCCATTTATTTTCACCGGGATGCCTATTCCCGCCGACCTACAGGAGCCTATGTTGCCCCTGGAACTATTGTAAAAATCAAAGTACCACCATCAGTTGTAAATAAGGGATATACCATCAGGGTGGGCACTCATTTTTGGGATTTAAAGTACCGGAACAGAATCGCCCGGCTCGACAGGGCAACCATCATCTATCCGGTAGTCAATGAAACCATCACGGTAGGTTCCCCCCTCGGAGGGAATATTTATTTTGAAGTACCGGAGGGAAAAGAGGGGAGTATCGTTGAACTGGAAATTACCGGAGCCGTCCGTTCTCCCTATTTTTCGACCAGGGATTATAACAAAACAAGCCTCGAAGATTGGAAAGAAACCGAACGCCACCATCCCGGAGCCTGGGCCGATTTTGAAACCGATAAATTTCTAATGCAGGTGCCCACAAGTTGGATCAATGATTTTGATGACCCGGAGACGATGCTGAAGCGGTACGATACAGCGATGGATGCCGTTGGCGATCTCTTGGGCAAGCCATTGCCGCAGGGGACCCACTTTATGTTTCGTCAGGTAGATGCGATTATGCGGGCAGGGGTTCATGCCCCGGGATATCCGGAGATCAACGTTAGGTATGACCCTACGGAAGAATCGGACGGAAAAGGAAATCATATCATGCTGCAGTCACCAGTAAAGCAGCCCTGGGTCATTTTCCACGAAATGGGCCACTCTCATGTTCCTTCCTTTTTTGTTGACGAAACGGAATCTATTGTTAACCTCTTGCATGTAGCCGTGGCAAATGACGGATTTGGTATGGAACTGGATTCGGCTTTCGGATCGTCGATAAGCAATCGGCTTGATGTAGATCTGGACATGGCTGCTATAAATATAATGGTTACGGAACCCTTCCGAAACAATCAACCCTTAAACAGGAACCGCATGTCTTACCAGCATCGTGGGCATGGCAAATATGTGGATGTGGTGCGTTTATTTGGATGGGATGCCCTGGGAGACATGTTTAAAAAAGTGAATGAGGATTATAACCGGGGCCTTGTCATCACGAAAACCCACCACCCGACTGATGATCGGATTTTACGAATGTCCGTGGCCGCCAACGCAGACCTCCGCCCATTGCTTCATTTTTGGGGCAGGCCACCCGAAAACAATATGGCATTGGCTGACAGCCTTGATGGGGCAGGATTATCACCTTCCAGGGAAATATTTGAGACGCTGGAGCATTATAAATCCATCCTTCCCAAAACACTATCCGAGGCCAGGGCCCATGCAAAGCTAATGTTTCCAAAAGACGGCCATCCTTCATCCGAGGGTCACGACCTGGAGCGGGACATGGCCTTTATTTATACCAGTTGGAACGAAGAATTTGCAACGCAATCGATACAACAAATTGAATTAATCCAAACGCTTTATTTTCCGGAAGATTGGCTTGATGGTGAATAAATCAGGAAAGGAGACTGGAAGTTATTACAGTTTCACGAGGAGTGGGTGCTTGATGGAGGACGTGAAAATTTGACGGAAAACAATGCCGTTGAATTGTATAATCTTGCGGATGATATTGGTGAAACAACGAACCTTGCAGCTGTCCAGGTTGATAAACGGGATGAGTTGCTTGATGATCTTATAAAGTGGCAAGAGGAGATTGATGCGCCCATTCCCCGGGAAATCAATCCGGAATACGAAACAAAAGTGAAGGGGAAGTAATGGTAAGCATTTTAACCTGAATAGGATTTTAAAAAGCCTTAAAACTAATTACATGAGCTCGACCAAATTTACTAATAAAACCGTCATTCCGAGGATTAACATTTAAAAAATGCAGAAATCGGGATGACGGTATAAATTTTTAACTATCTAAAAAACAATATGTTAAAAAAAATAAAGAGTGACATCAACTCCTCCCAGCCCCCTCCTGTTTTCAGGAGGGGGAGACAGGGGGTGGTAAAAATACGGCATCGGTAGGCTTTGAGGAGGGGTCTGCGGTGGAAGCCATGTAAAACGGGACTGCCCTACCATAGCTCTCACAAAAAAGGGTTCGCTGTGACGAATACAGCCTGTTTTAAGGACGGTCTTAAATCGATCGCGTTAATTTTAAATATTAAAATGAAAAACATTAATTACTTAGTTATTATCTCTTTGGTTTTTGTCTCACTTAATAGTTTCGGACAGGAGATTTTCAAAGACAGTTTACAGAAGGATGTAAATCAGGTTACTGAGAAACTGATAACGAAATATGGAGAAGAAAATTCAGAACGCATCGTTCGTGGTGTCAGGCACCTCTCTAATCTTTGGTTTGAAGAAAATGGGAATGGTGTTGAATTTCAGGAGTTTTGTCTGAAGCAGTTTATCCCCTCCGGTCCGGAGCTTGATAATGCATTGAACATTGCTGAACAACAATTTAGTGCCATCAATGGGTACCAACGAGAACTCGCTCTGGCACTCGATTACCCATTGGTGACCATGACGCAACCTATCACTGAGCTCGACAGGTTATTCAGCGATTCAAAAATTACGATTGATTTTTTCAAAAGTAAACTTGCGCTGGCCATCGCACTTAATTTCCCTTATTATACCAATGAAGAAAAGGAGGCATTAGGAGCAGGCTGGAGTCGAAAAAAGTGGGCAATGGTCAGGTTGGGAGATAAATTTGATTTCAGGTCCGACCCGGATAAGGAGCCTGACCCCATGCCGATTCCCGATGAGCTTCGTGATTACACCACTCGCTATATTCTATCAATGGATCATGTGGTATCACCCGAACTTGAAGTTCTTTTTCCTGAAGGAACCCGGTTAAACAGTCACAATGGATTACGAGATGAAATCAAAGGGCTCTACTTTCGGGATAATCCGCTGGAAAAGCAGCGAGTAATAAGTACAATAGTGATGCATATCATCTATCAAACCATACCGGAATGCATGGTAGGAGAAACGGCTTATTATTGGGAACCCATAGCCAATAAGGTGTATCTGAAAGAGGGAGAAAAGCTTGTCGAAACAGATTTTAAGGCTGAACCTGATACTAGATACAAAGTTTTACATCACAACATGTTATCCAAGATGCGACAGGATTCCAAATATCCTGAAGGATCAACCTATTTGACCCGAACCTTTAAAAATGGTCAGCTGAGTGAAGAAAAAATTGTTTCATTGCTGGAAACCGTTTTAAGCGCTACAGAAAAGAAAGCCGTAGCGTCGCTGATTGAAAAAAAGATTGGGAGAAAGTTAGAACCATTCGATATATGGTATACGGGATTCAGCGACAATACGAATTATAAAATGGATGAACTGGATCAGTTGATCAAAGAAAAATATCCCACCCCAATGGCATTCCAGCAAGATCTACCCAACATCCTCAAAAGAATTGGTTTCCCGGATTTTGAAGCTGAATTTTTTGGCAATCACGTGGTTGTTGATCCCATTCCCTCCGGAGGACATGCCAATGCGCCACAAATGAAAGGCGCTAAAGCACATTTGCGTATCCGTTTTGAAAAGGATGGCCTTGATTACAAAAATTACAGGGTAGGGATGCATGAAATCGGCCATACCATTCAGCAGAATGTGGGCACCTACATGTCTGATTATTATTTACTGAAAGGCATCCCAAGCAGCCCTTATACAGAAGCCATGGCAGATCTTATTGCTTACCGCAACTTGATTGCCTTGGGAATAAATGAGGAATACAGTACCCGGGAAAAGCAGGACAATGCCTTGGCTGCATTTTGGTTTGTTTGTGAAATGGGATCGGAAGCGCTTCACGAGATCAGGGTTTGGCATTGGCTGTATGATCATCCGGATGCTACTGTTGAAGAGCTCAAGACAGCAACCATTACGATTGCCAAGGACATCTGGAACCAGTATTTTGCCGAAATTTTTGGTGTAAGGGATGTCCCTATCTTGGCCATCTATAATCATTTCATTTCCGGGGCGCTCTATTTGCACAGCTATCCTATTGGAAATATTGTCGTCATGCAATTGGAAGAGCAGTTCGAGGGAAAGGATTTCGCAACGGAGATGATACGTACCTGCAAAATCGGAAAGCTTACTCCGGATCTGTGGATGATTGAAGCAACGGGAGAGCCTTTAAGTGCTAAACCACTACTGAGTGCCATGAGAAATGCGCTTGAAGTATATAAATAACTTTTGTGCAAGGCTTTACGGCACCTGCGGAAAAATTGAAAAAACTTTAACCCCTAAATAAATACGTTATTATGTGTAATAAAACGAGTAAATTTCGCTATCAAATAATTTTCCATTTACTTTTATTAATTGGTTGCGTTACTACGGTGCATGCCCAAAAGATTAAATTACCGGCCGACACTTCGCTTGTCTCTTCCAATGAAGTAACGGTTAACGGGAAAAGAATACCTTATCAGGTTACGGTAGGCACTCAGCCGGTATACGGTGAAGATGGAGCACCTGATGCAGCGGTTTTTTATACCTATTACAGGCGAAATGATGTCGATCAGGTCGAAAATCGCCCCATTGCATTCTCATTCAATGGAGGGCCTGGAGCCGCATCCCTATGGATGCATTTGGGTTATACAAGTCCGAAACGGCTGGAAATAAGTGATGAGGGATATCCCATACAACCCTATGGTATCGTCGATAATCCCCATTCCATTATCGATGTGGCAGACATCGTATATGTTGATCCTGTTAATACGGGTTTTTCACGCATAGTGAATGATGGCAAGCGGGAAGATTTTTTTGGGGTGTATCAAGACATTACCTACCTGGCTGACTGGATTGACCATTTCCTATCACGACAAGAACGTTGGAGATCCCCAAAGTACCTGATTGGGGAGAGTTATTCGGCAACACGCGTAGCGGGCTTATCTGCTGAACTGCAGGAGAACCATGGGATTTACCTCAATGGAGTAGTTATTGTTTCGGGGACTAAAATGGAACTACCTATCGCAAGCAATGAAGTTCTTCAGTTGCCCAACTACGCTGCGGTAGCCTGGTATCATAAGCAGCTACCTGAAGATTTGCAGAAAAAAAGTCTTACGGATGTTCTCTCAGAAGTTGAAGCGTATGCCATTGAGGAATATTTACCGGCAGTCGAACGAGGTGGATTTATTGATGAAGATCAGAAACAAGAGGTAGCAGAAAAATTAGCCCGGTACACAGGTCTCAAAAAGGAACTCATATTGGACCACAATCTGACAGTCTCCAGAAATGCTTTCAGAAAAGAGTTACTAAGGGACGAAGGATATTTCCTGGGTCTTTCGGATGCACGGTATAAGGGTATCGATAAAATGGATGGGGGCGATACCTTTACCGGAAATACGCCACCGGAGTCAGCTGCCTGGGATAATGCCTTCACTCCTGCAATTAATACCTATCTTCGAAATGATTTAAATTTTAAAACAGACCTGCAATACCATGTTTCCGGTGCTGTATTTCCCTGGCCCTGGGATAGATTTACGGATGGGACCGGGGAGAAATTGCGTAATGCCATGATGCAGAACCCCCATCTTGAAGTATTGTTTCAAGCAGGATATTACGATATGTTGGTCAATTATTTCAGACAAATGAATGGTATGTGGAAGCTTGATCCAAGCGGTAAAATGAAAGACCGTTTACATTTTAAAGTGTATGAAAGTGGTCACATGATGTATGTGAGGGAGGAAGATTTGGTAACCTCTACCAATGATCTCCGGGAGTTTATTCAACAATCCATCCCACAGCCGGGTGAAGCGGCAACGTATTGATGTAGGCTGTTCATAAGTCTAATGTAGCGAAATCGTTTATAGATCAACGAATCCTCCTTCATTTCATTGGGACTGTTTAAAAAGCCGTACGTGGGTGTAGAATCGGCTACCCCCTTCTATTCCTAAACTCCTTTGCAGTCGTAATCCCTTTTATGCCATTTTCAATGGCTTACTAAAGAACGTCTTAAAAACCAATTGCTTGGTATTTCTGTCGATAGCTAACTTAAAATTTTACCCATAGTCCCGCGAAACCAGATGACATCATCCAATTACGGTGTTTTGATAAAAAAGGAATCGAGTTTGTAAGCAAATTTTTCACCAGTCACTTGTGCAGAAAGATAGTTAACATTCTTGTCGATGGTTTTTCTAAACCGGTCAAAAGAAACAGGCTTTATCAGGTAATCATTCACATCCAGCGCTGACTCTTTTAGCACCTATTCCTCATACGCAATCAGAAAACAGCTCCTCCAAATTTA
This sequence comes from Cyclobacterium sp., assembly GCA_041685605.1. Lineage (GTDB taxonomy): Bacteria > Bacteroidota > Bacteroidia > Cytophagales > Cyclobacteriaceae > Cyclobacterium. The sequence continues at coordinate 1,686 of JAWLFL010000111.1, read as the reverse complement.
ATACAAATCCCTCAACAGCTTTTGAAGACACCATGTCTCCATGGGTAAAAATCTTCGATGCATCATACCGTCCGTTGATTAAGGTATACACCAATAAAGTGCACTCATTCGGATGTATCACCCAGTATTCCTTGACACCCGATTCTTCATATACCTCATATTTATATTGCAGCTCCTTCTTGTTATTGCCTGGAGATAGGACTTCGACTACTAAATCCGGCGCACCTAAGCAACCGGCCTCGTCGATTTTACGAGCATCACAAATCACGCAAATGTCCGGTTGCACTACTGTATCAATATCTTCGTTTCTTTTCGATTTTAGCGGAAGCCGGACATCAACCGGAGCAATGAATGCCTCACATTTTTTTCCTCTTAGATAATTAGAGAGCTCCACAAACACGTTCCCGGCAACCCGTTGGTGGATTACCCGAGGTGAAGCGGCTTGTCTGAATACCTTACCGCGAATCAACTCCACCATTTCATCTATCTGCCAGGACAGGTAGTCAGCATAGGTATAACTTCCATATTCGGAAAAAGGCTCTTCAACTTTGTTGGGAGTATGATGATCATCCATAGTTTAAAAATAGGGAAATTAGTGAAAAATCAAAAATATGTCTTTCCTAATAAAAAACTATCGGGAACTTGAGCACGCTTCATTTTCGAATGATCCAATTTCTTGTCCCCAATTGGGTGTAGAATCGGCTACACCCTTTTATTCTTAACCTCCTTTTAAATCGTAATCCGTTAGAAGCCATTTGCAATGGCTTACTAAAGAGCCGCTTGGTATACAAGCGTCTAAAATTTTTTTAACATTGTCACCGGTCACAACAGTATCACCAACACAGAACGCTACAAAAGAGTAAGCATGCAAGACCTGAGAAAGTCGCTGGATCAATATCATTCATTAAAATGAACCTAAAAATGTAAAATAATCGTTATTTTGTGGAAAAGGAAATAATCATGGGAGCAGCACAAATCAGAGAATTACTTCACGAATACATTAATAAAGCAGATGATCGCTTCATTAACTTAATGTATGCTATGGTACAGGCAGACATGAAAGAAGATGATTATGAGCTGAGTGCTACACATAAAAAAATATTAGATGAAAGAATAGCAGCACATAAGGCTAATCAATCATCAGGGTCAAGCTGGGATGAAGTAAAAGCCCGTATTAAAAGCCAGCTATGAATTTTTCTCTTATTGTCAAGCCAGAAGCTGAGCTTGACATTTTAAAGTCTGCACAATGGTACGAGAAAAAGCAGCAAGATTTAGGATTGCGATTTTTGGATGAAGTTGAAGAACAGCTGGATTTGATCACTAGTAACCCACTTCATTATCAGGTTAGGTACAACACTACCCGATTTTCTCTGATAAAGCATTTTCCGTATGCCATTCATTTTATTGTAGAAGATAAGTACGTAATAATTTTAGCCGTATTAGGCACTCGGGAAGACCCTGAGAAATGGCAATAGTTTACCCCATAGGGCCGCCCCAGTACCTTTACTAGGTATAGGATCCCTAACACCCTATTTATTCCCGACTTCCCCTGACTGGGTGAAGAAACCTCAACACCCTACTATTTCTAAACTCCTTCAAAGTCGAAATCCCTTCTGGGCCATTTGCACTAGCTTACTAAGGAACGTCTTAGTAAACAAAAGTTCGCAATTTCGAACTCGGTCTGGC
>JAWLFL010000366.1:0-3132 GCA_041685605.1 Cyclobacterium sp. | reverse complement strand
TCACTAATTTTCACAAAATTTAATTTCTTATCAACCTAAAAAGGTTTTAAGAGTGATTGGTTTTGCTATCCAAAGGGCTAAATTGATCTTTTGCTACCGAAACGATCGCGAAAATTAATCTTTTAACGGATAGGAAATGAAATTCCATTCCTTCATACGGCATATCAAACCAACTGCTGTATGGCGAGGAAAGACAAATCAGCCCAAACCAAAATCTGGCACTAAATGAAATAAATACCCTATTAAACCCGGATCTAATGCTAAAGTAGATCCAAGAATTAATCTATTTTAATACTAAATTTTAAAACTTTCATGAACGAAAAATTACCAATTAAACGGGGGGCTAGGAACTTCCTGTTTGCATTTCAGTTCCTGGCCCTGTTAGCGGTCTTCCTTCCTGGAACGTCGCTTGCGAATGAAATCCGTAACAACGTTTGGGATGTGACCATTCGGGGCACAATTGTAGACGAAAGCGGGCAACCCATGCCCGGGGCCACGATAACCGTGGCAGGAACCAATACCGGAACGGTTTCCGACATTGACGGGAAATTTTCCCTTACCGTTCCCGATCAGGCAAGTATCGTGGTGTCTTTTATTGGCTATACCACCCAGACCATAGAGGTGGGTAACCGGACAACGTTTACCGTTCAAATGGTCGCCGACGAAACCTCTTTGAATGAGGTGCTGGTGGTAGGTTACGGTACCCAGGAAAAAAGAGATGTAACCGGAGCAGTTTCTTCCATCAAAGGCAGCAATATCCAAAACTTACCCGTCTCCGGAGCAGCGCAATCCTTACAGGGAAGGGCCGCCGGTGTCAATGTGGTTCGAAATGGAGGTGCTCCCGGCAATCAGGGCTCCATTCGGATCAGGGGAACCGGTACCCTTAATAATGCAGATCCGCTGATAATCATAGACGGGGTACCGGGAGGAAATCTAAACGATGTGAATCCCAACAACATCGAATCCATTGAGGTGCTCAAGGATGCCTCGGCTTCCGCCATTTATGGAACCCGTGCGGCCAATGGGGTGGTGATTGTAACCACCAAAAGGGGAGATTTTGACCAACCATTGAAATTTGAACTGAACGGATACACAGGGGTTTCCAATGCCATCAAAACCATTGATGTACTGGAAGCACCCGATCTGGCCCTTTTAAAGCGGGAACGCTATACCAACGACGGCCTGGCCATCAATCCCATCTGGGAAAACCCAGCCTATCAGACCCAACAAACCAACTGGCAGGAAGAATTGCTGGGACAGGGCAGCACCCGAAACATGGACCTGACTTTGACCGGAGGGAATAAAAATTCTTCTTTTATGTTATCAGGCGGTGTTTTTGAAGAAAAGGGAATGATTACCAATTCCAACTTTCGCCGGATTAGTTTTCGCTTAAACTCCGATCACAAGATCAGCGATCGGTTTAAAATTGGCCAAAACCTGCAATTGGTATCCATCAACCAGGTCAGCCCCAATACCTTGTCGGCTCAAACGGGCGTTTTATGGAGTGCCATCCGGTTTCATCCGGGCTTGCCGGTTCGCAATGAAGATGGAAGCTATAGCTCCTCCCAGATCTCCGGAGAATTTGGGGATATCAACAATCCCATTTTCACGCAGGAAACGCAAGATAATAACAACACCAGCCACAAACTATTGGGAAATGTTCAGGCGGAATATGAGATACTGGAAGGCTTGAAAGTCCGTGCCAATCTTGGCCTGGAAGGGGCCATTAGTGATGGCTACAATTTCAATATTATTGTTGACGATCAGATCAGGGCAAGTCCCCGAAATTCATTGTCAAGAAGTTACAATGAGTATTATTCCCTATTGGCGGAATATTTTGTTTCCTATGACAAGGTATTTGCCGATCTGCACAAAGTGAATTTTGTAGGAGGCTATACCACCCAAACTTTCAACTCAGATGGATTTAATGCCAGTAAGCTTGATTTTATCGATGAGTCCTTCGATCAGCGGTTTTTAAATGTGGGGCAAACCCTGAATTCCATCGGAGGTGGCAAATCGTACGATGCGCTGGCTTCTTATTTTGGACGGGTAGCCTACGATTACGACGAACGGTATTTGGTTACGGCAACTTTCAGAAGTGACGGATCATCGAAATTCGCACCGGGGAACCGATGGGGTTATTTTCCCGCCTTTTCGCTGGGCTGGCGAGTTTCGGAGGAAGCCTTTTTCCAAAATGTGGGTTTCATTTCCAATCTTAAGCTTACCGGGGGCTGGGGAAGTCTTGGAAATCAAAATGTGCCGGGCTTGCAGTATTTGGCCCTTATCAGCTCCGGAAGAAGGTATTCCTTTGGAGGTAACCAAACGGTGGGTGCCGCACAAACCCGGATTCCAAATCTGAACATTACCTGGGAGTCCGCCCAGATGACCAACATCGGTCTGGATGTCGGTTTCCTTGAAAACCGGTTGTTGGCCAATTTTAATTATTTCATTAAGGATACCAAGGACATGCTGATCGCTCCCCCTACCATTGGTAGTATTGGCACGGCACAGATACCGAACCAAAATATCGGGGAACTACGGAACCAGGGGTTGGAGATGGAATTGTTGTTTCGGGAAAACAAAGGTAAGTTATTCTATTCCGTCAGTGGAAACGCTTCTTTTATAAGGAATGAGGTAACCCAGCTGGCCGATGGTAATTTTATAGGGTCACGCCTATACGGTCGCTCCAGTCAGGAATTGTCCCGGACTTACGAAGGGTTTCCGATTGCCAGCTTTTACGGATGGCGGGCAGACGGCATATACCAAACTAACGAGGCCATTCAAAACGATCCCAATATTGCCAATGATCCCAGAAGAGACGATGGGTTGATACAGCCGGGTGACGTTCGGTTTATTGACCTGAACGGGGATGGGCTGATAGACGAACAGGACCGGGAAGTCATCGGAAATCCGCATCCCAAGGTGGTGTATGGATTAAACGCAGAACTGGGCTACGGTAATTTTGATCTGAGTTTGTTCTTTTTGGGCAATGCCGGTTTTGATATTTATAATGCCGACCGGATGCAGGGCATCGACCCCACCTATCCGTTTAACATGTATGCCGAAACCATCAATCGCTGGAATGGACAGGGAAGTAGTAACGAAATCCCCAGGATGACGACCAAGCGGGAT
>JAWLFL010000365.1:0-3146 GCA_041685605.1 Cyclobacterium sp. | reverse complement strand
GTGAACCGCCGTATACGAGACCCGTACGTACGGTGGTGTGAGAGCCTAAACCTGAGCCAGTTGGCTCAGGTCGGGCTACTCGATTGTGCTTTCGTGCTTTTCATTTTTCTATTTAGGATCTGGCAAATCTTAAAAGTTGTTCAAATTTGCCATTATCTGCTTCTCTGACTGCGTTTAAATAGTTAGAACGGGCTTTTCCTTCATTTATTAAATCACCTGTTCCCCAACTGAATAATGGCATTTTATAAACCTTGCTAATAATTACATCTGCCATTAATCTACTATGCCTACCATTTCCATTGGGAAAGCAATGTATACTTACAATTCTGTGTTTAAACCTCAAAGCTACCTCATCAGCGGTAAATGTTTTGTTTTGAATCCAAAATACTGCGTCATCACAAAGACTTTTTAGTGATGTAGGAATTAGCCATTTATCTATGCCTAAATTTTTATCTGTCTTTCTGAATTTTCCAGCCCATGACCAAACATCCCCATACATTCGTTTATGTAAATTACATATAAATTTTTCAGTTAAAATGGCATCTGCTTTTATCGACCTACTAAAAACCCATTGCATAGCTTCTTCAATATTGTGTTGTTCAAATTCATCTAACTCTTCACGAGTAGCTATTGTAGGGATCAGCAAAGCTTCCTTTTCATCTTCATCTAATGGAGTTTGTCCATTGATGTATGCTAAGTCTAATCCCATAAAGCTTTAGGAAGTTCTCTTTTGATAATTACCGTCCGTTCTTCAATCGCTTTTTTTAGTCGCTGATTCGTATTTTCCTGTTCTTCAAGTTTCATGGTATTTGAGGTTCGGAAAACTATTTTTTCAGCTAGTGAGCGAGCTTTTTTGTCAATGTATCTTTCTAATGATCCGTCCTTTGGAACAAAGCCATACACAAGCTCCATGTCTAAAGCCCTTGCAGTTTCTCTTAATGATCTAAGTGTTATTGACCCTTCTTTTTCTCTGATCTCAATTTCCTGAACACTTTGTTTTGTTATTTTCAATTTACTTGCCAGTTGCTGCAGTGACATCCCAAGTGCTAGTCGAATGGCTCTAACCCAACCCGTTGGAGGATTAGGTAATTCACGAGCATGGGAAAACCGCTTTACTCTTGATTCAAGTTGATCTATTTGAATTTTCTTCTTATTCATATTGTCATACTTTAACCTGATTTCATATTCTCAAAAGTAAGGCTAAATATTGACAAAAGCAAATTTAAATCTGGCTATAACCTGACTAAATTTATGTATTTGTAAGGTTATAGCCAGACTATAATTTCGAATAATGATTGCTTTTTTTAAAGAATCCCGTTCTTCAGCATGAAGCACAACAATTGTATAAAGCTATGTCTTGGAGGGGGAGTTGCGTGTATATGTACTATGTCCATCATCCCTCTCCCGGTTTTCATTGGACAAATTAAGGATTTCGGTTAAGGAATCAAGCGGAGATACCACATTTTTATTGGAAACGGCCAGGATATGGCTGTAAATCTCCGTGGTCGTGGACCGGCTATGCCCAAGTAATACCTTTATCATCCGTAAATTGGTTCCCGATTGAAGCAAATGAGTGGCGAAACTATGGCGTAAGGTATGCACCGTTGCCCAGGGGTCGATTCCGTTGGCTTTAACGGCTCTCCTGAATACTGCCTGTATGATTGTCGTCGAGTATTGGCCCCCTTCCTGTCCTTCAAATAACCAGTAAGATGGCCGGTAAGCTCTGTAATCGATATCTTACTCGCTTAGATCCAATAAATCCCGGAACTCAAAAAATTTCAGGAATTTAGAAAAGGCACTTTTGTAATTGGCTACCGTAGACGGACTAAAACCCATTAGCACCAATTTCTGGTGAAGGCGGTCCAATTCCTGCTGACTTTTTTCATTTAGAACAAAAACCGGCATTTTAGCCGGTTGTCCCAATAATTCCGAAATACCCCCTACAAAAATCCCAGCACCTGCAGTGCCTCCATCGTCAGCCCTTTTCTGGCCTGAAGAAAATCGGCATCACTGACTCCCGGGCCGGGGGCCAGGTTGCTGGCAAAAAAATACACGGCTCCCCCCTGCTCCAGGTAGCCTACAAACCAGCCATTGTCTACCCCCTGATCCACCGACCAGCCGGTCTTCCCGCTGAGCCGGTAGTCTTCGCTTTCTTCCATGACCATCAGCTCCCGAAAAATCGACATGGTTTCCGCAGACAAGGGCAAATCCCGCCTATACAGGCGTTTTAAAAAGCCGATCTGTTCCATCGGACTGATCCGGGAATTTCCCCGCAGCCAAAACTGATCCAGGTTGTCGGCATGCACATCCATCTGCCCGTAATCCAGGCGGCTCAGGTAGTCCTTCATCCGGTCCAGCCCTATTTTCCGGGCAATTTTTTGGTAACAGGGCACGCAGGACAGGTGAAAGGCCTGCTTAAAGCTCAAATCCTGCTCCCATTGGGACATGGCCCGGACTTCCCCATCCCAGGGAAATTCCGTTGCCTCATCTTCGGCGATACCCAGCTCCAGGGCAATCAGGGAATGGGGGACTTTATAGGTAGAAGCGGGTAACTGACCCCGCTCGGCATGGTCAAAATCATTGGAATAATAGGTATCAGCTTCAGCGCTATACACCAGAATGCTCCCGCTAAGGCCTGCCTTATCCAGGATTTCCTGCAGCTCCGCAGACCGTACCTGCTGCCCATAGGAGAATTCGGGAAAAATCCCGAGAATCAAACCCATCAAAAGGATTGGGAGAATGTAATACCTGTTGCTTTTGTTCATCAGCCTAAGACCTTGTGGCGTTCAAAGGGTTTTTCCCGGTCAAACAGGTACCGGTAGGTATGGTGGGTTTTGTAGATGTTGGCATTTAGTTGCTCACAGACCCGCATCATCTTTGGATTGAAATCTCCGATCCAGTTCATCTCAATGGTCTCGTAGGACAATTTCTTTTCGGCAATGTTATCCCGGTATTCGGTCACCATGGCACTTTCCACGCCCTTGCCCTGAAACTCAGGCACCACTCCAAACACCAATCCCAGCATCTTGTCAGGTGGATGCACGGCCTTGTGCCAGAGAAATTTCAGTTTTCCCATCAGGTCCAGCTTTCCGTTGACGTACTTGAAGACCTGATTGATTTCCGGAATGCTCACAAAAAAGGAAATG
>JAWLFL010000364.1:0-3153 GCA_041685605.1 Cyclobacterium sp. | reverse complement strand
CTCTTAGGGTTAGCCCCGCATCTGCTGGGATGGCAAACTCCCCGTGGCCGGCAACGGTGGTTTCCTCCTCCCGCTCAGGGTTGTAGGTGATTTCTGCTGACAGGTTCCGCAATTCTCCCGGACCAAAACCAGCAGTGAAATCCAGTCCGCCGCCAATTTGGGCTACCAGCCCAATACTTCTTGGCCCCAGCGGAATGGCAAACAATGGGATTTCAATAGTCGGTACCCGAAAGAGGTTTCTATTAAATTCCCTTCTTCGGAATACTTCATAGCTTTCGGAGGCCAGTCTGGCGTTCACCTCAATTTCCCCGGTAGGTAACAGGCGGACCCCGGCGGTGGCGGCCAACCAGGGCGTAAGCTGCAGGGTAAGTTCCCCTCCACCATATACCCGCATGCTTTCGTCGGGTTCACCCGCTGGTTGCCCATCCTCCCCAATGGGTCGGTTGGTAGCCCCCACTTCAATGGTACCACTTAACATTCCCCGACTGTAGGAAGCCGACCCTTCAATGGTTAGTGCACCGTTTTCGTAGGTTACAGCTAAGGACGTGGTTATTCCCGGAATATCTGGTTGAGCAGTACCGGACACAAATACCTCATAAGCTTCGGCTCCAGCGGGTTTAGATACCCTGGCTTCGACGTTTCCGCCGGTTATACCTGGAATATCACTACTCAGATCAAAATTTCCTGCGATGGAAAATCCCGCTTCACCGTATTGTATATCCATGCTTCCACGCTCAATGCCTGGAATATCCAGTTCGGCCTCTCCCGAGGCTGCAAAGTTATTTTCACTGTAGGAAGCCGTAATGGTGGCACTTTTGACTCCCCGGACTTTTCCTTCCGGAATACCTATTTCGCCGCCGATCGTCCAGGTATTTTCTTTGTATTCCACGTTGATCTCGGCCGGATCAAACAGCTCGGAATCAAAATTAAAAGCCCCTTCCAGCTCAAAACCGCCGGAGGTTGAAGCAGTTGCGCTGACATGTCCCTCTCCTACCTGATTTATGGCAAAATCGGTTTGTCCTGTTAGCCCGAGCCCGTTTTCAGAACTAGCAAAAATGGTAAGTGAGCTACCTGTAATTTCAAATGGAGGTGGAACGTTTATTTGGTCGAAAGGAAAAGTTTTGGAAACCCTAATTTCGCCATTGGAAATAAAAAATTCTATGGGGTTACCTTCAAAAATAGGAATACTTGGCATAATATGACCGTACGCCTCAATTCCGTTGGGCATAAGTTCCAATTCGATGATTTCTACGGGACTTGCCTTTTTTATCCTTAAACCATATAGACTTGATTTAATGGATTGCTTTGTCACATAGCCGGCATATTTCGAACCCGGATACCTGTTAACCTCAAAAACTTTGTCTTCTGGCCAGGGAGACCAAGTATTATCGGATGTAGGAATATTCACAAAAATAGAACCCAGATTCGGAGTGTTTTCCACCCCATCTCCCTCGGTATTAAATCGTTTATTTACGATCCTGAATGGATTGCCCAACCAGTTTCGTTCATCACTACCCACACTGCTCTCTTCACCTGTCCAAACAAATCGCTTACCTAACCCTCCAGACTCATTCGGGAAAATTCGCACCTCTCCTTCGTTTCCGATGTCAGAGAGGTTACCCACTTCTATAGCATCCAGGTGTTCGGCTGTTTCAATTTGCCTTTTGGTCCAAAATTCGTTTTCGGTAATTTCACTATCTCCTCCATCCAAACTTTCTGCCTGTGAAAAAACCAGCGTGTAATTATTTTTAAAGTAACCATCACCCCCAGGAAATTCACTACCATGCCGCTCTCTGAAACTCGTTAATTTTTCCGTAATCTGCCCCCTTATCGTAGATCCGCTGGAACTATTTTTCGATGAATCCAGCAATTCCATATTCTGAAGCGTATTCGGCCAGGTATCGGTATTCCAGTTTGCCAATTGAAGTTCGACAATATGGTCTACATCAAAATTTCTGAAAGCTTTATTCTTTCCCCAAACCGGAGTAGTTAATTCCTTAGACACCGTATCAATATTCCCTAAATAAGTGGGCTTGACACTTCTCCCTGAAATTGCTGCTTTAAAAACATGCGTTGTCTCTGCGTTTGGTAGTGTGTGGTGATGGTTTTCATACAGGGCAATTAATTGATTTTTAATATCAGTAGGATCAATCTCCGCCTTCCAAACCCCATCCCTCTGGTTCGTATTCCCTCTTTTATAATTATTTTTCCTTCTTAGTGGTGCTTTACTAGCGTACAAGGATCCCCGATGATCCATTAATTTAAATCCAGGTATTGGAATGGTATCAAAAGTAATCGTTTTGGCCCCATCGTCAATGATGCCAGTTTCTGGCTGCATTTCCGGGGGGTCCAGTTCTTCATCCCCTTCCTTTTGAATTATTTTCGGTTGAGCCGAACTGCTTGCCCCCTGCTGAAGCGTGTGTGTCAACTCATGGGCCAGCAGGTGTTGCCCGGATTGACTGGAAGGATGGTACTTACCTTCGTTAAAATAAATATCCCTGCCATGCGTAAAGGCTTGTGCCCCCAGGTCCTGGCTCATTTGAACCGCCTGCGCATCGGTATGGATGTTTACCTGGCTAAAATCCGCCCCAAAACCGCGTTCCATACCTTTACGTGTCGTTGAATCCATGGCCGATCCTCCGGATTTTTGGGAAATCTGTGATTCCAGGTGGGAACTGATTTCCGAATCGGCATCTTCCTTCCGTTGAAGCATCCCTGCCCCCTCCTCCGCAGGGAAAGTATGCTCCCCAGGCTGGGTATCCCGATGCACCTCTTTTTCTTCCTGTTTTTGGAGCATTTCTTCTTCCGGAGCAGGTTCTTCGGTAACTTCCGACCGGAATACAGGCGTTACACCGGCTGCAAGGGGCTGCGCTTGTATCTCGCCTGCCGGGTGCTCCTTTTTTTGGACCTCATTCGCTTTATTCTCCTGTGTTTGCAAGGAGCCTGCTTTTTCCACCAATTGGGATTCGGAAGACCTCTGAACCACCTGCTCTGCCATGGCATCGGCCTCTTGCTCGTATTTGTCCCCGGGCTGCCCCACCTGAAGTTTGGCCTGGAAAAAATCACCGCTTTGCTCCGTTGTAGGAGCATGATTGGGCTTGCCTGATGTCCGTTGAAATACTTTCATGGCAGTACTAATTAAGAACTATTTCT
>JAWLFL010000009.1:0-45914 GCA_041685605.1 Cyclobacterium sp. | reverse complement strand
CAATACGGGCAGGACGCTACCGCTCAGCGAGGAGGCGATTTGGGTTGGTTTTTTAGAGATGATTTTGTAACCGGATTTGCAGATGCAGTATTTAATGCCAGTTCCGAAGGGGTCATCAATGAGCTGGTAGAAACCGAATACGGGTTCCATATCATTAAGGTAACCGAGATGCCTCAAACCTTAACCCGAAAACTGGCTGTATTAGAGCGGGAACTATTAGCGAGTGACATTACCAGAAACGATATATTTAGGAATGCAGATTATTTTGCCGCGAATTCATCCAATCCGACCACCTTTGAGGCTAACGCAGAAAAGGAAGATTACGAGGTGATGGCGGCCAATGGTGTAGGGCCAACAGCGCGTTCCTTAAATAATATGGGCGGTGCCAGGGAAGTCATCCGGTGGGCCTTTAATGATGCTTCAGTTGGCACTGTTTCTCCCGTTTTTGAATTAGACGATGCTTACGTGGTAGCCTTACTGACCAACAAAACGGAAGCGGGTGATGGTACCATTAATGATCCGGGAATCAAGGCCCAAGCCAATCAGGAATTAAGGAATGAGAAAAAGGCTGCCTATATAAAGGAACAAATCGCTGGCGTGGAAAATTTGGAAGGGATAAAAGAGGTTTTTCCCGATGCTTCTATAGGGAGTACTCCAGATCTTAGGATGGATGCAAGTGTATTGCCCGGAGTTGGATTTGCCCCCAAGGCAGTAGGTGCTATTTTCGGCCTGCAGGATGCTGGTCAAATGACAGATCCTGTTCAGGAAGATATTGGTGTCATCGTGGCAGAACTGAATAGCATGACTCCAGCCTCTGAAATTGCGGATTATACCCGCTATCAAAATGAAATTACAGATAACGCGTCCCAAAGAACGGCCTACATGATCATGATGGCCATGGAGGAACTAGTGGAGGTAAAGGATTATCGGTATAAGTTCTTTTAAATCACCTTTAATACAGTATATAAATCCCATTCCTGCACAGGAATGGGATTTTTTGCTTTTTAGGGATTTAATTTCCCCAAAAAATGGTTGATAGGATATATGAGTAGTAAATTCAATGCTATTTCCTTCAAGGAAAAACTGGAAAATCAGACCAGTTTCCCGGCCTTGTACATGTTTAAATTTATTGTCCCAAGTGGTAAGGAGGGAGAAGTAGCCGCCCTACTGCCGGGTAACGAGATGAAATTGAAAGTGTCGTCGAAAGGCAAATACACCAGTGCCACCATCAAGGCCATGATGCCTGACAGTCAATCCATCATAGATATTTATATAAAGGCAGCGGAGATTGAGGGAGTAATTGCATTATAAAAAAATCAATAGTATGTGGAAAGAAGAAAACAGTAAATTAGTTCAGACGTTTGAGTTTAAAGATTTTCAAGAGGCCTTTGCCTTTATGACGAGAGTAGCCTTTCTGGCAGAGGCGCATCAACACCATCCCAACTGGAGCAACGTGTACAACAAGGTGCAGATAGAGTTGACGACACACGACAAAGGAAACACCATCACCGAAAAGGATAGAAAATTAGCTAAGGCCATAGATGAAATAAACTAATGGAAGAAAGTACTTCCATTAGTTTGTATTTAGTACCTACGCCTATTGGAAATCTGAAGGATATTACGCTTAGGGCATTGGAAACCCTGCAAGAGGTAGATGTCATTTTAGCAGAAGATACCCGGACATCTGGAAAACTGCTAAAGCATTACGACATCAAACGTCCTTTGGAGAGTTATCATATTCATAACGAACACCAGAGCATTTCCAGGCTGCTGCACAGAATGGGAGAAGGGGTCGTTTTTGCACTTATCACAGATGCTGGAACACCAGGTATTTCTGATCCTGGCTTTCTCTTGGTCAGGGAGGCACTAGCCGCCGATTTAGAAGTCTGTAGCCTTCCCGGAGCCACCGCGATCATTCCTGCACTGGTTAATTCGGGGTTGCCAAATGACCGTTTTGTATTTGAGGGTTTTCTTCCTCATAAGAAGGGGAGGAAGACAAGGATTGAGTCTTTAAAAGAAGAAACCCGGACCATGGTTTTTTTTGAGTCTCCGTATCGGTTGCTAAAAACCCTGCAACAGTTTTCGGATGTATTTGGCCCGGAGAGGCAGGTCTGTGTAAGTCGGGAGTTAACCAAGATTCATGAGGAAAACGTAAGAGGCAGCCTACAGGAAATAATAACGTATTATACTGAAAATACCCTCAAGGGAGAAATCGTGATCACATTGTCAGGAAAACAATGAAAAGCATGGAATTGGAACGTATTACAGAGCAAGTAGCCAATCTAGCCCGGAAAGCCGGGGCCTTTATCAGGGAGGAAGGGAAAGATTTTAGCCTTGAAAAAGTAGAACAGAAAGGGTTCAATGACCTGGTTTCTTACGTGGATAAGGGAGCGGAGGAAATAATCGTCAAAGGCTTATCCGAGATTTTGCCCGAGGCCGGTTTCATTACGGAGGAAGGTACCAAATCGGATACTGATCAAGAGCTGACCTGGATTGTCGACCCCTTGGATGGGACCACTAATTTCGTTCATGGAATACCCATGTTTGCGGTATCCATAGCACTGGCGCAGGGGACTGATATTTTGTCGGGGGTGGTCTACGAGATTAATTTGGATGAATGCTTTGTTGCGTATAAAGGAGCGGCATCCACCTGCAACGGAAGACCTATCCGGGTTAGCAAGGCAGATCAGCTAGCAGATAGTTTGGTAGCAACCGGCTTTCCCTATAATGACGGGGGTAAGACAGCAAAGTACCTGGAATTGCTTTCTTATTTTCTAAAGAATACCCATGGGCTTAGAAGGCTTGGTTCGGCGGCTGTAGACTTGTGCTACGTTGCCTGTGGAAGGGTGGAGGGTTACCTGGAGTATAACTTGCAATCCTACGACATTGCAGCGGGTACCTTGATCGTAAAACAAGCCGGTGGAGAAATTAGCGATTTCAGCGGAGGAAATAATTACCTATTTGGAGGGCAGATATTGGCAAGTAATGCGAAGATTCACAAAGACCTACTCCCAGCGATTGAGTCACATTTTGAACTTTAGGAAGAATTAATTGACCTATAAAATTTGTGATTAACTGCAAAAAACATAATTCAAAAAAAATAATTCAGTCTGTGAAAAAAAAATTTGTATTTTCGCTATAATTGATTAGCTTTCAATTATTTAAAGCATTATCCTTTTTGACAACCAAATCACCCAGTTCTTGAATGTCTCAAGGTTTAAAAACAAACGGTTGTCAAATTAGTTTCATTGACATTATAATATAGATAAAATGAATATAGGAATTTTAGGAGGCACCAATCTGGCGACCAACTTGGGAAATAAGTTCATCGGTAGAGGAATGGATGTGGTATTTGGCGTTCGTGAAGGATTCAGTACCCGTAAAGTGGAGTGGAAAATTCTTAAAATGCAAAACCACTACGTGCTCAATTACGCAGACGCTATTTCCGCTTCCGACGTGGTGATTATCTGTTGTGAAAACGAGTTTTTACCAGTGGTTTGCACCTACCTAAAGGAATATGGGTCGCCCGATAAGTTGTATATCGATAGCACCAACGGAGTGCATGATGAAACGTTGGGCTGTAATACTACCTATATTCGAGAGGAAACCGGACATCAAAAAATATTTAAAGCATTCAATAATTTGGGTTTGGATTATCCCAAATCCGATCCACTGGAATTAATAAAGGAAACCTACTTTTGTGGCGATAGTCCTAAGGACCGGGTTTTACTCAAGAAATTAATCGAACTCATCGGATTCAAAGCCATCGATGCAGGTCTTATTAAGAATGCATGTTTACTGGAGGCAGTATACCATTTAAGTAAGGAAATCTCTATGGCCAAATCAGGTGACTGTCATTTTCGGTTAATGTCAGTCTAACCCTTTGTCTGAAAAGTGATTTTTTACCATTATCGTATCATTTTTATTGCAACCGTTAATCGGTACCGTTTTTGCGTCCCTAATTAGTAGCTGCTAGTTGCGGATTCCCGTATACATAGGCAGAACCCTTTTGTTCTAATTTTTAAGATTGATAATACCATGAGAAAAATCTTATTTATCGGCCTTGCTTTATTTGCCTTTGTGCTTTTGGCACTGGCAGCGGTTCCTTTTTTCTTCAAAGACAAGATTTTTGATAGCTTAGATAAGGAACTAGCCAATGCAGTGAATGCCCAGGTATATTACGACCGGGATGAAATCGGCTTAAGCGTTTTCCGAAGTTTCCCGCAGTTATCTGCTACCATGGGTGATTTTGGAGTCAAGGGAAACCCTCCTTTTCAAGAGGATACCCTGATCCACGTGGGATACCTGCAGGTAGATATAGATATCTGGTCCGTATTATTCGATGATAATCCCAGTTTGAAAGGTGTTCATTTGGAAGAGGGGCAGATCTATGTAAAAGTGTTGGAAGATGGACAGGCCAATTACGATATCGCCAAAGCGGTGGAAGAGGAAGTCGATCAACCGGAACCCGACTCCTCATCTTTTCAACTGGGGGTGGATTTTATCGAGGTAAATAACCTGGATCTGATTTACGATGATCGTTCCCTGGATTACTTGATGGTGCTTTCCGACATGAACCTACAAGGAAGCGGTGATCTGACCCTGGATGTTTATGACTTGATGGTAAATGGAGATGCCCGGGTAGTAAACGTTACCTATGAGGGAGTGGAGTACCTGTCAAATAAGCTCCTTACCCTGGACTCAAAGGTTCATGTGGATCTGGAAAAAATGCGTTTTGCTGCGAATGATGCCTTTCTAAAATTAAACGAATTTGGCTTTGAAATAGACGGTTACCTGGCAATGCCCGAAGAAGACATAGAAATGGATTTGGCCTTTTCCGGCGAAAACAATGATTTTAAGAGTGTTTTATCGCTGGTTCCGGGAATTTACTCTGATTCTTTTGATAATCTGACTACCTCAGGAGAAATGGATTTTTCAGGTAGTGTCAATGGCGTGTACAATGAGACCAGTTTTCCAGGTTTCCAATTTGCACTATTGGTAGACGATGGAATGTTTCAATTTCCAGACTTGCCAAGACCCGTTCAGCATGTCAACCTGAACTTAAAAGTATCCAACAGTAGCGGAAATTTGGACCTGACCACCATTGATCTATCCCAATTTTCGCTCGAATTTGGAAATCAACCTGTTTTGGGTCGCTTCTATTTAAAAGACCTGGTGAGTTACGAAATGGATGCCGGACTCAAAGGGAATATCAACCTGTTGGAACTAACCTCTATTTTTCCTCTGGAGGGATTTGAACTCAAAGGAAAACTGTCACTGGATATGAGTGCGAAGGGCAGGTACGATAGTGCGGCGCAGATTATTCCCACTATCAATGCACAAGTCGGACTTGATGACGGATATATAAAGACCAGCGAGTACCCAGCACCCATAGAACAGATTAATTTTCGGGCGGAGGCCTCAAATTCCACCGGGCGCATGCGCGATTTGAGTCTGGATGTACCGTCTTTTGGCTTTAAATTGGAGGAAGAAGTGGTTACGGGAAGTTTGCAGGTATCGGATCTGGAGGATTTAAATTACAATTTTTCCTTGCACGGAGCAGTGGATCTGGCCAAAATGGCTTCGGTATTACCCTTGGAGAACACTTTACTGGAGGGCAGGATTCAAGCAGATATTGATACAAAGGGGAGTTACGATGCCATAAAGAACAACCGTTTTGCTCAGTTGGAAACCAGTGGAGAAATGCAGGTTAACGATTTTTATTTTGCCGATAATGATTATCCCCAGGGAGTCCGGATACACGAAGCACGTAGCAATTTCAGCCCTCAATCCATCAATTTGACCAAATTTGACGCTCGCTTGGGGGAAAGCCCCGTCCAGGCCAGCGGTTCGCTTTCGGATTACATGGCATATCTACTTGGTGACGAAGCAGAAAGCCTGAAAGGAAATCTTGATATCTACTCCAGTAATTTCAACGTCAACGAATGGATGACTTCCTCAGATAGTCCCGAAGAAGATACGACGTCATTAGAGGTGGTAGCATTGCCAGAGGATATTGACTTTACCATGAGTGTAAAGGCAGACCGGATTATTTATGACAACCTGTCCCTGGTGGATGCCAGTGGTGTAGTACGGTTAAAGGATGGTGTGCTGAATCTGGAGGGGTTTAAGACCAATACGATGGGAGGTTCCCTTGGTTTTGACGGCAGCTACAATGCCACGGATATTATCTACCCTACATTTGACATGCAGTTGGATATTTCCGGTCTGGGTATTCAGGAGGCGTTTCAGTCATTTGTTACGGTCAAGGCATTTGCTCCAGTGGCCCAGCATGTGGTTGGAAACTTTTCGACAAGCTTTTCATTTTCCGGATTACTGGGACAAGACATGATGCCGGTTTTGTCCAGTTTGGACGGAAAGGGGCTCATAGAAGTTACTGAAACAGCCGTTAGAGACAGTCCGTTGATTAAGGGCATTGCCAACTTGACGAAGCTAAACGATGCGTCATCTATTCGATTAAAACCCTTAAATATAGGAGCTGAAATTATCGACGGCATGTTAAATGTGGCCCCTTTCGAATTGCAGTTGTGGGATTATCCTACTACCATTCAGGGAAGCACCGGCTTTGATGGCCGGATTAATTACCTGGTTTCCGTGGATGTGCCTGCAAGTAAATTTGGGTCCCAGGTGAATAGCCTGGTGGCCGGTATCGCCGGAACAGATCTTTCCTCTACGACCATTCCTTTGGCTATTAATGTTGGCGGTACGTATGGGAGCCCGAATATTTCCCTTGCAAACTCAGAAAGCCTGGATAGTTATATTTCGAATGCGCTTAAAAGTCGCCTGTCAGGTGAAAAAGAGAATGCCCAGGAGAAAATCGCCGCTGATTTCAAGGCAAGGGAAGATAGCCTGAAACAAGAGGTCAAGCAAAAGGCAGAAGTAGCCCGGGATAGTGTGGAAAAAGAGGCGACCAAATTGGTCGAAGAAACCAAAGAAAAAGCTGTGGATGAGGTGAAAAACTTGCTAAGGGGTTTTACAAATAGGAAAAAGCCTACGGAAGAGCCAAAACCGGATCCGGAATAAAATCAGCGGATTAACTCCAGCAAGTAATACCAACCCGTCAAGGTAAGAAACGATAAAGGAATTCCGATACCTACCAGCAGCGAAGCGAGCTTCGGTCGTAGGTTATAGTTGGTTGCGATAATAGAAGATGTGATCATGGGGGCCATAGCAGCCTCCATCACACTTACTTTAAAAATCAGGTTTTGTTCCGGATCCGGACCTAGGATCCAGTGATATACCAAGAAGATGACAAAGGGTATCAAAAGCAACTTATGGATCAATCCAATCCATAGAAAATTGTCTTTAATGTCCTTGAGTTTTATTTTGATCTGTAGCCCCACGGCAATTAGGGCAATAGGGGTGAGGGTTCCGGCAAAACTTTCCAGAATATCCTGAACGACACCGCGGATTTCTACCTGAAAAACATTGAGTAATAGGGACAGAATAAAAAACAGGAACGGCGGAAAAAGCAACATCCTTTTAGAAATATCCCTTTTACGCATTTTTTCCGCTCCGAAGAGAGAGGCTACAATAATGGCCAGGCTGCTGACGACCAAAAATGACCCTGGTTGATCCACCAATACGGCAATTTTTAGTCCTTCTGCTCCGTATATGGCCTCTATAATAGGGTAGCCAACGAACCCCGTATTGGATAGTCCTCCACAAATAATGAGACAACCAATGGTATTTCGTTTCCACCCCAGTTTTTTTCCGAGGTACCCGAACAGCATCCAACTTAGCGAAAACACGATCCAGGCCACAGAAATGGGCAATAATAGAGAAGGGTTTAAATTAAGTTTGGAAATATACAACAGCGATACAGCGGGCAGAACCACATAAATAAGGTACGCGTTGAGTGCCTTAGGTGCTTCGACTGGAAATTCTTTTATTCTTTGCAGGAAGATGCCTACAAGAATGGAAGTAACGACAAGTAGTATATTGGACATGGGATTAACTTAGGAGCAAAGCTACGGAATTTATGGGTGTGTAGAGAAGTTGAGCCCGCCTAAAGATAGCCAAAATGGGCACGTTTCTGGGAGAAATATTCCTCCAGTTCGGGGTACAGGTTGCTTTCCGCCATGGGAATTCCGGAGAGTGTTTGGTTGATATTTCCCATTTCCGTTTCCGGATCTACTTCCAGGGATTCTACCAGAAGGATGAGCTCCTGCAAGGGAAGGGGCTCCCTACTCGCCACCGGTTTGGTAGCGTATTCATTGCCATAAAAATCGACAATTTCGAAAAAAATTTCTCCGTCCAATGCCGTTGCAAAAATGCAAATTTCTTCTCCCCACTGGCTTTCGGGGTAGGTCAGCTTGACGAGGAGGGAACTTGCTCCAGTCCCATTGAAGTACGTTTCAGGTCTGTAATCAAAATCCATCGTTCGTAAATATAAGCGATTATAATCCCATTTCGAAATCAGGAATCGATTAGGTGCATTTGTTAGACAAGACTAATTAAATTATGAGACATATCTTTTAATTCGGTTGGTGACAGAGTAAATATTGTTTAATTTTGCTTATAATCGAATTCTGGATCTTGAAGTCTTTCCGAAACATAGTGCCCCTTGTAAGCTACGGCTTGCTGGTATTGGTCATCCTGATGCAGGTCAACAGCGTGGTTTTTTACCATGAACATGACCTGGAATCCGGTGAGACCATCCGGCATGCACACCCTTTTCTGTCGGAAGAGGAGGAACAAAATCGGGATCATTCGGAAAATGAGATCCTTTTATTGGATATGGTTACCCATGTTCACTATTTTTTACCGGGAGTGTTGGGGTTTGTTTCCGGAATTCAGGAAGTGTACGAAGTTCCCCGGCCCTTTTTACTTACGGAAAGCCCCGGCATCCAATTTCGGGAAATACTATCGCTACGGGGGCCCCCTGCCATTGTTTAATTCCTTTGCCCAAAAGCTGATTTTCAAGCAAGGGGCCACTTATTAACAATCGTTTTCAATTGCCGCTTGGTTGCCGCATTGAAAGGGGTTGGTTCTTCACTATAATTAATTCGATTTTTATGAAATACGTCATGACCCTGGGAGTATTCCTACTGGCTTCCATTTCCTTTGCCCAAGGGCAAAACCTATCTTTATCAGGCAGCGTTCGGGATGCCAGCACTGCCGAACCATTAATTGGAGTGACCATCTTTGTACCGGAATTAGGCAGGGGTACTGTCTCTGATAAGCAAGGCCTTTTTGCAATGGAAGGCCTTCCTGCACGGAACCTTACGATTCAATTTTCCTATATAGGATACGCTACAGCGCTTAAAAAAATCAATCCTTCGGAGCAGGGAGAACTTGATGTCCATTTAACCTCCGCCACCGCTTCGGTGGACGAGGTGGTGGTTTCTGCGGCCTATGTTATGAGTAAAGAGCGTTCTCCCATTTCCATCGAAAAAATAGACCGGCAATCCATTTTGAGAAACCCTTCTCCCAGTCTCATGACGGCCCTGGCAAAAACCCCGGGGGTAAGTGAGGTATCGCTGGGACCGGGGATTAGTAAGCCGGTGATCAGGGGGCTTTCTTTTAGCCGGGTGTTATCTGTTTACCAGGGCGCAAGATTTGAAAATCAGCAATGGGGGGCAGACCACGGGCTGGGGCTTACCGAAACCGGCCTTTCCGGAATCGAAATCATCAAGGGGCCTGCTTCCATTATCTACGGTTCCGGAGCCATGGCCGGGGTGGTCAACCTGATCGAGGAGGCGGACGCACAGGCAGGAGAGGTTTCCGGTGATTTGAACCTACGCATGTACAGCAATTCCCTGGGAAGGAGATTGGATGCGGGTGTAAAAGGAGCCGGTCAGGAAGGATTTTTTTGGTCCCTAAGGGGGGCTTCCGAATCTCATGCAGACTACCTGGACGGATCGGGAAGTCCCGTTGGAAACACGCGTTTCCAAACCCAAAATTTGAAAGCAGGGGTAGGCCTTCGAAAGGGCTGGGGAGATACCCGGATCCGGTATACCTTTCTGAAACAAAAATTAGGGATTTTGGATGAAACGAATCAGGAGCTATTGGTAACCAGCCGAAACGACCGAGCGCTTCAGTTGCCTTTCCAGGATGTAACGGACCATTTTTTAAATTCGGAGAGTAACGTGTTCTTGGGGGATGATAAACTAAAAGCAACCTTTGGTTACCATTGGAATTTCCGGGAGGAGACGGAAGACGAATTCAACCAGGTAGATCTGGGTTTGCAGCAATCGAATTTCATGTATGACATCAAATATTACAAATCCGTTTGGGAGCAAACCGAGTTAATTTTCGGATTA
Source organism: Cyclobacterium sp. (assembly GCA_041685605.1). Lineage (GTDB taxonomy): Bacteria > Bacteroidota > Bacteroidia > Cytophagales > Cyclobacteriaceae > Cyclobacterium. Next base: position 35,628 of record JAWLFL010000009.1, on the reverse strand, counting down.
CAGGGTTTTTATTTAAACACGGTAAATTACGAAGATGCGGCAGAAATATTAATTCCCGATGCGACCAAGGATGACCGGTCCCTGTATGCGCTGTTCAATTACTCGAATCCGGAATGGGTCGTACAGGGAGGAATAAGGTATGATTACCGAAAGGTGATGGCAGATGCCAGCGGCCAAAATTTTCTGGATTATGGTTTTGAGCTGGAAGGCTCCCCGGAAAGCAGGACGCTTAGCAGGTCTTTTGATGGGATGACGGGCAGTGCCGGAGCCACTTTCAGGCCCTCCGAAAACTGGCGGTTCAGGCTAAACGTCGCATCCGGATTCAGGGCACCGGATCTGGCTGAATTGTACTCAAACGGACCGCATCCCGGGACGGCCAGGTTTGAGCAGGGAAGTGCTGATTTTGTTAGGGAACAAAACATTCAGTCGGACCTGGGGGTGCGATACCGGCAGGCCGATTTCGGTCTTTCGGTCGAGGGGTTTTATAACCGGGTCAATAATTATATTTATTTTTCTCCTACCGATGAGCAGATGGGAGACCTGACGATTTGGAGGTTTGAGCAGGACAATGCCGGCCTTTATGGGGGCGAGGCGTTGCTTGACATTCACCCTTCGGGAATGCCCTGGGTTTCTGGCAGTACTTCTTACAGTATGGTTATAGGGAAACGAAGATCGGACCAGAGCTATCTTCCCTACATTCCTGCCTTTCGATGGAATCAGGACCTTACCTTTACCCTAAACGAGTTAGGTAAATTAAAACGACCCTATTTGAACCTGACAGGAAGTCTCGTATTGGATCAAAACAGGCCCGCATTACTGGAAGAGTCCACCCCGGGTTATTTTATCATGGGGCTTCACTTTGGAAGTGAATTTAACCTATGGCATCAGGACTTGAATGCCTCCTTATCTGCTAATAATTTGCTGAATGTGCACTACCTGGACCACATGTCTCTTTACCGTCCATTCGGCGTCAGACAGTTAGGTAGAAACATTTCACTTAGCCTTCGGTTTAAATTTTAATCTAAGAAACTGGATTTTAGAACTGGCATCTCAATAGAAGAGCAGGTCCGATTTTTCTTGAACATATGATCAATCAATTTGAAAAGACAATTGGATTATACATAGTTTAGGAGTAATTTTGGCATTCGAATTTGAAATCAACCGGATTGCTACTTTCAGTTTTTCCTTTTATAGAGGAATGGAATAAAGCAATATGACTGGATCACCACATGAAACGAGACCAATTAGTATTTGACCTGATCGCCAGGGAAGAGGACCGACAAAAGAGAGGAATAGAGCTAATCGCTTCAGAGAACTTCACCAGCAAACAAGTCATGGAGGCGGCTGGCAGTGTACTCACCAACAAATATGCAGAGGGCTTACCGAAAAAAAGGTATTATGGCGGCTGTGAAGTGGTGGATGAAATTGAGCAGATTGCCATCGACCGGGCCAAGGAGCTTTTTGGTGCTTCCTGGGCGAATGTGCAACCCCACTCGGGCGCACAAGCCAATGCGGCCGTTTTTTTAGCCTGTCTGAATGCGGGAGATGCTATTTTGGGTTTTGACCTTTCTCATGGAGGACACCTGACTCACGGTTCTCCGGTCAATTTTTCCGGAAAACTATACGACCCTCATTTTTACGGGGTAGAGGAAGCTACCGGAGTAATCGACTATGACAAAGTGGAGGAAAAAGCGGTTGCGGTAAAACCCAAACTACTGATCTGTGGTGCCTCGGCCTATAGCAGGGATTGGGATTACGAAAGGCTTCGGCAGATTGCTGACCGGGTAGGAGCGATTTTACTTGCAGATATTTCCCATCCCTCGGGACTAATTGCCCGTGGATTGTTGAAAGATCCGCTGGAGTTTTGTCATGTGGTAACCACCACCACCCATAAGACCTTGCGGGGACCGCGTGGAGGACTGATCTTGATGCGGGAAGATTTTGATAATCCTTTCGGAGTCAAAACACCCAAAGGAGGACTTCGCAAAATGTCCTCCCTATTGGATTCAGGAGTCTTTCCGGGAACACAGGGAGGACCTTTGGAACACATCATTGCCGCTAAAGCCATCGCCTTTCAGGAGGCACTTACAGATGAGTACATGGATTATGTGGTGCAGGTAAAGAAAAATGCATCCGTAATGGCCGAGGCATTTGTAGCAAAAGGATACCAATTGATTTCAGGAGGTACAGACAATCATTTAATGCTAATTGACTTGCGAAACAAGGGATTAACCGGTAAAATTGCTGAGGAAACCCTTGGGAAAGTAGATATTACCATCAATAAAAACATGGTTCCTTTTGATACAAAATCACCATTCGTAACTTCCGGAATGCGAATTGGGACGGCAGCGGTGACAACCCGTGGACTCAAGGAGCAGGATATGAAAAAGATTGTCGAGTTGATAGATCGCTCCCTCGTTCGTCACGAGCAAGACGATCAACTGGCGACAATCAAGGCTGAAGTAAACGAGTGGATGGTTCAATTTCCCTTATACTAAAAATTAAACTTGCGTGGCACTGGATCAATATAACGAAGAAGAGGAAGAAGAAAATGGCATGTCCTTCCTGGACCATTTGGAGCAACTGAGGTGGCACCTATTGCGATCTATATCCGCCATATTAGTATTTATGGTACTTGCTTTCCTGGCCAAAGGCTTTGTTTTTGGGCAGGTGATCCTCGGTCCCTCCAAGATAGACTTTGTCACTTACCGGGTACTTTGCCAGTTATCAGATTTCTTTTCTCTTCCTGCGCTGTGTATCGAAAAGCTGCCTTTTATCATTCAAAGTCGGCAGATGACAGGGCAGTTTTCCATGCACATCACATCCAGTTTGGTGATCGGACTGATTGCAGCCTTTCCCTATGTTTTTTGGGAGGTGTGGCGGTTTATCAGTCCCGGATTGTACGCTAAGGAAAAAAACGCAGCACGCGGTTCAGTGTTTTTTGTTAGTTTACTCTTCTTTTTGGGAGCAGGTTTTGGGTATTACATCCTGTCGCCACTTTCGATTAATTTCTTGTCCAACTACCAGTTGGACCCTTCCATTGCGAATGAATTCGACATTACGTCTTACGTGTCCACCTTGTCCATGTTAGTATTGGCATCAGCCGTAATGTTTCAATTGCCCATCGTCATTTATTTTCTTACCCAGGCTGGCCTGGTTTCTTCTTTAATGTTAAAAACATACCGGAGACATGCCATCGTGGTCATATTAGTATTGTCTGCGCTCATTACGCCACCGGACGTGATCAGTCAGATACTGATTGCCATGCCTATATTGGTGCTTTATGAAGCAGGAATAATCATTGCCAAAAGGCTAGAGAAAAAGCGCAGGGAAGAAGAATTAGAAAACGGATTTTAACCTACCCATAATGTCAAAAAAAATCGCGATCGGCGGAGATCATGCAGGCTTTGCCTACAAAGAAAGACTGATAGGGATATTAAAAAAGGAAGGATATGAGGTCCGGGATTTTGGGCCCTACACCGATGCTTCGGTAGACTATCCGGACTATATCCATCCCTTGTGTGAAGCGGTGGAGTCGGGCGAATTCAATCAGGGAGTTCTTTTGTGTGGTAGTGGAAATGGGGTTGCCATTACGGCAAATAAGCATCAGGGTATTCGTGCCGCTATCTGTTGGAATGAGGAGCTGGCTGCGCTGGCCCGGCAGCATAATGATGCCAACCTGATTTCGGTACCCTCCCGATTTGTGTCTTTCGAATTGGTCGAAAAGATGGTTTTTCGGTTCCTTAACACCGAATTTGAAGGGGGCCGGCATGCTCGTAGAGTGAACAAAATACCTTGTTAAAATTGTCTTAAGGGGGATCTGGAAGTGCTTTTATAAAGCACGTCAATTACTGATTTTCCGGATGATTCCATCCCTTTCGGGACGGTACCTTTTTTCTAAGGAAGGGATATTCCTTGCCCATTCCTGGTATATCCCTTCCTCGTCGATGATGACATCGGGCGATTCTTTCTGGACATCACTTAAAAATTTCATTTTTCGTTCCATGGCATTCATTTGCTCAAAATAGACTCGGGTCAGCCTGAAATTTAAATAAGGATTAGCGTTACCGGTGCGCGTGTATTTTTCGAGGTTTTCTCCCAGAACCATGGTTTTCTCCGAAGCGGGTTTTCCAGGTGGTAATTCCTGGCGAACCACATAGGTGTCAAAAGAAGGTGCTTCTATTTGATAAAACACCCAACTGTATCCAATAAGCGGTATAAGGATCAGGTAGCCATAAATCAAGGTTTGCTGCAACATGCGCTTGTTGCTCAGGTTGAATAAGTGTGTGGTAAAATAACCCAGCGCGGGTAGCATGGCCAGAAACTGATAGGGAGTGATACGGTCCACCAAGAAAAAAGAAGCCAGGTTAACCAAAAGGAATACCAGCAATAATTGATTCTGTTTTTGTTGCGTAACATTCATCCGGCGAAGGAGATTGTTTTTAAAATACCCAAAAATGGCAAGTAAAACCGGGAAGGAAAAAATAAATAGCAGGTCGTTGAGCGAAACGTGTTGGACCGGCACGGCTTGAAAACTCAGAAAAAGATAGAGGGTAATAAATTCATATAAGCCCTCCTGCATAAAAAAGAAAACAGCGCAAAAAGAGAGCGGCAACAGGTAGGCTGTAAGTAAAAGGCATAACTGTTGGAAAGAAAACCCGATGATCAGCACGGCAGCTAAAATCAGAAAAGGAAGGAAGACCAGGTATGCAAAATGGAAACAAAAGGCCACTCCCGCCCAAAATCCCATTAGGAGGATAGCAGGGACTGTATTGGCATTGATAGTGGTTTGCTGCAATAGATGACCGAGTGCCAATAACACAAAAGTACTCCCCATTAAGGCTGGTGAAAGGGTCATAAAATCAAAGGACAGCTGAAATAAAATGGTCATAACGAATGCCGGAATGAAGTTCGACTCCTCGTAGGCATTTATTTTTATCAACAGTTCATTGGTATAATAAATCTGAAATAGGATGATAAAAAAGGAAATTATCCGGAAAGAAATCAGCGAGTTGGCGGCCAAAAGGTAGTTTAACCAGTAAACCAAAACCGAAAATGGCCCGGTCCCATCTATGGTATCCACATAGGGAAGGTTTCCGGAAGCTGCCCGCTCACCAATCATTTGCCAAAGCAACTCTGGCTGTGTTAGCGGTATGTCCATTAAAAAATAAGGAATACGAAAAACCAGTAGAAGAAAAAGGATTCCTACCATTCGTAAGGGGTCATTAATTTTGAAAAATTCGAGCAAGGCCTATCTTTGTTTAAAACTCAATTTACGAAATTAAAGGTTACCCGTATATTTCACTAAATTTGTGGATAATAAAAATGTCAGCATGGAAAGTAAGCGTCAACAAAAATATTCCAAATTGATTCAAAAAGAGCTTGGAGAGCTTTTTCAGCGCGAGGGAAAACCATTGGTTGGAAAGGCCATGGTAACGGTCACTCGTGTATTGATGAGTCCGGATTTAGGGGTAGCCAAGATAAATTTAAGCTTTTTATTAGCCGATAATCAGCAACTTTTTTCTCGAATTAATGATAACAAAGGTCAGATCCGGAAGTTTTTGGGAAACCGGATCGGGAAATCCGTCCGGATTATTCCAGAATTGGTTTTTTACCTGGATGAATCGGCAGCCTACGCTCAGCACATGGACGATGTCATTTCCAACCTGGATATCCCCGATGCCCCGGACGAGGACGAAAATGATCCTGAAAATTAATTCCTGCCAGGTTGAACTTATCCTATTTTATAGCGGCCCGGTATTTCAGGAGTAAAGCCAAGAAGAACTTTATCACCGTACTGTCAAGGATCTCCATGATCGGCGTAGCCGTGGGGACCATGGCACTGGTCGTAGTTTTGTCCGTCTTCAATGGATTAGAAGATTTAATCAAAGGATTGTACGCTTCCTTTGATGCAGACTTGAAAGTCATGCCGGTCCTGGGAAAGTCCTTTCCGGTCGATGAAGACTTCCTTTCGTCCCTGGAAAGGATGGAGGGAGTCGCCATTTTAACGGAAGTTATCGAGGACAATGCCCTGGTACGGTATGGAGACCATCAGGTGGTAGCTACTGTCAAGGGGGTCTCGGATAATTTCCTCGATCAAAATAGGTTTGAAAACGGACAGTTGGTAGGAGAAATGAGCCTTGGAGAAGCGGGAAGGCCCCAAGCCATTCTCGGTAGGGGACTTTCCTACTTTCTGCTGATGGATTTAGATGATGAGTTTGAATTGATGCAGGTGTTTTACCCCCGGGAGCCCAGAGCAGGAAGTATTGACCCCAGTAGTATGTACAACCGGGAGCTTATTCGGCCAGCCGGTATTTTTAGCGTTGAGAAACAATACGACGACGAATACGTGATAGTACCATTGGCTTTTGCTGCCAGTTTGCTGGAATATGGGAACAGGCGAAGTGCATTGGAAATAATGGTAGCAGATGGTTATTCTATTCAGACAGTTAAACGGGATTTGCGGGGATTGCTCGGTCCGGATTTTACGGTGAAGGACAGTGACGAACAGCATGCCAGTCTTTTGATGACCATACGTCTGGAAAAACTATTCGTGTTTTTGACGCTCACCTTTATTCTGGCAGTAGCCTCATTTAATATCTTTTTTTCGTTAAGTATGTTGGCCATAGAAAAGAAAAAGGATATCGCGGTATTGATTTCCATGGGAGGAACCCGGAGGTTTATCCGGTCCATTTTTTTGAAAGAAGGAGCTATTATTGCCTTTTCCGGGGCATTGGCAGGTTTGATCCTTGGGTTTTTTATCTGCTGGGTACAGGACAGGTTTGGTCTGGTTTCGCTGGGGATTACTTCCTCTGTAGTAGATGCCTACCCGGTAAAGATGCAATGGACGGATTTTCTATACACCAGCCTGAGTGTTATTGTCATTACCATGCTGGCCTCTTACCGTCCTGCCCGGATCGCTGCAAAAGTAAATACGACGGAGCATTTGTAGGCGATTAAATGGATGATCTGTTTAATTTTTTTAAATATTTCTGTAATTTGCAAACTGCCAATTTCAAAAACCAGCAGTAATAATTTTGATTTTGTTCAAAAATAGCATCCATGAAAGTAGCTTCTGACAAGCCATTTGAAATCGTTTATTCCCTTTTCAGCCATGAGTTTCTGGGGATTCTTTTTGAATCCTTCGCAGTACAGCTGGATGAAAAGGGCAGGTTATCTTTTGCCTATCAAAATATTTCCTATCAAAATGCCAGGGAATTTGAGCAAGGGTTGGATGAGACCGACCTGGAGTTGATCCGGCTAATGGACAGCATGCAGCAGGAAGCCATTGTAAAAAAATACAATGCAAAGAACACCAAGCCCAAGGAGTTTTTGCGAAAAGTCTTCGATCAAAACCAATCCACTCAGGCGAATAAGGAAATTCAGAAACTGATCGAAGGAAAGCTGGAAATAACGCGGTCCAAAATTTTGGACAATATCAAGCATAAGCGGCTGTTTGAAATGGGTAATGATGGGAATCCGGTCTGGAAAGAAATCCAGGTCATGCCGGAAAAAGCGTCGGTTTTATTTCATTTTCGGAGAAATGAAGACAATACCCATTATTTCCCCACCCTTAAATATCAGGGCGAAAAATTGGAATGGCAATACATGGGAAGTTACCTCATTTGTCACCAGCCTGCCTGGCTGGTAGTAAATTCCCAGCTTTTTAGTTTTGAGAAGGATGTAGATGGTAAAAAATTATTGCCCTTTCTGAACAAGAAATTCATCGTCATCCCCAAAAAAGTAGAAGAATCGTATTATCAGAAATTTGTAACCCAGCTGGTCGCCTCTTTTGATGTATTTGCCAAGGGTTTCACCATAAAGGTGGATCGGTCCAATCCAGAGCCCGTCCTGTTTTTAGGAGATTTGCCTGGCAATCCTACTGTGGACATGTTTGGGAAGAATACCGGTATGGAGGACGAGGAAAAGATGGTGTTTGACCTTCGGTTTACCTATGGAGATTATACCTTTCGCGCAGACCAGGCCAAGCCCACCAACGTGGAATTGGAAAAAAGAGGAGACGATTACACCTTTTATAAAGTGGTTCGGGATCTTTCAAAAGAAAACTTCTACGGCGATTTTTTAAAATCCAAAGGCTTGCCGGTACGGAATGGCCGCTTCCCCATGAACAAACGGGATGCCTACGATTGGATTATTAATCACAGGCCGGAACTGGATGATTTGGGTATAAAAATCCATCAGGCCACCCTGGAGAAAGGGAAGAAATATTTCATCGGTTCGGCTAAGATTAATGTCAAAATTGCCGAAAAGATTGACTGGTTTGATGTCGAGGCTACGGTTACTTTTGGAGATCATGAAATTTCCTTTATGAAATTCCGGAAATTATTGATGAAAGGAAAAACGGAAATTGAGCTTCCCAATAATGAAGTGGCCATTATTCCCAAGTCCTGGTTTGTAAATTATGCGGAGATTTTTTCTTTTATGGAAGAAAAAGAAGCGGATCAGGGTAGTTTTAAATTGAAGAAGCACCACATTGCCCTGGCTCAAGAGCTCGAAAGGGGAAACCTGATCAATCTTTCCCTGAGTGAGCGATTGAAAAAGCTAAAGGATTTTTCCAACATCGATGATTACGAATTGTCGAGTTATTTTAAAGGAACCCTTCGTCCTTATCAGAAAGCCGGTTATAATTGGATGCGCTTTCTCAATGAATACCATTTTGGTGGATGCCTGGCAGATGATATGGGCCTGGGGAAAACGGTACAAACCCTGGCGTTTTTGGCCATGGAGAAAGAACGGTCGGAGGGGACCACCTCCCTGCTGGTAATGCCTACATCCCTGATTTATAACTGGGAGCTGGAGGCTAAAAAATTCACCCCAAAACTCAGAATCCTTATCTATACGGGTACCCAACGCCTCAAAGACAGCAATCAATTTGGACAGTACGACCTGGTGCTGACCTCATACGGAATTACCCGGCTTGATATTGACATTTTGAAAGCGTTTTATTTTAACTATATCATTCTGGACGAGTCTCAGGCAATCAAAAATCCTGATAGTATTATTTCAAAAGCGGTGATTCAGCTAAATAGTAATCATAAATTAATCTTGACAGGAACTCCAGTGGAGAATGGGACCATGGACCTGTGGTCGCAGATGAATTTTATTAACAGGGGCCTTCTTGGTGGTCAGACAGCATTCAAGAAACAGTTTTTGATGCCTATCGAGAAAAAAAATGATAAGGATAAAATCCTGAAATTAAATGCCATGATCAAGCCCTTTATCCTGCGCAGGCTTAAGTCACAGGTGGCAACGGATCTACCCGAGAAGGTTGTCAATGTAAAATACTCTACCATGACGGAGGCGCAGGAAAAAGCCTATGAAGAAGTCAAAGCCTATTACAGGGATAAAATCATTAACGAATTGGCCATACCTGGCGTTTCCCAGAAATCCCTTACATTACTTCGGGGATTGACCCAACTTCGCCAAATGGCCAATCACCCAAAAATGACGGATGAAAACTATAAGGGCGATTCTGGTAAGCTGGAAGATATTATGCATATGGTTAAATCTACCGTAAGTGAGGGGCATAAAGTATTGATATTTAGCCAGTTTGTCCGGCATTTGGGCATCGTAAAACAGTTTTTAAAACAAGAGAAGATGCCTTTTGCGTATTTAGACGGAGCTACCAAAGACCGGCAGGCCCAGGTTACCCAATTTCAGGAAGATCCATCGATTCAAGTGTTCCTCATTTCACTCAAGGCCGGAGGTGTGGGTCTTAACCTGACAAAGGCAGAATATGTATTTTTACTCGACCCCTGGTGGAACCCCGCAGTCGAATCCCAGGCAATAGACAGGGCTCACCGGATAGGCCAGCAAAATAAAGTCATGATTTATAAATTCATTACGCGAAATTCAGTAGAAGAAAAGATCATGGCCTTACAGGAACGAAAAATGGCACTGGCGGGAGAATTGATAAGTACCGAAGAAAGTTTCATTAAAAGCCTCTCGCAGGAAGACATTTCTGCGCTGCTGGCATGATTCAGGTTATTTGTTCTTAAATTTGCGCTAACCAATCTTACCTTCCATGCATACCGCCATACTAATTATTCAATGTAGAGACCATAAAGGAATCGTCGCAGCTGTCTCCCGGTTTTTGTATGAAAACAATGGCAATATTCTGGCCATCGATCAATACATAGACGAGGAAATGGGCGATTTCTTCATGCGTGCTGAATGGGAGCTCGAAACCTTCGGTATTGGCAAGGATCAGATTCACGAGAAATTTGGCAATCAGGTAGGTAAGCAATTCCGGATGAATTATACCTTGTCCTTTAATTTTCCCAAGCCAAGGATGGCCCTATTTGTTTCCAGGTTATCACATTGTCTTTTTGATATACTCAGCCGGTACTATTCGGGGCAGTTTGATGTGGACATCCCCCTGGTGATTTCCAACCATGCGGATCTGGAACCAGTAGTGAAAGCTTTTGGGATTCCCTTTCACCATATCCCGGTAAGCAAAGAAACAAAACCCGAACAAGAAGCCAAGCAGCTCGATTTACTCAAGGAAAATGGAGTCGATTTTGTAGTCTTGGCGCGCTATATGCAGATTCTGTCAGGCGATTTTATTTCAAATTTCCCCAATCGGATCATCAATATTCACCATTCCTTTCTGCCCGCTTTTGTTGGGGCAAAACCCTATCACGCAGCCTATAAAAGAGGGGTCAAAATTATCGGAGCCACAGCCCACTATGTTACGGAAGACCTGGATGCCGGTCCGATCATCGAGCAGGATGTGGCCAGGGTCAGGCATCATAATACCGTCGATGACTTGGTACAGATAGGGCAGGATGTAGAAAAGGTGGTCCTTTCCAAGGCGATAAAGTACCACCTTGCCCAAAAAATTAAAGTAGTTGGTAACCGAACAATCATTTTTAGTTAACCTGATTCAGATTCGGTCGTAAAACCCAATGCCAGCGATCTATTCGTCTTTTTCCATCTCTACCACAATATTTCCACCTTCGTCATATAGGACCAAGGTACCCGCGCTGTAGGTGTAACTGGTACTGGATTCGAGGTTGGATAGGTACCGTTTCTCCAGGTTAATATCATCACAGGAGGCATTATCGGAATACAAAGTGGAAAATTTTATTTGCTTCTGGTTAAAAGTAGCTGCTCCCCTGAAGTCATTGCATCCGGCAAATCCTCCAATTTCCTGATCTTCTTCAAACACCAAGGTAAGCGTGGCCAGTTTATCATCGGTAGCAGCACTGCCTGCCAGATCGGTCACCTTCCAATCGTGGTCGGAAAGGGTCACCGGCTCGGAATTGCAGGATAGGAATAGAACAGATAAAACGAATACAGAAGCAAGTGTTGAAAATAATTTCATAACGGTTGTTTTTTATTTGAAATACAGGATTTCAGAATCCCAGATACGTTTTATTTCAAGCAAAGACCATTCTAAAAATGGTTTATGAAATAATTTTCCTAGGGATATCGTGCGGTAAGCGTGTCAATAGCTCGTAATTAACCTGTTGCGTAGACTCACCAAAGGAAGCGACCGTTATTTCATTTCGTTTTTGCCGGCCGATGATGACGACCTCATCCCTTTTTTGTATGTCCTTCAGATCGGTAACGTCTACCGAAATCGCATTCATGGTTACCGTCCCCACTACTGGGAGGATTTTTCCATGAATCAGTACCTTTCCCAGGTTACTGAGATTTCGGCTAAACCCATGGCAGTATCCAATCGGTACCAGCGCAATGGTCATGTTTCGGGAAGCCATATAGCTGTTACCATAGCCCACAAATTCACCCATTTTCACTTTTTTAATACTCATCACCTTGCTTTTCCAACTGATGAGTCTTTTAAGTGGGTTTTTCATATTGGGAGCTAATTGCTTGAATTTTAGCATGTATGTTTCCTGACTGGGCCAGAACCCGTATTGAGCAATTCCAATCCGAACCATGTCCATAATGGTTTCCGGATAGCTCAGGGAAGCTGCAGAACAGGCGGTATGGTATTTTTCAAAGTGGAGGCCTTTGTCCTGAAACCACTGTTTGAACTCCATGTACGTTTTAATCTGGCTTTTTATCCGGACAAAGTTGCCAATACTCTCAGCTCCGGCATAATGGGTACAAAGGCCTGCCAACTGCAGGTTTTCCCGGTTTTTTATCAATAGTTCAGCCACCTTTGTTCGTTCTTCCCACTCGAAGCCAGTCCTATGAAACCCCGTTTCCAATTCCACGTGTATTTTGGCCTTCTTACCCAGGGTAATGCTGGCATGAATGGCGGCTTGCAGGCGGTCGAGATCGAAGACATAAAAACTGATTTCATTTTCAATCAGGTAGGCGATGCTGTCATTGTCCACCATACCCATAATCATGATTTCACTATTTTTTGTGGAAGTAGTCTTTACCCGGATGGCCTCGTCGGTACTGAAGGTACTGAAATGCCGTATGCCGGCACTTTCGGCAATTTTAACGGCATTTTCAATGCCATGGCCATACGCATTTCCTTTAACCACTGAAGAAATCGTTACATGCGAACCTACCTGGCTTCGAATGAACTTCAGGTTGTTTTTATAGGCACTTTTGCTGATTTCAATATAGGAGGTGTGAACCATGTAATTAGTGGTTTAATTTTTTGATGATTCGGTTGAAAATTGAAACGCCGGTGGACAAAATATCATCCGGAAAATCGTAATGGCCTTCGTGTAATTGAGGTTGATTTTTACCGGCCCCCAATCCGAAAAGTAGGCTGTTGGTTTGGGAAGAAAATTTGCCGAAATCCTCCGACCAGCGAAAAGGTGTCCGTATATGTTTCGTTTTTAATTTTAGTTCCTTAGCGGCATCATTTACCAGTTCCCAGGGGACCGGGTCGTTTATCACCGCTTCAAATTCTTCGCAATAGCTGATATCGTATTCCAGGCCGTATTCATTAGAGATCAATTCCGCTAGTTTTTCAGCGTTACTGCTCAGTAATTTCATAATTTGGTTATCGAATGTGCGAAGAGTGGCCATCACCCGTGCCAGTCCCGGAGTGGTTCCGAAGGCAATCTCACCCAATTGGGCATGAATAACCGTTACCAATGTAAATTCAGAAATGGTCTCGGTTAATTTTTCCAAGCCAATAATCAATTTACACATCGCTTCTGCCGGACTAAGGCCATCTTCAGGATGCGCTGCGTGGCTAGTTTTCCCCTTGAGATTGATGGTGATTCCCTTGGAGGCTGCTGTGAATGCCCCTTTTTTCAGTACAATTTCGTTTTTCGGGTACCCGGGCAGGTTATGCAAGGCAAAAGCAAAATCCGGTTCAATTTTCTTGAAATTTTCTGATTCGATCACTTGTTCGGAACCCATACCCGTTTCTTCGGAAGGCTGGAATACGAGAACCACTTTCCCTTTGGAGGGTCTATTTTTAGCCAGGAGCATACCCACGCCACAAACGATGGCCATGTGCCCATCATGCCCGCAAGTGTGTGATACTCCCGGGTTTTTGCTTTTATGGCGGTGCTTTCCATTTTCTGGAATGGGCAATGCGTCCAGTTCAGCCCGGATCATGGTAGTAGGGCCTTTTGTTTTGCCTTTAAAGACGATTCCAAGCCCATAGGGCCCAAGATCCTCAATGATTTCATCTGGATCCAGTGCCTCAAAAAACGCTTTAATTAAGGCAGAAGTTTTCGCTTCTTTTCCGGAAACCTCTGGTGCTTGATGCAATTTTTTCCTAAATGCAGTTATTTTTTTTAACGCGTCAGCATTCATAATAAACTATTCAAGTCGTTAATTTACGATCAAAAAGAGAGCTCTCCTAACCAAAGGCTGGGATCGGGGCAATTAAATAAGTAGCTTTCTTTTTCGTTTTCAGAGCATACCCCCGGATAATCTCCTTTTCTGTTTCCCAGATCGTGGATAATCTGGAAGTGGACGTGAGGAGGCCAATGCCCGTTCTCTTTCGTCTGCCCCAAATGTCCGATTTTTTCTCCGCTAAGAAAAATTTGTCCGGGTTTTAGCTGCTCCAGGTCTTTTTGACTAAGATGGCCATACAGGCTGTTTATCTTCTCTCCCCGCCAAAAGTGTTCCAGAATGACGGTGGGACCATAATTTCCAAAACCGGCATTGTCCTGAAAACTATGAACTTTCCCATCCAGCGGGCAAAAAACCGGCGTTTCCGCTGCTGTCCAAATATCGACTCCCAGGTGAATGTTTCGGTAGCCGATGGAATTGTCAGCAAAGACCAGGCTTCGTTGGTAAATGGACCTGTTTTCGGCGTAGCCGCCAATACCGTATTTTTTACCCTTATCGGCCAAAATTTCTGCCACGAATGACTCAAAGGCAAACGTGTCCAACAAATCAATTTGCTGCAAGGCTAAATTTCCAGCACTCATATCCAATATGAGGCTGTTTTCAGAAGTGAGCTTTTCTCCCATGATGGGAAAGAAATTATCCGATTGGATAGACATAATGGGTAGACAACTGGTTACCGTTAAAAAACGTTTTCAATATAGGGATTTTGTGCGAGGAAATGGAAACTCAATAGTTTCCTTAGGGGAATGAATTGCTTCGGGCTATTGCTGCTAAGGAAATTAATATGCATTTTTAACGAATGAACGCTACACCGGAAATTAACTCAGACAAAATAAGAGAAGCCAGAAAAAGAATCGATGCAATGGTGCATTGGACTCCTTTGATGCGTTCCTCCGCTATTGATAAACTGGCTGGTTGCGAGCTGGTTTTTAAATGCGAAAATTTTCAAAAGGTGGGTGCTTTTAAAGCCAGAGGGGCGGCTAACGCAGTATTGAAGCTAGATCCCTCTCAGCGGATAAACGGGGTAGCCACCCATTCTTCCGGCAATCATGCAGCAGCATTGGCGCGGGCGGCAGCGGAGGCAGGTATCCCGGCGTATATAGTCATGCCATCCAATGCTCCGGAAATAAAAAAGCAAGCCGTAAAGGAGTATGGAGGGGAAATTTTTGAGTGCGAGCCCAACCTGCGGGCGCGCGAGGAAGGCCTGAAAAAAGTGGTGGATACCTATGGTGCGGTGTTTATCCCTCCGTACGACCATTGGGATGTGATCGAAGGGCAGGCAACGTGTGCCTTTGAAATTTTTGAAGAGGGCTTATCGCTGGATGCATTACTGAGTCCGGTAGGAGGAGGAGGCTTACTGGCAGGCACGGCATTGTCGGCGCATTTCTTTGCACCAGATACGCAGGTGATCGGTGCGGAACCAGAAGGTGCGGACGATGCCAAAAGATCTTTTCTTGCTGGACGGCGCATTCCCGTCGATCAACCGAAGACCGTAGCGGATGGATTGCTTACTTCATTGGGTGAAATAAATTTTGGAATCATATCGCAGCACGTTACGGATATACTCACGGTCAGTGATGAGGAAATAATTGCCGCGATGAAACTGATTTATGAGCGAATGAAACTGGTCATTGAGCCCAGCTGTGCGGTCCCATTAGCGGCCATATTGCGCAATAAATCCCGTTTTCAAAATCAGAAGGTGGGTATTATTTTGTCAGGTGGAAACGTAGATTTGGCCAAATTACCCTTTCGGTAAGGTGTTTTATTCGTTGGAATCCGCTAAAAACAATCAGTTTATATAGAGTTCTTGTAACTGGCTGATGGTGTAGTCTACTTCTTCACGGGTATTGAATCGGCTAAAGGAAAACCGGACACTTTCTCTTTCCGGGTCGGCACCAATGGATTGCAACACATGGGATCCCAGTCGGGTACCGCTGTTACAAGCAGAACCGCCCGAGACGGATATTCCCTTCAGGTCCAGGTGAAACAGGAGCATGCCGCGGGTAGCTTCATTTGGAGGAAAGCTTACGTTTAATACCGTGTAAAGGCTTTGGGAAGAATGTGCAGATAGTCCGTTGAACGTTACCCCAGGTATGGCTTCCAAGATCCTGGAAGCAAAATAGTGTTTTAGCTCGGAAATGTATTGTTGATGCTGCTCCTGTTCCTCCTGAGCTAGCTCAAGGGCTTTCGCCATACCGATGATGGATGCGATGTTTTCCGTTCCTCCTCTCCTGTTCCGCTCCTGAGAACCTCCTTCAATAAAGGGGGGTAATTTTTTATTGGAATTGATATACAAAAAACCCACTCCCTTGGGGCCATGAAATTTGTGGGCAGAACCGACGATGGCGTGGATGGACAGGCTTTGCAAGTCCAGCGGATAATGGCCCACCGTCTGCACTGTATCCGAATGAAAGTAGGCTCCGTGCCGTTGGCAGGATTCCGAAATGGTTTTCAGATCGTTCAGATTACCTATTTCGTTATTTCCGTGCATAAGGGTTACCAGGGAGTTGGGCGTTTCCTGCAGTAATTGGTCCAGTTGTTCCAGATTGACGGCTCCTTCGGCAGAGACCTCCAGCATGCGGCGTGAAATTTGGTGATGGCTTGCAGCATGTTCGGTCACATGTAAGACGGCATGATGCTCGAGTGGAGAGCTGATTATTTGTTGGATACCATAAGTGGGGATAGCTCCCCAGATGGCCGTATTGTCCGCTTCCGTTCCTCCCGATGTGAAGACGATTTCTCCCGGGTTGGCGTGTAACAGGGCGGCAATCTTTTTCCTTGCTTTTTCCAGTTCCACCCTTGCATTTCGGCCATGGCTATGAGTGGAGGATGGGTTGCCGAAATTATGCGTAAAAAAAGGCATCATGGCTTCCAGCACCCGTTCGTCCATAGGAGTGGTGGCGGCATTGTCGAAATAGAGGGAAGGCATTGTAGCCATCGGGAAATTAGTTTTTCTCAGCAATTATTTCTTTGATATCCAGCATGATTTTTTTGGCCAGATGTTCGGCTGTAGCGGCTGTTTCGGATTCCGAATAGATACGGATAATCGGTTCGGTATTTGATTTTCTAAGATGCACCCATTCTTTTTCGAATTCTATTTTCACCCCATCGATGGTGTTGATTGGGAATTTCTGGTATTTCAATTGAATTTTCTCCAAAATGCTGTCTACGTTGATGGCAGGGGTGAGCTCAATTTTATTTTTGGAGATAAAATAGTTGGGATAGCTGGCTCTGAGACGACTGGCGGATTTACCGAATTTCGCCAAATGGGTGAGAAACAGGCCAATTCCGACCAGTGCGTCCCGCCCATAATGGGATTCCGGATAAATCACGCCTCCATTTCCTTCCCCTCCGATTATGGCATTGCAGGATTTCATCTGGGTTACCACATTTACTTCCCCAACAGCAGCAGCCTGATAGGTCCCTTCCCTTTTTTCGGTCACGTCTCGTAAGGCACGTGTGGAACTCAGGTTGGAAACGGTATTTCCTTTTTGACAGGAAAGCACGTAATCCGCCACGGCCACCAAGGTGTATTCTTCTCCAAAAAAACTTCCATCTTCATTCAGGAAGGCTAATCGGTCCACATCCGGGTCTACCACGATGCCCAAGTCAAAATTTCCATTTTCCAACCTCAGGGAAATGTCCCTTAAATGCTGAGGAAGGGGTTCCGGATTATGAGGAAAATCACCCGTAGGATCACAAAAAAGCCCTTCTACGACTTCCACTCCCAGGGCTTTTAATAGTTGCGGAACTACCAGCCCTCCGGTGGAGTTAACACAATCCACTACGATTTTAAACTTCCGGGCCGCAATGATTTCAGGATCTACCAAGGCCAGATCAAGGACGTGCTGAATGTGAAAGTCCAGGTAATCCTCGTTTTTACTGTAATGTCCCAATTTGCGAACCTCCGCAAACCGATAGTCATCCTGAGCTGCTTTTTCCAATACGTCCTGCCCTTCCCGTTCAGAAATGAATTCTCCTTGTTGGTTTAGTAGCTTCAGTGCATTCCATTGAATGGGGTTATGACTTGCCGTCACGATGATGCCTCCTCCGGCATTTTCTCTTGGTACGGCAAGTTCAACGGTAGGGGTGGTACTCAAGCCTAAGTCCACCACGTCAATTCCCATTCCTAAAAGGGTTTGGGCCACCAGTTGAGCGACCATCTCTCCGGATAAACGGGCATCTCTGCCGATTACAATTTTTTTCTTTTCGGAATTTTCCAAGACCCATGCACCATAGGCCGCAGAAAATTTTACTATATCCAAGGGAGTCAGGCCGTCCCCGGGTTTGCCGCCTATGGTACCCCGTATTCCTGAAATTGATTTAATTAATGTCACAGAAAAGAATTTAAGAACGCATGTATAAAAGTGGGTTTATTTCCCTTGACGGCTGTGGTCTATTACTTAAACCGGGCCAGGACCTTGTCAACCTCATTGTCGGGGTTGCCGCAGGAAGCGTCGGAATCTACTTTTTTTCCGCAATACCCGCAGGTGCCACCATCCTTGTTCAGGTAGGGGTTTTGGGAGGCACAGGTGCCCTTAAACTGCCCGTTTTTAAGGAAGATAATCCTTACGGACATCAAAATGAAAAAGATAGCCAGGAAAGCCAATGTTAAATATACGGTTGTCATATCAAATATATTTCTGCAAATTTACGTATTACTTTCAAAACGTTCATACCTAATTTTAAGTTTCCTATCAATTTTATGAATCCATCTGAAAAGAGGAAATCGCAGCTTGCGGCCTTCGACCGCTTACTGACCATCATGGAAGAACTCAGAGAGCAGTGTCCCTGGGATCGAAAACAAACCATGGAAAGTCTGCGGCACCTGACCATCGAAGAAACCTTTGAGCTTTCCGATGCCATACTGGATCGGGATCTGGAAGAGGTCAAAAAGGAATTGGGAGATATTTTACTTCACATCGTTTTTTATGCGAAGATGGGAGACGAAAAGAATGCATTTGATATCGGGCAGGTGATTAGAAAGTTAAATGAAAAATTAATCCGACGGCACCCGCATATTTATGGAGATGCTGTGGCGGAGGATGAGGAGGCTGTTAAGCAGAATTGGGAGAAGATCAAATTAAAGGAGAAAGGAAACCAAAGTGTTCTTGGAGGAGTACCCAGGTCGCTGCCAGCTTTAATCAAGGCCATGCGGATTCAGGAAAAAGCCAGAGGAGTAGGATTTGATTGGGAAAACAAGGGCCAGGTATGGGAAAAGGTGGACGAGGAAATACACGAATTTAAAGAGACCCTGGACGCGATGGATAAGGGGGTTCCGGATAAAGAAGCGACCACCGCCGAATTTGGTGATTTACTTTTTTCCCTGATTAATTATGCCCGCTACCTGGAGGTAAACCCGGAAGAAGCCTTGGAACGCACCAATAGAAAATTTATTTATCGTTTTCAATATTTGGAAGAAGCGGCGAAAAATGCAGGAAAATCCCTGGCAGATATGTCCCTGGCAGAGATGGATGTTTACTGGGAAGCAGCTAAAAAAATGGAGTAAAAAGAGGGTTTGTGAAATATAATTCCGGGAACGAGGTTATCCACCTCAAATGACCCCTAAAAACCCTAATAAAATTAGTATAGCTTTAGTTTATCCACAATTTAAGGTTTTTTTTAAAATTATAACGCACTATAAATGAGTATGTTAACGTAACTATCTAAGAGTGTGTGAATAACTTACATAAAATGTGGATAAAAAATGCTTGATTTTTTCATTCGTCAAATCCACGCTAATAAGAGGGTTTTTTAGGATCCGTTGCTGATTTTTCCTGTCCGATTTTCGCTGTTTTTTTTAGCCCGAGATAGAATTAAATTCTGTGCCGATCAGAAGCGTTAGAGTAGTTTGGAAACTTCGTCCACATAATCCCGGTTGTTGGATAACCGGGGCACCTTATTTTGTCCGCCCAGTTTCCCCTTGGATTTCAACCACTTTTCGAATAATCCCGCTGATGCAAAATGGACGAGGGGTAATTTTAACACCATGTCCCGGTATCGCTTAGCGGCATAATCGGAATTTACTTTTCGAAGTTCCTCGTCTAGCACCTGTATAAAAGCATTCTTATCCTGGGGCAGCTGAATAAATTCAATGATCCATTCGTGGGTGCCTTGCTCCTGATTATTACCGAAATAGACAGGGGCAGCCGTAAAGTTACTGATATCGGCTCCGGTGATTTTACAGGTGTTTTCGATGGCGCGTTCTGCATTTTCCACAATAAGCTCCTCTCCGAAAGCATTAATAAAATGCTTGGTGCGCCCTGTTATCTTTAATCGGTACGGGAGGGTGGAGGTGAATTTTACGGTATCGCCTATTTTGTATCGCCACAACCCGGCGTTGGTGGAGATAAGCATGGCGTAGTTTACTCCTGTTTCCACCTCGTCTAAAGGAATAATGGACGGATTTTCGCTTTCCATATCTTCCATGGGCATGAACTCGTAGAATATACCATAATCCAGCATCAGGAGTAGTTCGTCACTGTTTATCTGGTCTTGAATACCGAAAAATCCTTCGGAGGCATTATACGTTTCCATGTAATGCATTTCCGGTGAAGGAATCAATTTTTGAAACAAGTTTCGGTAAGGGCCAAAGGCGACTGCTCCGTGAAAAAACACTTCTAGATTTGGCCAGATTTCAAGGATATTATCGCACTTGGTTTTCTCCATTACCTTTTTGATCAGTACCAATGTCCAGGTGGGCACTCCGGTAAGACTGGTTACATTTTCCTTCAGGGTTTCGTTGGCCATCTTATCAATTTTCTCCTCCCATTCGCTCATTAGAGCGACATCCAGACTGGGGGTTCTGGCAAGTTGGGCCCATTTGGGAAGGTTGCGCATGATTACCGCCGAAATGTCGCCGTAGGAGCTGCTTTTGTTATAGTCAAGGTGATTGGTCTGTAGGCTTCCACCTATGGTAAGGCTTTTACCGGTAAACAACTTGGTATTGGGGTAGTTGGTTACGTATAAAGAAAGCATGTCTTTTCCACCCTTAAAGTGGCATTCCTCCAGGCTTTCCGGCGAAACAGGAATAAATTTGCTTCTTGAGGAGGTGGTCCCGGAGGATTTTGAAAACCAGTGAATGGGGGAAGGCCATATCACATTTTGCTGACCCTGCATGGTTTGCTGGATGTAGGGCATCATACTTTCGTAATCATGCACCGGAACCCATTGATTGAAATCCTTGTAGGAGGAAATCTGCCTGAAATGGTGTTTTTTTCCAAATTCGGTGCTTCTGGCTGTATGCACCAATTTAAACAAGATCTCACGCTGGACTTCCAAGGGGTTGTTTTTGAATTTTTCTATTTGACCGATTCGGTTCTTGAAGATCCAGGTCATGAAGGTATTGATGACTTCCATTTTGAAAGGATTCCGTTTTAGATTTTTCTTTTTAACTCAAAGTTTTTGCCAAGGTAAACCTTTCTAACCTGCTCATCCGCTGCCAATTCTTCCGCCGTTCCCGCCTTGAGAAGCCTTCCTTCAAACATCAAGTAGGCCCGGTCGGTGATAGAAAGCGTTTCATTGACATTGTGGTCGGTTATCAGTATGCCAATATTTTTGTCCTTGAGCTTGGCGACAATGGATTGGATTTCCTCCACTGCTATGGGGTCTACTCCGGCAAATGGCTCGTCTAGTAATACAAACTTTGGGTTGACCGATAGTGCCCTGGCAATTTCTGTTCTTCGACGCTCTCCTCCCGAAAGAACCATGCCCAAATTTTTCCGCACGTGTGTCAGACTAAACTCTTCCAGTAATTGATCTACTTTTTCTTTCTGCTCGTTTTTAGGAAGGGAGGTCATCTCCAAAACCGCCATGATGTTTTCCTCCACGCTAAGCTTACGAAATACGGAAGCTTCCTGCGCCAGGTATCCAATCCCCAACTTCGCCCTTCGATACATGGGGAGGGGCGTAATTTCCTCCTCGTTCAGAAACACCCTGCCTCCATTGGGCTGGATCAAGCCTACGATCATGTAAAAGGAAGTGGTTTTGCCAGCACCATTAGGCCCCAAAAGGCCGACAATTTCCCCTTGCTCCACGGATACGGAGATATCGTTTACAACCCTTTTTTTCTTGTAAATTTTTACCAGGTTTTCCGCCCGAAGTATCATAGTTAGTCAAATTTGATATCCTTTACATACAATTGCAGACTGCTCGTGTTCCGAAAGGTGTTTTCTCTGATTTCAAATGCGATATTAAAGCGCATTTTACTATTAAGCAATTCGTAATATTCTGCAAATCCAAAACCAATACAGACCGGCCGGGTATTTTGGCCATCTTGTATGATTTCAAAGCGAAGGTGTTTCTCTTTTAGGATTTTTACGTTTTCTGCATGTACCTGATTTACGCAGAATACAGGCTCCGGATTGCCGGGGCCAAATGGAGTCATCTGCTTCAGAATATTATAAAATTTATAGTTGATTTGATCCAAAATCAATTCATCGTCAATTTCCTGAATTGGTTTGAGATGAATTTCGTTGACCCGTTCGCTTACCACCCTTTCAAATTTCTTCTGAAAAGCCGGTACATTTTCTACCGCAAGGGTTAAACCTGCCGCATACTTATGGCCACCAAACTGCTCCAATAGATCGCTACAGGCTTCTATGGCTTCGTAAATATCAAAATCGAAAACCGAACGGGCACTTCCGGTTGCTTTGTTATTGGACTCGGTCAAAATAATAGTGGGCCGGTAGTATTTTTCAATGCAGCGAGAAGCGACAATGCCGATTACTCCCTTATGCCAATCCTCCTTAAACAACACCGTACTTTTAGAAGCTCCGTTTAATTCCAGGTTTTCAATCATTTCCAGGGCTTCGCGGGTAATGTTTTCATCAAAATTTTTCCGGGCAGCATTTACATCTTCCACGAGTTCAGCACGTCTTACCGCTTCGTCCAGACTCCCGGAAATCAATAATTCCACCGAGGCTTTGGCATGTTCGAGACGCCCGGATGCATTGATACGGGGACCAATCTTAAACACAATATCGGTAATGCTGATGTCCTTTTCTACTTTTCCTTTTAATAGCAGGGCTTTGATACCTGGTCGCGGGTTGTTATTAAGTCTTTCCAGGCCGTAATAGGCAAGAATCCGATTTTCTCCGGTAATGGGTACAATATCAGAAGCGATGCTAACCGCCACCAGATCGAGGTAAGCATACAGGCTGGCCTGACTTTTACCGCTAAATTCACTGAAGGCCTGCACGAGTTTAAATCCCACTCCACAGCCACTCAATTCTTTGAAGGGGTAAGGGCAATCTTTCCGCTTGGGATCCAATACGGCAATGGCTTGAGGAAGCGTTTCGCCCGGCGTGTGGTGGTCACAAATAATACAATCAACACCCAATTCATTCGCTAATTCAATTTTATCCAGAGCTTTTATGCCGCAGTCTAGTGAAATCAGTAGTTTGAAGTTATTTTCTGCGGCATAGCGAACCCCTTTTTCAGAAATCCCATATCCCTCTTTGTACCGGTCCGGAATGTAGAAGGAGACGTTGGCGTAAAAGGATTTAATAAAACTGTAAAATAGGGCAACGGAGGTGGTACCATCCACGTCATAATCCCCATAGATGAGTATGGGTTCTTGATTTTGAATGGCAAGAACCAGTCTTTGCACGGCCTTATCCATGTCTTTCATAAGCATGGGGTCGTGAAGTTTATCCAGGTCCGGACGAAAAAAATCCTTGGCTTGCTGAAAATTTTGGATACCCCGGTTGACCAACATGTTGGCCAGGGTCGGGTTTACATTGATTTCATTGCTGAGGTATTCTACTATTTCTGGCCTCGCCTTACTTTTAAGTTTCCATCTAAAGTCCATACTGGTGTAAATTACAAAAGAAACCGGCGTTACTACGAAAAAAATTCCTTTATCCACTTGAAAAAAGCGATCAAGTGGCCCAAATATCAGGGTAAGAGCCGCTTAAAATTAGTCGATAACTTCTGTGAGCACTTCTTTTAGAGGTACCCTTTTTCCGTCTTTATAGGGCACGATCCAGGCTTCATTGACACCAATTTTCCGCAGTTTTTTCTTGAACTTATCGGCCATCTCGTAGTCCCTAAACTGACCCAGAACATACTTAATATAGCCGTCCTGATCGATGATTTTGAGATCGCTCCCATTTTCGGTGAGCTCGCGCAGGTCAAAATCGTCAAAGGCTGCCAACTGCACTCTGAATACCACTCCTTCATCCCAGGGGTCTGGCGCATCGGAGAGGGTATTTTGGTTCGGACCTTCCGATTTTATTTTCGAAATCTGGCTTGTGAGACGATCAATTTCATTGTCCTTTCTTTCGATTACCTGATTCAGGTAGGTCTCTTTTTCTGAAAGCTGAAGGTTTTTTTCCGAAAGGCTGTCATTTTCATCTACAAGAGCTTTATAATTCTCCGGAGTCAATTCTTTCTTCTTCTGTTTCCAGGCATCGTATTCTTCTTTGCTCAAGCCACCCATGGTTTTTGGAGAGCAGTAAAACAAGCTACCTGCCATGAGGACTAATAAAAATAATCTGATTGTATTCATTTTTAAGCCTATTTAAAATCCGGATTTCGATAACCGGCTGCATTCTCAAATTACAAAAAATAAACCATTATTCTTTTTTTCCTGTAAAAATCAATTAAAAAAAGCGGTTCCTTTTCCAAAGAACCGCCCTGTATCAAACGTTTACATGCCGTTCGGCATGATAGGAGGACCGGACCAATGGTCCGGATTCCACGTATTTTAGTCCACGTTCCAGCCCCGCTTCGCGATAGGCTTCAAATTGCTCCGGATGAATAAACTCAGCCACTTCAATATGCCTTCGGGTAGGCTGCAGGTATTGGCCGAGTGTTAAAATATCACAGCCATGTGCTACCAAATCATCCATAGCCCGGTGAACTTCTTCCTCTTTTTCTCCCAACCCAAGCATGATTCCTGTCTTGGTTCGTTTGCCAAATGCTTTGGTTAGCTTGATTTGTTCCAGGGAACGATGGTATTTCGCCTGGGGTCGTACCCTCCGGTACAGTCTTTCTACCGTTTCTACATTATGAGAAACCACTTCCTGTCCGGCACTGATCATCCGGTACAGGGCATCCCAGTTCCCTTTGACATCTGGAATAAGCGTTTCGATGGTGGTCTCCGGAGAAAGGTTTTTGGTTTCGATAACGGTATTGTACCATATCTCTGCTCCCCGATCCTTGAGCTCATCCCGGTTCACCGAAGTAATCACGGCATGCTTTACCTGCATGAGTTGGATGGCTTCGGCCACTCTTCTGGGTTCGTCCTCATCGTATTCGGGAGGTCTTCCCGTCGCCACTGCGCAGAAGGAGCAGGAGCGGGTACATACGTTTCCCAGGATCATAAAGGTGGCCGTACCAGCACCCCAGCATTCGCCCATATTGGGACAGCTACCGCTTTCGCAGATAGTGTTCAGTTTATGTTCGTCCACCAGTTTGCGTACTTTGGCGTATTCTTTACCCAACGGCAGTTTTACCCTCAGCCAGTCGGGTTTTTTCTTTTTGGTTTGTGATTCTGATATTACCGGTAGTTCTATCATATCGGTTATTTAAATCTGTCTAAAATTAATGTTTACGCGACGAATCCCAGAACTGCTACCGTCTGAACCCATAAAAGAGGGTAAAATAGACAGATTGAAAAACCTGTCTGTTTTCGGTAGTTGGCATCAATGGGATTTCTTTGGTAAAACCTTCTAATTGATATCCCAGTTCCACTCCGGTGACATTCGATTTAAAAAAACCAAATTCAAAGGTCATGGCAGCCTTGGCATTGCCTCCAAATGCAATCTCTGAATCACCAATGCCTTCAAAAAGCCTTCCCGGACCCAGTACATTAAACCTGCTCTGATGTACAGATGGGTCGTATTGCTCCCGCACCGTTTCGTTGCGATTAAACGAGTATTCGATAAAATAGGGTGCGATCAGACCGATGGAAGGCCCAATGGCTCCGAGTAGCGAAATTTGGACTCCCTGATGCGGTGCTTTTTTGAAGACAAGGATTTCTCGCCCATATTGGGGCCGGATCGCATACAGGTAATTGGATTTTCCGAAAATGAAGCTGTTACCCAAAACCGTGGTGTAACGGACTTCCTTGGGGTTTTTGACATTTGCCAGTTCGAGATTAAAGAACTGAAATAAATTATCATCAATTCGGGACCCCATCTTGAAACTTACCCCTCCGATTAGTCCTCCATTGGTGTTTTTGTTAATTCCAAACAACACCTCATTGTCGTAATCATAGTTGCCGGCTTCTCCTCTTTGCGCGTACAGCGGGTTCATTGTAAGCAGGGCCAACGCCAGCATTAATAAATATTTCATTTTATCCCTCATAGATGATCATGGAAATAAACGCTATTTTTGTGCGCATTGTTACCATTGGAGGGCTAAAAATAGTCAGATTATACCAACAAACAAAAGGTAGCCTGACCGAAACCGTTATCCAGGCCATTAGCGAAGAAAGGACATGGTAGTAAAGGAAGGTTTGAGGAGCTGGATTGGGTATCAAAAATGCAAAAGCCGCTCCCGAGATTGCGGCTAGGGTAAAAAAATTATTTGGGGAATTGTAGCGTTTCCGGGAAGGTTTCCGTCTAGAGAACGAACCCATTCATATTAAAGAGAGGCTTTTGGAGAAAGACCTTATACAGAAAGCGCAGAAACGAGACAAAAAATCGTTGGAAAGGCTTTACAGGCACTTTTATGGCTATGCTATGAGCATTGCGCTGAGGTATTCCGGGGGCAGGGAGGAAGCCTGTGAAATCGTAAACGATAGTTTTATGAAAGCATTTGACAAGTTGGATCAGTTTTCGTTGGAAAACTCTTTTAAAGGATGGTTTCGCAGAATTATCATCAATACCTCTGTGGACTACTACCGTAAAAATCTCAAACACTATTCGGCCATGGATATTGATAAGGCAGGAGCAGAAACCTGTGATCCAGGCGTCATCGAAGAGCTGTCCAGGGAAGATATCTTACGGTCCTTGGGCGAACTGCCGGAAACACTGCGACTGGTTTTCAATATGTATGAAATCGAAGGGTACAAGCACCATGAAATTGGTGAAAAACTCGGGATTCCTGCCAGTACCTGCAGAACGTATCTGGCGAGAGCCAAAGAAAAATTAAGAGAAAAAATTATTGCAATCAATCAAATAAAAAATGAAGGAGCAGTTCGATAAGAAACTGGTGGAGAAAATAAAAGCCTCCTTCAGCACGTATGAGGAGCCTTTTGACCCTGCGGAATGGGAAAAGTTTTCCAATGCCTACTTCAGACCAAAGAAGAAAGGCTGGATGGTTTTTTGGCCATTTTTAGGAGCAGGGATTGCGGCTAGTTTGCTTTTTTTCTTCATTTATTTTCCGGAACAGGAAAAAATTGATGAGAAAGTACGGGCCTTAACGGATACCATTTCCATTGAGAATCCTGCCTTTTCAGAGAAAGGCAACCTCGCTACCCAGGATCCCGAAATTTCCGGGCAATTGGAGGATCTTCCGGAGAATGATCTAAATTCAGGAAATTTAGAGGGATCCATTACCTTGAAGGATAGGGAACCCCGCAACTACGAAAAAGGTGCTGATAGAAAACCTTTGGAGCAAATACCGGAGGTAAAGGCAGACGAAAGGAATTTCTGGTCCACCGCTCTCGCTGAAACATGGGATGGGTTTCAGGAGGCAGTAACCCAAAAAATCGATTCCAATTTTCTTTCGGAAGAACCTTCAGACCCCAGGGGAATGATATCTCTGTCAGAGGCGGATGCGGAGAGAATGATAGAAGAATGGAAGGCAGAGGAGAAAGAAGCGGAATCCCAAACCGGGTCCAATAAATCCAGAGCTTTTAAAGTGGGCCTTATGTTAAGTCCTCAATCCAACTCCAACCCGGTATCCGGAATGAATCTGGGAGCCGGGCTGATGTCCGAAATATCGCTAAGCCGAAAGCTGAAGCTGGATGTGGGCCTGGCCTATGCTAGCCAAAGTGTCTCGCAGCAAAGCCTGCAGCCACTGGCACAAGAAGCCGCATCCCCTAGCTTTGATATGCGGGCTAACAGCAATATCGTTGATACCGATTACCAGCTAAATTTTGCTTCGCTGGATATTCCGGTTAATCTAAAATACAAGGTGTTTGACCGGAAACAGACAGGTATTTATTTGATCACCGGTTTATCCAGTATGGTCTACCTGGAACAAAACACGGTGGAAACTTATGAAGCGCAATCCTTGTTTTCAGCTAACAGTTTCAATGGGACACTTGAATACGCCCCAAACACTCAGAAATTTAGCAACGTCATTACCCCAAAGGCTGGAAACCGGGGAGCCGACCTGGCCGGATTATTAAACATCTCTTTTGGATACGAATACCAATTGAATGACGAGTTTTATTTTTCATTGGAACCGTTTTACAAAATACCATTGAGTAATCTTACCTTTGCAGATCAGCAATTTTCCATTGGAGGCGTGAACCTACGCATGAATTTCAATCTTAGAAATAAATAAACCATAATTATTAATTTAGCTATTTTGCCATGATTTTATCCAACAGATTCGGCTGGTCAGTGGGGCTGGCCGCCGTTTTAATGACATCTTGTATTGAGGAAACCGAAACAGACCTGGACAGGGCTATTACCAGAGACAATCTCGTGATGGAAGAATACATTACTTCCAATAATATCGATGCCACCAAGGCTCAATCTGGTTTCTACTATGAGAAAACGCAGGAAAACCCCGATGCCCCTCAGTTTGTAAATGCAGATTTTATTGGGATATACTACGAAATCAGAACCATTGACGGACAACTGATTGATTCCTATCTGGATGAATCAAAGGAGCCCAAGTTTTTTCGGTACAGTCAGGACGGGCTTTGGCCCATTGCGATTACCTATGCTGCCGGACTGGCCAGGGAAGGGGAAGAAATGATGCTATACACGCCATCCTATCTGGCCTTTGGGAACTACAGCTACCAGCAGTTGATTTTGCCCGCCTCGAACCTGGTAATCCAATTGAAATTCGATAAAAAGTACACCGAAGAAGAACTTCAACAAAGGGAGGTTGACATGATTAAGGCCTATATTGAGGAAAATGAACTGGAGGGGTTTGAAGAAGTGGCAGAGGGTGTTTATTTCAGGTCGGTGGAACCGGGGGATGACTCAAAATCTGAATCCAAACTGGGAAGTAATGTTTCGGTAGATTTTGAGATGTTTGAATTAGGGGCAAGCGAACCCATTTTTGAATCGTATACTTCCAATCAACCTACCACGGTTTCCATCGGAAATTCGGGGTTGACATTCTTAAATGAGGGATTAGAAGGAGTGTTGCCAGAAGAGAAAGTGGAGGTAATGGCTACCTCATTTGCCTCCTATGACAATTCCATACAGATCCTTCCGGAAGAAATCAGAGAAGACCTGATCGAAAGGGGAGAGCAGATCGATTTGGTCAAGCCCTTTACACCGGTTTGGTTTAAAGCGGAAGTTTTAGCCGTACAATAATTAATAAAGATAACAAAATAGTTTGAGCGGGCTTTGGTTTTAAAGCCCGCTTTTTTTAGGTCCACAATTTTTTTAGAAAAGGGATTTCCAGTAATTTTTCAATGCTTAAGCCAAATAAAATAGCCCAAAAAAGGGAGCTGATGAGCATGGTGATCAGGATTGTTTTTTTGTCGATACCAAAAGAGGTGAGCACCACTGTTCCTCCGATGGGAGTCAAAATGACCGGTGTTAGGAATGCGATGCCCCAAACTCCGAATTTATGCCATACCTTTATGATACTCCGGGTTTTTTTGGAAATTTTTTTTGATTTCTTTCGAGTAATTAAGACCCAATTTTTCTTGAACCATTCTCCTAAAAACGAAAAAAGTACCACAGATGTCATCATCCCGGAAACGGTGACCGCCACGATCTCCCATAACCCAAACCCTGCTGCATAACCTAATAAGGGCCCCGCGATAAATTTAAACAGGCAGAGAAAATAAATGCCAAGGAAAGTAATCAGGTATTCATTCATGCCACCAGCAGGTATACGTACACCAGGTACCCCAAAATTAGGAAGACTCCGTTTAGTCGGGAAATAATGTAATTTATACGCATGATGGGCAGCAGAAGAATCGTAAACCCGAGCATCCAAATAAAATCCGAGGAGATAAAATTCGGAGTGACGGCGATGGGCTTTAGCACGGCGGTAAAACCTATGATGGAAAATACATTCATAATGTTACTTCCTAGAATGTTTCCCAGGGCCAATGCCGTTTCCTTTTTTAACGCGGCAAGGACTGACGTGACCAACTCAGGAAGGCTTGTTCCAATGGCAATAATGGTTACCCCAATGATCCGTTCGCTGACTCCCAGGGCCTGGGCAATAGAGGTGGCATTGCCTACCACCAGATCCGAGCCAAAATACAGACCCGCCGCACCGCCCAGCAATTGTAATACAGCAAGCCAAACCGGCTGTTTTTTCATTTGTTCCGCATCCTCTTCCGAAAATTCTACCCGCTTGATGCTTTTAAAGAAGTACCAATTTAGGGATACAAAGCAAATCAATAATACGACACCTTCTGTAAAGGAAATGAGGCCATTCAAAGCAAAAACAAAAAAGAGCAATGAGCTGAATAACGTAAATGGGTAGTCCAGCTTTAAGGTAGATTTCTCGATATAAATAGGATAAATTACGGCACTTGTACCTAACACGAGAGTGATGTTTGAAATGTTACTCCCAACCACATTGCCGATGGCTATGTCACTTGCCCCTCTGAGTGCCGCCGTGATACTTACCAATAATTCCGGCGCAGAGGTACCAAAAGCTACGATGGTAAGGCCAATTAATCCGGGACTCAAACCCAGCCGGGAGGCCACTGAGGAGGCACCATCCACTAAAAATTTCCCCCCAAGTAACAGGACTAACAGACCAATTGCCAATAGTAAGTAACTCATGTTCTGAAATTCCGTTAAAGTTTAGGACCAAAAGCAAGATCACCAGCATCTCCCAGTCCGGGAATAATATAAGATTGTGAATTTAACTTTTCATCCAAAGCAACCGTCCAGAACCGATGCGGGAGCCCCAGGTTTTGTTGAATGTAGGCAACGCCTTCCGGAGCGGCAATGACACTTGCAATCTCAATTTGCTTTGGTTTTCCATTCGCTAGGAGGTGCTGGATACTTTTTATGAATGATTTTCCCGTTGCAAGCATAGGGTCTACTATGATCACGGTCCGGTTCTGCAGGGATGGGGCAGCCAGGTAATTTAAACTGATCTCTATGGCTTCATTTTCTTCATCATTTTCTATGCGGTAGGCACCCACAAACCCACTTTCAGCCTTATCAAAAAAATTGAGGACTCCCTGATAAAATGGGACGGCCGCTCGGAGAATGGAAATAATGACCGGCTGTTCGGACAGTAAATCCGTTTGAATGTCACCAAAGGGCCCCGAAATGACGCGCTTTCTGTAAGGAAGCGTTTTAGAAATCTCATAGGCGAGGATCTCTCCTAGACGTTCCATATTTTTCCTGAATCGCATCCGGTCTTTTTGGACCGAAGCATCCCTTAGCTCCGCCAGGTAATGATTGGCAATTGAGTTTTGTTTGTTTAAAATATGCATGCTGAAACAAATTAAAACAAAAAAACCCGATCTATTAAGATCGGGTTTCATTATTTAGTTGTTTTCGTGCTTATTTGATCTCAAAACTTACTCGTCTTGCCATTTGTCTGGCATCCGCAGATGATTTGTCTACGCTGGTATCTTCACCATAGCCTTTGTAAGTCAATCTAGATTCAGAGATTCCGGAAGCGATTAACAAGTCATACACCGACTTAGCTCTTCTTTCAGAAAGTTTGATGTTGTAATCTTCAGGACCCAACTCATCTGCATATCCTTTAAGCTCTACCTGTACGCCAGGATTTCGCTTCATAAAATTCGACACGTAGTGAGCGGAAGATGCGGAATATCCAAGTGGCTTGGCACTGTCGAACGCAAAGTATACGTTTACATAACCATCATTGATTGCTTTAGCCAGGTAATCGATTTCCTCTGTGTCATCAGGTGCACAACCGTCTAAAGAGGCAGGACCAGGTACGAATGGACACTTGTCTACGTGATCAGGAATACCATCACCATCAGAATCCATGGTTGCACCATGAGAGTCTACCCTTGCTCCAGCTGGAGTGTTAGGCTCTTTGTCCAGGTAATCCGGAACACCGTCACCATCAGAATCCTTCAACATATCTTTGATCTCACCGATCTGAGTAGCTAGCTCTTCTTTAGTAGCATATTTGCTGTCTCTAAGGTACCAGTCTGCGTGGGAAGGATTACTACCCAGATAGAAAGTTAATCCCACGGTTCCTGTCCACCAGACAGAATTCGCACCATAGTATCCATTCTCAGAGGCGGGATTGATTGAAGAAGCACCATCGAAGGCCACGTCTTGTCTTCCAGCTACGATGTTGGAAATATCGCCATTAAGTGCAATGCGGTCGCTCAGCCGAACTTGCAGGGTCATTCCAGTGATAATGTTGTACTGATTATCCTGAAAATCAGCCCACTGATTTTCTTGGGGAGTTAATCGTCCGATTCCCCCGCCAAAATGTCCCAACAGGTTGAACGTTTGCGAAAACGTTTCCCAATTCATTATTCTTCCGAGGTTGGCTACTCCTTGCAGGTTTAATCGGTAATAGTTGGAAGAAAAATCAGGCGTATCGCTAGCACTACTAAAGCTACCGAAACCAAAATCAAGTTTGGTTCCAAATTTTTCGTTAAACATATACCGGGCTCCCAGATCCACATGGCCCAAATTTAATGTCGGAGAAAAATATCCCGGCGTCATTGGCGCCATTGGTTTATTAAACCCTCCATTTACTTCTATGGACCATTTGTTGAAGTCGTCTTGAGCATTAGCACCTAATGCTAAAGCACCAACCATTAGTGTTGATAGTATTATTTTTTTCATGATAAAAAATTTTTTACAACATTCAGTGTTTTAATTGATTTTGATTGCTACTAGTTTTTTTACTCGGTTTGTGATACAAATGTATATTAAATTATGGGAACTTTAAACATCTATCTCAATTGTTTCGATAAAAAGGATAATAGACCCGAAATTTATAAAATATTTTAACATAAACTATGCCAATGGAAAATTTATTGAAAGAAATTCTTTATTTAAATAGTGTTTCGGGTGACGAATCCAAAATAGCATCCTACCTAATCGAACAAATAACCAAACGAAGGAGCGCATGGAATGTTTCACCAGAACTTTTTTTTGGGCCAAATTTTCAGGATAATATCATTCTGGCTTTTGGCAATCCGCAAACGGCCGCTTTTGCGCATATGGATACGGTTGGGTTTACCAGCAGGTATGAAAACCAACTGGTTCCAGTAGGAGGTCCCGAGGTTTGGGAAGGTACCTGGTTACAGGGGGAGGATCTGGCCGGAGACATCCGTTGCAGGCTTTTGGAAAAAGAGGGTAATCTTTTCCACGATTTCCCCAGGGGCATTCAGAGAGGTACCTTACTGGCGTTTGAACAGGATATTAAGCTTTCCGGGGGCTTTATTCAAGCCGCTTATCTGGACAATAGGTTGGGCATTTATGCGCTTCTGAAACTGTGCGAAACGATCGAAAATGGATTGATCGTATTCAGCACCTATGAGGAACACGGAGGAGGATCCATGCCTTTTCTTCTCCGGTTTATTTATGAGAAATGGGGTATCCGGCAGGCTTTAATCGCAGACGTTACCTGGGTGACCGATGGGGTTCATTTGAATGAAGGAGCCGTGATTTCGCTAAGGGATAGTCACATACCCAGAAAAAGTTTTTTGGACAGGATTATTCAAAAAGCCGATGAAAGTGCTGTCCCCTACCAATTGGAGGTAGAAGCTTATGGGGGGAGCGACGGCAGGGAAATCCAATTATCCCCCTATCCCATAGACTGGTGTTTTATCGGTATCGCCGAAGAAAATCCACACACCCCAGCCGAAAAAGCCGCATTTTATGACTTGGAATGCATGGTTAAATTGTATCAATATTTAATGCAAAATTTGTAATGGATTCGAAAATGTCTTTTATTCGAAAATAAATTTTGATAGTAGCCTTGCTGCTCAGGGAAATCGTAGTTACATGATCAAAATCCACGACCTTTTTTTTAAGCCATTTATCTCTGAAGAGCAACTTGTAAATCGGGTAAACCAGTTGGCGGATGCCATAAATGAGGATTATAAGGACAAATCACTGGTAATTTTGGCCGTTTTGAACGGTAGTTTCATGTTTATGTCTGATATTTGTAAGGCGATAGACCTTCCGATGGAGGTTTCCTTTGTAAAGTTAGCCTCCTATTCGGGTACTCAAAGTACCGGAAATGTCCGTGTGTTAATGGGTTTGGATACCGATTTGGAAGGAAAGGATGTATTAATTGTAGAAGATATCGTGGATACGGGAAAAAGCATGTCTTACCTTCTTGACCTGCTTGGCAGCAGTAATCCCGCCAGTCTGGAAATAGCGAGCTTGTTTTTGAAGCCGGATGCTTTAAAAGAAAGGATACGTATCCGGTATACTGGATTTGAAATCCCAGATTTATTTGTGATCGGTTATGGATTGGATTACAAAGGACAGGGCAGAAATCTTCGACAACTTTATCAAAAAACAGAATTCTAATAATCCATTTTAAAAAAATGAACCTATGTTGAATATTGTTTTATTTGGCCCTCCCGGTGCCGGAAAGGGAACCCAAAGCGAAAAATTGATTGAAAAATATAAAATCGAACACATATCCACCGGGGATTTATTCAGGAAGCACTTGGGTGAAGGCACGGATTTAGGGAAGTTGGCCCAAAAGTACATGGATGACGGAAACCTTGTCCCCGATGAAGTAGTCATCGGCATGGTGGATGATAAAA
Source organism: Cyclobacterium sp. (assembly GCA_041685605.1). GTDB lineage: Bacteria > Bacteroidota > Bacteroidia > Cytophagales > Cyclobacteriaceae > Cyclobacterium. The sequence continues at coordinate 1,022 of JAWLFL010000009.1, read as the reverse complement.
TCAATTCGACCGCTGACCTGACCGGGTTTATTTTTGACGGATTTCCCCGTACAGTTGCTCAGGCCAGGGCATTGGATGAATTGTTAACCAAAAAGGGAACGCGCATTTCCGGGATGATCGCATTGGAAGTTCCGGAAGAAGAACTTAAAAAGCGAATCAGAGAACGGGGAAAAACGTCCGGAAGAGCAGACGATCAGGATGAGGAGAAAATAAACAACCGGATAAAGGTATATAATGACGAAACCCTTCCAGTGGCCAACTATTACCAGGAACAGGGAAAATTGGCCAAAATAGACGGCGTCGGAGCGATCGATGAGATTTTTCAAAAAATTTGCACTGTTATAGATAATTATTAATCTGTACCTTTGCAGCATTGTTTCTGGCTAAGCTTCAGCGCTTAGCCATTTTCTTTTCCGGGCGGTTGAATGTCAATGAGCCGGAAAATGAAAAAAACGTACAGTAAATAAAAACGAGGTGGCAGGCTCTAATTTTATTGATTATGTGAAGTTTTGTTCCCGTTCGGGTGCAGGGGGCAATGGTTCGGTGCATTTTCGTAGGGAAAAGCACGTGCCCAAGGGCGGGCCTGATGGTGGAGACGGGGGCCGTGGTGGGCATGTCATTCTGAGAGGTAATGCGCAGCTTTGGACACTGCTGCATCTCAAATACAAAAAGCATGTCATCGCAGAAAGAGGGAAGAACGGAGAAGGCGGTAGGCGGAAAGGTTCGGATGGACAGGATATCGTTTTGGAAGTTCCGATCGGAACCGTTGCCAGAGAATCTGAATCGGGACAAGTCAGATGTGAAATCAATGAAGACGGTCAGGAATTTATTCTTACGCCTGGAGGAAGAGGAGGCTTGGGAAATGATCATTTTAAGACAGCAACCAACCAGGCCCCGCATTACGCGCAGCCCGGCGAAGAGGCGGTAGAAGAATGGATTATCCTGGAATTGAAATTATTGGCAGATGTGGGACTGGTGGGGTTTCCTAATGCAGGGAAATCCACTTTGTTAGCCAGCCTTTC